>CAYVDO010000196.1:0-14745 GCA_964450125.1 uncultured bacterium
GAGCTGCGGGCACAGGGGGTGACCCCCGACGCACTGCGCGAACGCGCTGCAGCGCTGGAGCGCGAGCGCGGCAGGCCGAGCACGCTTTCACTCAAGGCGCGCGACCTCGCGCTGCTCACCGAGGCTCTCGATGATCATTGCGCGGAGCGCTTCACCGATCCCGACGTTCAGCTCGGGCTTTTGGTGGCGCGCCTGGCGCGGTCGACGGCGCTTCGCGGTGCCTCGGTGTGGATCGACGGCTTCGCCGGATTCACGCCCGAAGAGCTCGAGGTGGTGGGTGAGCTGCTCGCGGTGGCCGAGCGTGTGAGCGTGACGCTGCTTCTCGACTCCCGCGTCCAGCCCGATCCAACGCGGCTCTCCGATCCGACCTTTCTCTTTCATCCGTCGCTGGAAACGAGCGTTGCGTTGCAGGCCTTGGCCAAGAAGCGGGGAGTGGCGCTCGAACCACCGCTGGGGCTGGATCGCGTGGAACGTCCGCCGGCCCGGTTCGAGGGAGCGCCCGAGCTCGCTCACCTCGAGGCGACGTTCTTCGACGCCGCGTCCGTGACGCCGTTCGCGGGCGAGGTGGAGCGGATCACGGTGGCGGCTTGGCCACGACGTCGCGACGAGGTCGAGGCCGCAGCCCGTGCGATCACCCGCCTGGTTCGCGAACGGGGCATCCGCTATCGCGAGGTGGCGGTGGTGCTGCGCGACCTCGATGCCTACGCCGATCTGGTGGAGGCGGTGTTCGAGGAGCACGGCGTGCCGGTCTTCGTCGATCGCAGGCGGCCGATTCCCCACCATCCGCTGGTCGAGCTGGTGCGCGCCGCGCTCGAAGCGCTGGCACACGATTGGCGCCACGAGGCGGTTTTCCGCTACCTGCGCACGGATCTGGTGCAGGTGGAGCGCGACGTCGTCGACCGGCTGGAAACCTACGCGCTCACCCACGGCATCCGCGGCGAGGCTTGGTACGGCGACACACCGTGGCGCTTCGTCCGCCAGCTCTCGCTCGAGGACGAGCGGCCGATCGATCGTGCGACCGACGCGGAGCTTCGGCGCCTCGATCGCGACCGCCGGGAGGCCACGGCGGTGTTGGTGGCCATGCGCGCGCGTGTCGCGAACGCCTCGCGGCTCGACACGCGCGTGCTCGCGGAGGCGACCTGGGGGCTCGTCGAGGCCCTCGACGTTGCAGCCACCCTCGCTCGCTGGACCGACGAGGCGATCGCGGCGCGCCGGCCGGATCTGGCACGCGAGCATCGACAAGCGTGGCGCGGTGTGGTGTCGCTCCTCGACGAGCTCGTGGAAGCGCTCGGCGACCAGCCGCAGACGCTGGACGGATTCCTGGCGGTGCTGGAAGCGGGGCTCGAGTCGCTCGACCTCGGCCTGATTCCGCCCGGCCTCGATCAGGTCGTTGTCGGCACCATCGAGCGCTCGCGTCACCTCGGCACGCGTGCCGCATTCGTGCTAGGCGCCGTCGATGGCGCCTATCCGCCGCCACCGAGCGAGGATCCGATCTTCTCCGATGCCGATCGCGAGCGGCTCGCCGCGGAAGGTCTGACGCTCGGCGCCACCGCCCGCGAGCGGCTGCTTCACGACGGCTACTTCGCGTACCTCACGCTCACGCGCGCCAGCGAGTGGCTGTGGGTTGGCTACCCGCTCGGCGACGACGAGGGACGGCCGTTCGAGCCGGCTCGGGACGTCCGCCGGCTGCGCGCCACGTTCCCCGCGGCCTGGCGCGAGCCATCTTCGTCTCCGCCACTGGCGCTCGACGAGGTCGTGCGATCGCGGGAGCTGATCGCGGTGCTGACACGCGTGCTTCGTGCCGCGCGTGACGCCGGCGAATCGCCGGATTTGCGCGCGCTGGCGCTCGCCCGCTGGCTCGCCACCGAGCCCACGCTTCGTGTGGAGGCGCTGGCGCCCTTTGCCGCCCTGGATCACGAGGGCGCGCTCGCGCGACGAATGGCGCCGCTCGGTGACGAGCTGGCGGCGGCGCTCTTCGCCGGTGGCGCGCGGCACCGCACCAGCGTGAGTCGCCTCGAATCGTTCGCAGCGTGTGCGTTCCAGCACTTCGCCAATCACGGCCTCGAGCTCGCGGAGCGCCCCAATGCCGAGCTTCTGCCGAGCGATCTCGGTGCCCTCAACCACGCGGTACTGAGCCGAATGGTCCAGAGCTTCGCCGGCGAGGGGCGGGCTTGGGCCGAAGTGTCCGATGCGGACGCGCGGCAGCGGGTGGCGGAGCTGATGGACGAGTTGGCGCCGCGTCTCAAGAGCGAGCTGGTGCTCGACGATCCGCAGCATCGCTACTTGCTGAGCGCGGTGGGGAAGGTGCTCGAAGGCAGCGTCGGGCTGCTCGGTGAGCACGCCCGACGCGGGCGATTCGCGCCGCTGGCCGTCGAGCTGCCGTTCGGTGCGGCCCCTGGTGCCCGGTCGGGTGTGGTGTTGCCGGGACTCGAGGTGCCCGTGCCGGCGGGGCTCGCACCCACGGTGCTGCGCGGGCGAATCGATCGGGTGGACGTCTACGTGGATGCGCGCGGCGTCGCGTGGGTGCGCGTGATCGACTACAAGCGCCGCGCCCGCGCTCTCGAGGACTCCCGCGTCTTTCACGGCCTCGACCTGCAGTTGCTGGCGTATCTGTGGGCGGTGACGGCGCACGGCGAACAGCTCGGCCGCGGGCGGCTTCGACCTGCTGGCGCGCTCTATTTTCCCGTGCACGATCCGCTGCCGCTGCACGAGGCGCGACCTCCCCGCGAGATCGCGGCGCGCCGGTGGCGCCTCGAAAGCCGCATGCGCGGTTTGCTCATCGACGATCCGGCGGTGTTGGTGGCGATGGGCGCCGAGCCCGAGGGAACGTCGGATCTGCTGCCGGTCGAGATCAAGAAGGACGGCTCGGCCTCGAAGCGGGCGAGCGTGGCGAGCGGAGCGGACCTGACACGGCTGTTGGCGCACGTGGAGCGGCGTGCCAGCGAGGCGAGCACCCGCATCCTGCACGGCGAGGTCGCGGCGCGTCCCTACCGGCTCGGCCGCGACCGCACGCCGTGCGGGTACTGCGCGATGAGATCGGTTTGCCAATTCGATCCGGCCATCCGCGGTCAGGATTACGTCGATTTGGCGACGCTCGCCCGCGGCGAGCTCCTCACACGGCTGGCGGAGACCGCGCCATGACCGTGCCCGTCGAGGACGAGGCGTTGGCGCGTTTCACCGCCGAGCAGCGCGAAGCGATCGTCACGCGCGGTGTGGACGTGCTGGTGACGGCCGCCGCTGGCTCGGGCAAGACCTCGGTATTGGTCGAGCGGGTGATCCAGCGCCTGCTCGATCCCGAGCGCGGCGCGCCGATCGACCGGCTGCTGGTCGTCACTTTCACCGAGGCGGCTGCGGCAGAGATGCGGCAGCGCATCGCCACGCGGCTCACGAAGATCCTCGAGACGAACGGCGACGACCCAGCCCTTCGCGAACAGCTCGCGCTCCTGCCACGGGCGTCGATCTCCACCATCCACGCGTTCTGCTGGCGGCTGGTGCGCGAGCATTTTCATCGCCTCGGTCTCGATCCGCGGGCGTCCGTGCTCGACGAGCACGAGGCAGGGCTGATGCTGGCCGAGGCGCTCGAGGCCGCGTTCGAGGACGCGCATCGTTGCGAGGATCCCGAGTTCCTGGCGCTGGTGACGGGCTATGGCGGGGGCGAGGCGCCGGTGGCCGTGAAGTCGCTGGTCACGGCGCTGCACGCGTACACCCGCAGCCTGGCGCGACCGGCGGAGTGGTTGGCGGAGGCCGTAGCGCGTCTCGAACGCGCGTCGCGAGCGCCCGGTGTTCACGCGACGCCGTATTGGACGTCGATCCGCGCTTGGCTGGCTCGCGAGCTGGCGCGGCTTCGCGCCGAGCTGGCCGGGTTGGAGACGGTCGCTGCTCGGCCGGGTGGCCCAGCAGCGTACGGCAAGCGGCTCGCCGTCGACGTGGCGGCGCTCGAGGGCGCGGCGGCGCAGATCGCCGATGCAGGCGATTGGCCGTCGTTGATCGCCGCGTTGGCGGCCATCTCGTTCGGCAGCTTGAGCCCGATTCGCGGCGACGTCGACCTCGAGCTCAAGAGCTTCGTGAAGAAGCGCCGCGACTGGGTGAAGGGTCGAGTCGCCGGGCTGGTCGCGAAGCTCGCTGGGCCCGAGGAGTCCGAGTGGTTGGCGGATCTGCAGTCGTTGGTGCCGCACGCGCGGGCGCTGGTGGCCTTGGTGGAAGCGCTCGATCGGGGCTATGGGCGCCTCAAGAAGCGGCGCGCCGCCCTCGACTTCGACGACTTGGAGCACGCTGCGCTGGCGTTGCTCGGCACTTGGGACGTCGAGCGCGGCGGGTTCGAGCCGAGCGACGTCGCGCACGAGCTCCGGGAGCGCTTCGAGGAGGTCCTCGTCGACGAGTACCAGGACGTGAACGGCGTGCAGGAAGCGATCCTCTCGCTCGTCTCACGCAGCTCGTCGCCTGGCGCCAGGGCGCTCGCACAGCTGCCGAGCGAGCTTGCCCTGGCAGACGCGGCGCATGGGTCTCCACGCTCAGTCCTCGACAGCGCCGCGAGCGCAGCGAAGCGACTTGGGGGTGGGACCCATCGCGGCTTCGCCGCGATGGGCGGGGGTCTGTTCCAGACCCCCGAGGAAACACGAGGAAATCGCTTTGTGGTGGGCGACGTGAAGCAGTCGATCTACGGCTTCCGGCACACCGATCCTGGGCTCTTCCTCGCTCGCCTCGCGGCGCACCGCGACGAAGGCACAGGGCGCGCGATCGCGCTCAGCGCCAACTTCCGCAGCCGGCGCTCCATCGTCGATGCGGTGAACTTCGTGTTTCGTCAGATCATGAGCGAAGGCGTCGGTGGGATCGCGTACGACGGCGACGCCGCGCTTTGCTACAGCGCCGAATACCCCGGCGGCGCCTGCGCGCAGGCAGGATTCGTTGACGGCGGGGCGGAAGCAGATGCGCCGGTCGAGCTTCATCTCGTCGAGCGCGGCGATGCGACCGACGAGGGGGACGACGCGGGTGATGGTGAGGAGGGGGGCGATGGCGCTCTCGCTGCCGAGCCGCCGGCCGGCGAGCTCGATCGCTGGCTCGCCGATGCGAGCGCCGCCGAACGCGAGGCGATCGTTGCCGCCACCCGCGCGCGCGCCGTGGTCGAGGGAAACCCGGCAGCAGGCTCTGCAGCCGCGCGGGTGTGGGAGCGCGTCGACGGCGCGTGGGTGAGTCGCCCTGCGCGCTATCGCGACGTCGTGGTGCTGATGCGTTCGGTGCGCCATCGCGCGCCCTCGTTCGTGAGCGTGTTCCAGAGCCTCGGCGTGCCCTTTCACGCCGACGTCGGCACCGGATGGTTCGCGGCCACCGAGATCGAGAACCTGCTGGCATTGCTCGCGACGCTTGAGAATCCGCGCCAGGACATCCCACTGGCCGCGGTGCTGCTGTCGCCTCTCGGCGGCTTTCGCGCCGCGGACCTCGCTCGCATGCGGCTCGCGGATCGCGACGGCGATTTCATCGACGCGGTGCGCGCGTCCGCGTCGGGGGGCGGGACGCTCGACGAGCCGATCCGTGCCCAGCTCGTCACACTGCTCACGCGCATCGACGAGTGGCGCACCGCCGCGCGTCGCGGCCCGCTCTCCCGTCTGGTATGGCGGATCTACGGCGAAACCCGCATCGTGGACGTGGCGGGTGCGATGCCGGGGGGCGCCCAGCGCCGCGCCAATTTGCTCGCGCTCTTCGACCGCGCTCGCGAGTTCGATCACTTCGCGCGCCAGGGCTTGGCGCGGTTCCTGGCGTTCATCTCCAAGCTCCGCGAGCGCGACGAGGAGCTGGGATTGCCCGCGACGCTCGGCGCCGGTGACGACGTGGTGCGCCTGCTCACGGTCCACCAATCGAAGGGCCTCGAGTTCCCCTTCGTGATCGTGGCCGGCCTGGGTACCGAGTGGAACGACCGGGACCTCGAGGGCGACGTGCTCTTCCACCGCGACCTCGGGCTCGGGCTTCGCGTCGTCGATCGCGATCTCAAAGCGCGCTTCGCATCGCTCGCGCACCACGCGGTGCGCGCCGCCGGTGCGGCGAGCCTGCGCGCCGAAGAGATGCGTGTCCTCTACGTGGCACTCACGCGGGCGCGTGAGCGCCTGATGCTGATCGGCTCGGCACGTGGCCTCGCCAACGAACGCGCCCGCTGGGTTGCGAGCGTCGGTGGCGACCCCGAGCGGCTGCCCGAGGCGTGGGTCGCTGGCGCAGCGCGACCCCTCGACTGGCTGGTCCCGGCGTTGGCGCGTCACCCCGAGGCCGGTGCGATTCTCGGCGATGGCACCGCTCCCTCGGATGCACGCGTGGCGGAGCCTTCGCGCTGGTCGGTGCGTTGCTGGACGAAGGCGGAGCTCGCTCGCACGGTGCCGAGCCCCTCCGTGCCGGGGGCGTCCGGGGCGCTCCTCGACTGGGCGCGGGTGGCGGCGCTCGAGCCGAGCGCCATCGGCCACCCCGCCAGCGCCGCCGTGGAGCGCGAGTGCGCGGAGCTCGCGAAGCGATTCGCCTGGACGTATCCGCGCACCGCGATCAGCGGGCGGTTCGCCAAGATGAGCGTGACCGAGCTCAAGGCGCGTTTCGCGCCCGGAGCGCCCACCGACGAGGACGCCGCCGAGCTGGATGCGTCGCGGATCGAATGGCCGGTGATCAAGGGTCGGCGGGCGCGCGCGGGCAGCCGCGCGCCCCGGTCGCGCGTGGGCAGCGAAGGGGACGCGACGCTCGTCACCGCGGGCGTGATCGAGCGCATGGGTGAGCGCCCGCGGTTTCTCGATACGTCGAAGGACTCGCGGGGCGGCGTGGACGCGGGCATCGCCACTCACCTGGCGCTTCGGCATTTGGCGCCCGCCGCTTGGTCGAACGCAGCCGCTGCGTCCGCGGCGGCTGCGGAGCTGGTGGAGCGACGCGTGCTCACGAACGAGCAGCGCGTGGCGATCGATCTCGACGGCATCGTCGCCTTCGGAGCCTCGGAGTTGGGCAAGCGGCTCGCCGCGCGACCGCAAGCCTTGCGACGGGAGCTGCCGTTCACCCTCGGCATTCCCGCCGGCGAAGTGCATCCGTCGATCGCCGAGCAACCCGGTGCCGACGATCGCATCGTCGTGCAAGGGGTGATCGACCTCCTGGCGGAGGTCGAGGATCGAAGCGGCTTCCTCCTGCTCGACTACAAGACCGACCGCGTGGCTGCAGCCGAGGTGGCGCTTGCCGCCGAGCGTTACCGCGGGCAGATGGCGCTCTACGCTCGCGCCGTCACGGAGATCTTTCGACGGCCCGTGGTCGAGGTCTGGCTGTGCTTTCTCACGCCCGGTGTAGCGCTCAGAATCTGAGCCGCGCGCGTCGCGCACGCCGCAGCGAGCGCAGCGCGACGGCGAGGGCGAGCACCGCGCCCAGCGCTGGCGCCGCCGATTGCCCGCGCGCCGTGCTCCCACCCACCGCCGCGTCGGCGAGCTGGGGTGTGCACGCCCACGGTGTCGCCGGGTTGCAGTCGTCGTCGATGCCGTTGCGGGGGATTTCGGTGGCGCCGGGATGAATCGCGGCGTTGCCGTCGTCGCAGTCGTAGCTGACGGGAGGGTACGGGCAGCGCGTGGCCGGATACCCGTCGCCGTCGGCGTCGGTGCAGTCGGAGGTGGCGGGATTGCAGTCGTCGTCGCGGCCGTTGTCCAGGATCTCCGTCATCGCCGGATTCACGTACGCGCGGCTGTCGTCGCAGTCCACGCCGGTGTTGGGGCAAGTCACATCGGCTCGATTTCCGTAGCTGTCCCCGTCCAGGTCCGGGCAGAGGTCGCAGGCGTCGCCGATCCCGTCGAAGTCGTAGTCGGTCTGATTGGGGTCGGCGATGCCGGGGCAATCGTCGAGCGCGTCCGGATAGCCGTCGCCATCGCCGTCGGGGCCGAAGGGCATCTCGAGCGCGCCGCGATCGCAGCTCGCGTCGCCCACGCCGTCGCCGTCGAGCGGGCGCGGCGTGCCCGCTTGGTCGTCCGCGGGGCACGCGGGATCGTCGCCGGCGCTGTCCAGCGCCGCCGATCCGGCGAGCAGCGGCAGCACGTAGGTGCCGAGCCATGGCTGTGGGGTGGCGCCCACCGCCGTGGTCGCGTTGGACGAGTCGGACGAGTCGGTCAGGTTGCAGCTGGCCTGAGGCTCGACGTTGAAGCCCGTGCTCACGAAGCCCGATCCCGTGCAATGGTCGTCGATCAGCGAGCCGTGCAGCGTCGCCGTTGCCGCCGCGCCGGCGTTGTCGATGGCGCGATACCGCGAGGCGCTCCCGGGCGGAGTCGGGAAGCCGTTACGGGCGACGGTCGCGTAGCTGAGCGTCACTGTGCCGGCGTTGTAGATGCCGTCTCCGGCGCTCGTGTCCGGGTAGCCGCTGGTGACCGTGTTGCTGGCCAAGGTCGAGCCCTGAATCGTGACCGTGCCGGCGTTGTAGAGCCCGCCGCCCAGCCCGCCTGGCCAGAAGCTCCCCGGGCCATCGCCCGTGCGGGCGGCGTTCTGCACCACCGCGGCGTGATCGATCGAGCCGCTCACCGAGGCACCGACGAGCACGCCGCCGCCAGCGGGGCTGGCGACGTTGCGGCGCACCACGGATCGGTCGATGGCGAAGGTGCCGCCGAGAATGCCGAGCCCTGCGCCGCGCATGCAGGCGTTCTGTTCCACGTTGGACTCGGTGAGCAGCAGCGAGCCGGCGGTCTGCGCTAGACCGCCACCCACGTCGCTGGACGCGTCCCACCACACCGTCGCGCTACAGAAATTGGAAACCAGCGCCAGGCGGCGCACGGTCAGCGATGCACCGTCGTTGAGGATGCCGCCGCCGGGACCGACGCTGCCGGTGGTCACGCCGCTGTCGCGGATCGTGAGGTCGCGGATCTCGACGTTGCCACCACCGTGGAGATGGATCGCGCGGTCGACCGCGACCGATCCGGGCACGCCTGCGCGGATGACCGTGCTCGCACGGCCTGCGCCGGCGAGAACCAGATCGCCATCGACGTCGAGATCGCCGGCGAGCCCACCGTCCTCACCCGCGCCGGCGCGGGTGAGCGTGTAGGTGCCCGCGGGAATCTCGATCACGTCCGCGCCGCTGCCGGCGGGGCAAGCATCCACGGCGACGTCCCCGTTCGCCGCGAGCACGGCTTCACGCAGCGTGCAGTTGCCATTCGGTCCGGACGCAAGATCGTCCGCGGCGCTGGTCACCTCGATGGCGGTGGCAACCGCACGCTGGGGGAAGATCAGCAACCCGCTCGCCAGCACCGAGATCGCGAAACCACCGACGCGCTTCACGCCGATTCCTTTCCCCGCTCGCGCGAACTCACCAGCCAATGATCCGAGCGATCCCGGTGGAGGGCGGGGCTCCGTCCCCGCCGGGAAACTGCGGATCGGACGGAGCCGGTACCGCCAGCCTATCGTTCCGATCCGTGGCGGGTGATCGAACACGGTAGGCGCCGATCCCTCGTGCGCGCAAGGGAAATGCCTGCTGGCCCGCCGGTGGGGCGTGCCGCGCCGCGCTGTTGACGGTGGGGAGGCCCGCGCCTACTCTCCGGGCTTTCTCCCTCGATTTTCGAGTGTGCGGAGGATCTCGATGCAGCGCGCGATTCGTGCCTGGCTCGCGGGTGTGACGGCAATGGCGGCGATGCTGACCGCGGCACCGGAGGTGGCTCACGCCGGCAAGGTGAAGATCAAGCTCGCCACACTCGCGCCGCAAGGCTCGGCGTGGGAGAACCTGCTCCTCGAGCTGGCGGAAAAGTGGAAGGAGCAGTCGAACGGCGACGTCGAGCTCAAGGTGTATTCGGGTGGCGTCACGGGGAACGAAGGCGACACCGTCACCAAGATGGGCGTCGGCCAGGTGCAAGCCGCCGCCATCACGATCGTGGGCATGCGCAACATCGATCCGGCGCCGCAAGCCGCCGGTGTGCCCGGCCTTCTCACCACCGACGACGAGTTCAACTACGTGGTCGAGAAGATGGAGCCGGTGTGGGAGAAGCGGCTCCTCGAAAAAGGCTACGTGGTGCTCTCGTGGGGCGATACCGGCTGGATCCATTTCTTCGCGAAGAAGGCGTTGCGCAAGCCCGCGGATGCCGACGGGGTGAAGATCTTCGCGTGGGCGGGCGATCCGAACGCCGTCGAGGCCTGGAAGGCTTCGGGCTTTCAGCCGGTGGTGCTCTCGTCCACCGACATGATGACCTCGCTCACCACCGGCATGATCGAGAGCTTCGCCACGGGCGCGATCATGGCCAACGCCGCGCGCTGGTACGAACAGGCCAAGTACATGCCGGACATCCCGTGGGGGCGCTTGCTCACCGCGACGCTGGTCAAGAAGGACACCTGGGAGAAGATCGATCCGGCGTTGCAGCCCAAGCTGATGGAGACGGCGCGCTCGTTCGGCAAGCGCATCAACGCCGAGGTCGGCAAGCTGGAAGCGGACTCGATCAAGGCCATGCAGCAAAATGGCCTCGAAGTGATCCACGCCAGCGACGCGGAACGCGCCGAATGGGCCACCTTCGCCGAGAAATCGTGGCCGTCCGTTCGCGGCAAGGTCGTTCCCGAAGATCAGTTCGACATGGTGAAGAAGCTGCGCGACGAGTTCCGGGCCAAGGGCGGCAAGTGAGCCGGGCCCGTTCCTGACGGACGCGTGAGCTGATCGTCGCCGAAGGCCGGCTGGGCGAGCCCAGTCGGCCTTTCGCGCGCTCGGACGAAGGGAGAACGCACGTGGAAATGACGCACGCCGAACCCACCACGGCAGCCGGACGTGCCATCGCCACCGCCGAGCGGTGGTCGATGGTGGTGATCGTGTTCTTCATGACCCTGCTGCCCGTGCTGGAGGTGTTGGGGCGCGCGATCTTCAAGTCCGGGGTTCCGGGTGGGCTCCTCTACACGCAGCACCTGACCTTGTGGATCGGTTTTCTGGGCGCGCTCATCGCGACCGGCCAGGGGCGCCACCTGGCGCTCGCCACCGGCGAGCTGATTCCCCCCGGCAAGTTCCGCTACGCGAGCCAGATCTACGTGAACACGCTGAGTGGCGCGGTCGCGGCGCTCTTGAGCTACGCGTGCGCTCGGCTCGTGCAGTCGCAGATGGCGTTCACCGGCATCGCCGAGCTGCCGGGTGGGATCAAGGAGTGGGTGAGCCAGCTCATCATGCCGGTGGCGATGGCGCTGGTGAGCCTCAGGTTCGCGTGGCGCGCCAGCGACGACTGGGTCGGTCGAGCGATCGCGCTGGTGGGCATCGCCGTGGGATTGGGGCTCGGCAAGGTCGAGGGCTACGCCGAGCACCTGGTGTGGCCGGGAGTGATCGCCATCGGCATCGGCATGCTCGTCGGCACGCCGGTGTTCGTCGCGATGGCCGGGCTGGCGATGCTCTTCTACTTCGCCGAGGGCACGGCGATCGCCTCGGTGCCCACCGAGACCTACCGGTTGGTGGCGAACCCGTCGCTGCCGGCGATCCCGCTGCTCACCATGGCGGGCTACATCCTCGCCGAGGGCGGCGCCTCGAAGCGCCTGCTCATGCTGGCGCGCGCGTTCTTCGGCTGGATGCCAGGCGGGATCGCGCTGGTGGTGTGCCTGGTGTGCGCGCTCTTCACGACGTTCACCGGCGGCTCCGGCGTGACGATTCTCGCGCTCGGTGGATTGGTGCTGCCGATGCTGCTCAACGAGAAGTACCCGGAGGGCTTCAGCCTCGGACTGGTGACGTCGTCGGGCTCGCTGGGGTTGCTCTTCCCGCCCAGCCTGCCGGTCATCCTCTACGCCGTGGTGGCTGGCGCGAGCGTCGAAGAGCTCTTCCTCGCCGGATTCCTGCCTGGCCTGCTGATGCTGCTCTTGGTGGCCGCCTACAGCATCTTCATCGGTGCGCGCTCGCACGCGCCGCGCACTCCGTTCGACGTGCGCGAGGCCGGCCGCGCACTCTGGCAGGCGAAGTGGGAAGTGGCGATCCCCGCGATGGTGGTGACGGCGATCTTCACGGGCTTCGCCACCATGGTGGAAGCGGCGGCGTTGGCGGTGCTCGCGTCGGTGATCGTGGAGTGCGCGGTGTTCCGCGACCTGCATCCCACCCGCGAGCTGCCGGTCACGATCCACCGCGCCGCCACGCTGGTGGGCGCGGTGCTGATCTTGCTCGGCGTCGCGATGGGGCTCACGAGCTACTTCGTGGAAGCCGAGGTGCCCAAAGCGTTGCTCAAGTGGACGCAGGCGCACATTCACTCGCAGGTGGTCTTCCTGCTGGTGCTGAACGGCGTGCTGCTGGTGCTCGGCAGCGTGTTCGAGATCTTCGCGTCGATCGTGATCCTGGCGCCCTTGCTCGCGCCGATGGCGGTGGCGTATGGGATCGATCCATTGCACCTCGGGATCGTGTTCCTGGCGAATCTCGAGCTGGGCTTTCTGTTCCCGCCGATGGGCCTCAACTTGATTCTGTCGTCATCGCGATTCGGCAAGCCGTTGACGCGGCTCTATCGCGAGGCGTTCCCGTTTCTGTGCGTCCTGGCGGTGGGCGTACTCCTCATCACCTACGTGCCGGCGATGACGCAAGGCTTCGCCCACTGGGTGCGTCCGCCCAAGAGGGTGCAAGCCACGACGATCGGTGCGCCCCCGGCTGCGCAGGCGGCCGGCGCACCGAGCGCGCTCGACGAGTAGGCGAGTCGAGCGGTTCACGCGTGGGACGCGGCGCGCACCGCGCCGCTCACTCGTCGCTGTCGTCGTCGCTCAGGAAGAGATCGTCGGCTTTGTCGAGGAGGCGTTGCGCACGCCGCTGGGCCAGGATGTTGGCGAGCTTGAACTCGGGGGCCCTGTTCACGTCGAACGCGAGCGCTTCCTTCAGAAGCTTGTCGAATTCCGCCTTGTCCTGTTTGCGCACGCTCACGCTCGCCGCCCAGCTCACCGTGGGGCCGATCTTGTCGGCGCCGCCGCAGGCGGCGATCTGCTCGCGGTGTTTCTGACCGCGCTCGACGCTGCCACCCATCGACTCCGGACGGCTCACGTCGAGGGACATGAGCACCTCGTGGATCGCGCCCTTGTCGTAGCAGGCATCGAGATCCTGCGCGCGCTTCATCAAGTCTTCGACGATGCCCAGGTCGCCCAGCAAGAGCGGGTCGTCCTTCGCCACCGCCGCCGCTGCGCCCCACGCTGCGGCGGTCCAATAGAGCAACGGCAGCTCGTCTTTGGTGATCTTGGCGAGCGTTGCCGCGCGGTCCTTGCGAACGCCTTCCTCGAACCCGGGATGGCTCACTTCGAGGCCGCGAAAACCGTAGCCGCGAGCCCGGAGCAGCAGCCTCTTCACCCTGGCACGGATCTCTTTCGCTTGCGCGACGGCGACTCCAGGTGCCTCCGAATCGGGGTAGACGAGACCGTAGGCGTACTGCGTGTAGCTCTTGGCCAGCGATCCCAAGAGCCGCTGGTGATCGGGCGTCTGCTGGAGCACCTGCTCCTGGAGCTTGAGCCCGAACGGCACCGCGTCCCGAATCAGCTCGGGGTCGTCGTCCGTGGCATAGACACTCGGTCCTTCTCCGCCAGCGAGAAGGTTGGCAGCGAGATTCGTACAGCCGGTCGACGTGAGGACGACCGCAGCGAGGGCCACCACGACGAGCGAGCGAGCAGCATGGAGCATCGACGACCTCCGGCGTGGACCGCGAAGATCGCGAAACCTAGCACGGGCTCGCGCCCGCGCGCACGCCGTGCGGGTCCGTTTCGAGCGCTCAGGTGCCGGGGGAGAAGGGGGGATCGCTCGATTTCCAGAGGCGTTGCAGCTCTTGCAGCGGCGCATACGGGCCCCGATAACCGAGCGTTCCGTAGGACGACGCGAGCTCGTGGCCGTTGCGGTCGATCAGCACCACGTTCGGTATGCCCCCGTCGCCCCCGTACCAACGAAAGAGCCGGCCGCGAGCCTCCAGGTCGTGGAACGGGACGACAGCCCACGGCATGTGGTGTTCGCGGAGCTCGTGGCGCAGATCGTCCGCGCTCCGATCCTTGCTGACGAGCACCACCTCGAAGTCGTGCTGCTTGGAGTAGCGGGCGTAGAAGCGCGTGAGCTGGGGCGTGAACTCCCGACAAGGACCGCACCAGCTCGCCGAGAAGAAGAGCAGCAGATGGGGCTTCGAGTCGAGGTAGCGCGAGTCCGCGCGGGGCTCGCCGAGTTTCTCCACGTGGGGGCCGACGACGGCGGAGAAGCGCTCGAAACGCGCTGGTCCGGTGGTGAGCGGGCCGCGCGCGATCACCAGACCCGCGACGAACGCCAGCGCCGCCACCAGGCGGCGCGCGGTCACGCGAGGCTCCGATGCAGGCTGAGCGAGCCGGTCGACGTCGGGTGGTGCCGCGCGCCGCTCGAGGAGCGGATCGGGCAGAAAGGATCGTGTGCGACGCGAACGCGCCTCACGGCGCGAATGCACCGCGCGTGAACCATGCCATCAGTGTCTGGTCCATGACGCTCAATAGGTAGAGATTGCCGGCGTTGCTGTTGTGCACGCCATCCGAAATGAAGAGCTTCGGATTGCTGCGTGCGTTGATGTTGGAGACCACGAGCGGCACGTGGTACGCGGCGGCGAGGTCTTTGATGACCTTGTTCGCGGCGTCGTATCCCGCGTCGTAACTCGAGTTCTTTTCCTTCGAGAGCGTCCACAGGACCGGGATGATGCCGTGGCCGAGCGTCGTCTGAACCGCCTGGGTGTAGGCATTCTTGAAGGTGGTGACGTTCGCAGACGTGGGATTCCCGAGGTAGCGGTGGATGTCGTTGATGCCGTAGCGGATGTGGGCGAGGGCGGCGTTGGGATGGGCATTCTCGCCGGCGAT
>CAYVDO010000197.1:0-14724 GCA_964450125.1 uncultured bacterium
ACAAGGCCGTCATCAAGTGGTTCAAGCCCGGCAAGGGCGTCTTCCAGATCCGCTACTCGAACGACGCTGACTACGAGCCCGACTTCGTCGTCGAGACCGAGACCGAAAAGCTGATCTGCGAGCCCAAGGCCGCGGACCGCATGCAGGACCCGATCGTCCTCGCCAAGGCGCGCGCGGCTGCCACCTGGTGCAAGCACGCCACGCGGCACGAGAAGGCGAACCACGGCAAGCCCTGGCGCTACCTCCTCATCCCGCACGACGCCATCGCCGACAACGCGACCGTCGCCGGACTGATTTCCAGCTTCGAGATTCTCCGCGATCGGAAATAGCACGGCTCGTCGCCCTCGGCGGTCCGTCCTGGCTCGTGGGCCGGGGATCTCCTCTCGAACGAATCGTCGCCGCGTCCTCTGGGGGCGGGTAGAAAGACACTCGCGAGGTGAACCATGACCGCCAAGCATTTCGACGTGATCGACGGTGGCCGCGTACCGATCAAGTGCTGGACGCGCGGCGTGCCGTTCGAGGCGGAAGCGCGCGCGCAGCTTCTCAACATCGCGCGTATGCCGTTCATCCACGGTTGGGTGGCGGTGATGCCCGACGTGCACCTCGGCAAGGGCGCGACCGTGGGCAGCGTGATCCCCACCCTGGGCGCGATCATCCCGGCGGCGGTGGGTGTCGACATCGGCTGCGGCATGATGGCGGTGAAGACCACCCTCACCGCCAGCGATCTGCCCGACAACCTGCATGGCATGCGGGTGGCGATCGAGAAGGCGGTGCCACACGGCCGCTCCGAGCGCTCGTGGCAGCGCGACGAGGGAGCGTGGGGAGAGCCGCCTGAGCCCGTGCGCGCGGAGTGGGCGCAGCTCGTGCGGCGCTTCGAGGAGATCGCTGGCAAGCACAAGGCGATCGCCAAGTCGAACCACGTGACCCATCTCGGCACGCTCGGCACGGGAAACCACTTCATCGAGGTCTGCCTCGACGAGGGCGATCACGTTTGGTTCGTGCTCCACAGCGGCTCGCGCGGCGTGGGCAACAAGATCGGGACCTATTTCATCGAGCTGGCGAAGGAGGACATGCGTCGCCATTTCATCGACCTGCCGGACAAGGATCTGGCCTATCTCCCCGAAGGAACCGAGCACTTTGCGGATTACGTGGAAGCGGTGGAGTGGGCGCAGGACTACGCCGCGCGCAATCGTCGCTTGATGATGGAGGCGGTGATCCGCGCGGTGGCGGGCGCCAAGGGCATCCCGCCGTTTCGCGCCGACTTGATGGCGGTGAATTGCCATCACAACTACGTCGCCCGTGAGCATCACCTGGGAAAGAACGTGCTGCTCACGCGGAAGGGCGCGGTGCGGGCGCGAAAAGGAGACCTGGGCATCATCCCTGGCAGCATGGGCGCCCGCAGCTACATCGTGCGCGGGCTGGGCAACGAGGACAGCTTCCACTCGTGCAGCCACGGCGCGGGCCGAGCGATGTCACGCGCGGAAGCGAAGCGACGCTTCACGGTGGCCGATCACATCGCCGCGACGCGGGACGTGGAATGCCGCAAGGACGCCGCGGTGATTGACGAGACGCCCGCGGCTTACAAATCCATCGACGCGGTGATGGAGGCGCAGAAGGATCTGGTGGAGATCGTTCACACGCTACGCCAGGTGGTGTGCGTGAAGGGGTGAGAGGCGCCTCGCAGGCGATGGAAGTCGCCCGCGAGGCACCACGCTCGCGGTGCTTTTCGAGGACACGATGACCGCGCGGGTCGAGATCGACGGTGCGATGGGCGAGGGCGGCGGCCAGGTGCTGCGCACCGCTCTGTCGCTCGCCGCGGTGACGGGGCGAGCGGTGCGCGTGCGCCGAATCCGCGCCAACAGGAAAAAGCCGGGGCTGATGCGTCAGCACCTGACGGCGGTGCTGGCCGCTGCGCGTGTGGCGAACGCCGAAGTGGTTGGCGCCACCGTCGGCTCGACGGATGTCACGTTCACGCCGGGCGCGCCTGTGCACGAGAGCGACGAGCGGTCTGCCCTCCACCTCGAGCTTTCGGTTGGGACCGCGGGCAGCACCACGCTCGTGCTGCAAACCATCCTGCCGATGTTGCTCGCGTCGCGAGGCGAGGCGTTCGTGAAGCTCACGGGCGGGACCCACAACCCGATGGCGCCGCCGTTCGACTTCTTGGTGCGCTCGTTTCTGCCGCTGTTGCGGCGCATGGGCCGCGACGTTGAGGTGCGTTTGCTGCGGCACGGCTTTTATCCCGCCGGTGGCGGCGTGATCGAGGTTCGCGTTCCCGCGAAACCGACTGGGCCGCTCCTCGAGCCGATCGCCGTGCTCGATCGCGGCGAGATCCGTGCTCGGCGCGCCCGCGCGCTGCTGGTGAACCTGCCGCAACACGTCGGCGAACGCGAAGTGAAGACGGTTTGCGATCGCCTTCGATGGAAGGCCGAGTGGTGCGAGGTGGCGGTTCTCGGCGACGTGGCGGGTGTCGGCAACGTGCTCGTGATCGAGCTCGAAAGCGACGCGCTCACCGAAGTGATCACCGCGTTCGGCGAGCGTGGGGTGCGCGCCGAGACGGGCGCCGAGAATGCGGTTGCGGAAGCCAAGCGCTATCTCGCCTCGGACGCCCCCGTGGGTGAGCATCTGGCGGATCAGGTCTTGCTGCCGATGGTGCTCGCTCGGGGCGGCGCGTTCCGCGCGTTGCCACTGTCGCGCCACGCGCTCACCAACGTCGAGGTGATCCGAGCCTTTCTCACGCTGCCCATCGACGTGCACACCGAGGAGCGCCGCACCGTGGAAGTCCGGATCGGCTGATTCGCACCCGCCGCGTACGGCGCCGAACCAGATCGCCCGTGGCGCCGAATGCTACTCAGGAGGGGTCGAACCGCCGACCCGACCAATGAGTGCGCGCGGGTCGGCATGCGAGGAGAGATCGCATGCGTGCCATGGCGATTCGACGAATCCGTCCCTGGATCTTGTGTGCATGGGTGTGCGCGATTGGAGGCGCGACGAGCTGCGGCGGCGACAACGGGGGGAGTTCCGGTGGGATGCAAACTCGCGTCCACGTCACCGTGAGCGAGTTTCAGGTCGTCCCGGCGACGGCGCGAGCGTCAGCGGGGAGGGTGACGTTTGCAGTCACCAATACCGGCACCGAGCTTCACGAGTTCGTGGTCGTCCGCACGGACTTGGCGCCGGACGCGTTGCCAACCGCGGCGGACGGCAGCTTCGACGAGGAAGGGGCGAACGTGGACGTGCTCGGAGAGATCCCCGAGTTCGCTCCCGGACCGACGTATCTGCTCACCCTCGACCTCGTGGCGGGCCACTACGTACTGCTCTGCAACCGTGTCGAAGTGGAAGACGGCGAGACGGTGGCGCACTACCACGAAGGAATGCGCACCTCGTTCTCGATCGACTGATTCGGCGGCGCGCCGCGAGACCAGCCGCGCGCGGCTGGCTCAGCGCTCCGCCGGCCAGGTGCGTTCGAATGGAGTGCCTGGGGCGAGGGTCACGATCTCGTCGTGGGCTCGTCCGGAGTCGAGGTCGACGTAGCGGATGTGGTGCAGGCCGGCGTCGAGCTCGCCCTCGAAAGGGGTGAGCCCGAGCGATTGGCCGTCGACGTAGATCGCGGCGGCGTGAGTCGAGCGAAGCCGCACGGGGAGAGGCGCGGGGGTGGCGGACGTCTGCGGCTTCGGATCGCTCGCGGACGCGGACTCGGGGCTCAGCACCGGCGCCATCACGATCCGTTCACGCCGCGCCGCGACTTGGATCGCTCGCGCCTCGCGGGCGCGGCTCAGCCCTTCGCCGGAATCGGCGCCGAGTGCGCGTGCCACCTGAAACGTCTCGATCGCCTCCAGAAATCGTCCGCCGCGCAAGAGCGCGTGACCGCGATCGTCCACGGTGGCGGCGAGGGCGACGAACCATCGTTCGCGTTTACGGGCCTCGGGAAACGCCGTCAGCGCCAGCGTCGCGGCGCGCCCGAGCGCGCGCTCCTCGATTGCGTGCTCGATCTCTCCGCGCCACCAATGGGCCACGCCCAGATCCACCGCTCGAGCGCCGACGCTCAGCAACGCGACGCCCGCGGCGGCGAGCAAGCCCAGTCGTCGCGTATTCAGCCGACGCGGGGCGACGGCGGCTGCGCAGTTGCGAAGCGCGCGGCTCAGCGCCCCCGCGGTTGCTGGTCGTGCTCGCGGGTCGTCGGCGAGCGCAGATGCGAGCGCGGCGGCGAGGCCGGGCGGGACCGACGAGGCCGCGTCGGCGTGGTGTGCGTCGCGAGTGAGCAGCTCCGTGAGCACGCGTGCGAGCGCCCACACGTCGGTCGCGGGCGTGGCCGGGCCGTAGCGGGCGGGGTCGCGCTGCTCGGGTGCCATGAACGCGGGAGTCCCCGTCATGCCCGCGATTGCGCTCGAGTCGTCTGCCACGGCCGCGAGCCCGAAATCGAGCACCTTGATGCCACCTGCGGTGGTGAGGAAGAGATTGGTGGGCTTGATGTCGCGATGGACGATTCCTTCCTCGTGCGCTGCATCCAGCGCGTCGCACGCTTGAAGCATCCAGTCGAGGGCCTCGAGTGTCGTGATGGTCCTCGCGCGCTCGCGCAGGATCTTTCCCAGATCCAGCCCTTCCAGCCGCTCCATGGCCACGAACGGCGTCCCGTTCTCGAGGCCCAGCTCGAAGGTCCGCACGATCCCCGGGTGCGCGACGCGTCGCGCGAGCCTCACCTCGGCCAGAAAGCGCTCGCGGCTGGCAGGCGACGGCGCACGGTCTGGACGGATGACCTTGATCGCCACCGCTTCGTCGAGCGCCAGATCGCAGGCGTCATAGACCACACCCATGCCGCCGCGTCCCAAGACGCCCTCGATTCGAAAGCGATTGGCGAGCACCGTGCCGGCCCGGAGATCGGATTCCGTGCGCGACACCAGCGCCGCGAACGGATCCGCGGCGAAGCTGGCGGTGGTGGCGTCGGCGGTTGGCCACACGCTCATCGCCGCTGCTCTGCGTCGCCCGCGGCGCCGCTCGCTTCGGCCAGCCGCCCGAGGCGCGCGTAGAAGGTGCTGCGGCTGC
Source organism: uncultured bacterium (assembly GCA_964450125.1). GTDB lineage: Bacteria > JADJOY01 > JADJOY01 > JADJOY01 > JADJOY01 > JADJOY01. The sequence goes on from CAYVDO010000197.1 coordinate 5,038, forward strand.
GTTCGCCGAGCCAGCGTGCCAGCGCCGAACGTGAGCCCAGCGCTCGCACGGCGCGCTCGACGTCGGCGAGAGTCACGTGGGTCGTGAAGTCACGCGAACGCCACCCAGTTCGGAATCGATCCAGAAAGTCACTCTCGCCCGCTCGCACCTCGCGAGGCAGATCGGCGCGTGAGATCGTCCCGTTGCGTGCGGAGATCGCGAGGCGATGCACGAGTTGCTCGAGCTCACGCACGTTCCCGGGCCAGTCGTACGCGACGAGCGCCTCCTCGGCGTCCGCTTCGATCCGTAGGCTTCGTCCGCGCCCGCGCGTGGCTTCAACGAGCGCGGCGCGTGCGAGAACCGGAATATCGTCACGCCGCTCGCGAAGCGGTGGCACGACGATGGGGAAGCCCGCGAGGCGGTAGTAGAGGTCCTGGCGAAACGCGCCGTGGGCTACCTGCTGCTTGAGATCGCGATTGGTGGCCGCGATCACGCGTGCCCGCGAGCGCCGCTCACGAGTGGCGCCAACGCGCACGAAGGTGCGGTTCTCGAGGAGTCGCAAGAGCTTCGGCTGCAGCGCCATGTCCAGCTCGCCGACCTCGTCGAGGAAGAGCGTGCCCGCGCCGGCCGCTTCCACGAAGCCCGGCTTGTCGCGGGCTGCGCCGGTGAACGCGCCGCGCTCGTGGCCGAAGAGCTCGCTCTCGAAGAGCTGGGCGGTGAGCGCCGGTGTGTTCACCACGACGAACGGTGCGGCGCGCCGCGCGCTCGCGTCGTGAACCGCGCGTGCGACCAGCTCCTTGCCTACGCCGGTCTCACCGAGGACCAGCACGCCGATGTCGCTCGACGCGGCGATTCGAATCTGCTCGACGACGGCACGGATGGCGCGGCTCACGCCGAGGATGATGGGGCCATCGTCGTCGGCGCCGTGTCTCGGTGGACGGAGAGCGGCCGCATCGCCACTCGCGTCGAGGGTGGATTGAAGCGCGACGTCGCCGGCGCGAAAGCGCAGCCACGTCGAGCGGCCGATCACGACCTCGTGTCCGTCGACGAGCCGCAGCGCCCGGCCGCGCCCCAGCGGCTCGCCGTTCACCCGCACGCGGTGTGGGCGATCGGTGAGGTTCTCGAGCAGCCAATCATTCCCGTCGCGGGTGAGCGACGCGTGCCGGGCGCGCGAGACGGTGAGGTCGCTCTCGAGGACGAGATCGTTCTGCGCGCCGCGGCCGAACGTGAGCGTTCGGGTGTCGTCATCCAGCATGCGCTCCAAAACCAGCTCGGTGATGACCCGGCCGCGATATCTCACCAGGCCCGCTTGGATCGTGAGCACGGACATCCCGAGCCCTCGCTACCGACGATCACGCGTCGCCACGGTGCAGCGCGGTGGGCGAGCGCGAGTCTGCTTCGACGCTACTGCGCGTCCCGAGGTGTGTCCACGGCATTGTCCGGAAGTCGTACGGATTGGACAGGTACGCGTCGGTTCGGCGCCCGCGGCAGCGTGGCCATGTGTGCGCACACGCGGGGAGTTTCGAGCGACAGGCGCAAACGGCGGCGTTGGTGCAAACGATGCGAAGGGAGGCCGCAGGCGCGCTTCGCGCCGATGGAGGCCACACCATGCATCGTCAGTCACTTCGTTGGGATGTTTCGACTCGCTCTCGTCGTCAGAGTCGCGTTCGTCGGGCTGAGATCGTTGCGTTGCTGGCGCTCGCGAACTTCGGTGCCGCATGCGCGAGCGGCTCCGGGTCCGTTCGCGACGATGCACCCGCGCCACGAGCTGCACCGCCACCACCCGACTTCGCGAAGCTCGACGCCGAGATCGATGCGATCCTCTTCGGCGATTGGCCGAACGGCGATCCCAGCGCGTACGCCTACGTGCCCACGGGGAAGCGCGATCCCTTTCGCCCGCCGCCGGATGTGGTTCAGCCGAAGGGTGAGGACGACCACGTGCTTTCGCCGCTCAGCCGCTGTCCGTCGGCGCAGCTCGCCGGCGTTCACGTCGACGAGCTGCGTCTCGAAGGGATCGTGCGCACCTCGCGCGGAAGCGAGGCACACGCCACGATCGCCGCACCCGACGGCCGCGGGCTGATCATCGCCGTCGGTGACGAGCTGGGCGACGAGTGTGCGTCCGTCGCGGCAATCCTGGACGACACGGTCGTGCTCACCGTTCCCCAGCGGACCCAACGTGGCCAGGAGTCGCAGCGCCGCCACGTCTTGCACCTGCGCCACGCGACCGACGACGAAACGCCCATCGACTAGCATCCATTCACGATGCTCGGCGCGGCTCGGATCGAACGAAGGAATGCCCGCGAGCGCTCCACGCATACCGCCGGGAGTACCCCACGTTGGCGGACACCGATCGCGCATCCGCTCGTAGGGGCGGTCGAGTCGATTCAAATCGTGAATGATCCTCTGGGATCCGCGCACGATGCTTCACACGGGTCCGATCGACCGGATCGTCTTCCGAAAGCGCACCGCGTGCGATGCGATCGACGCCGAGCGCAAGGTTCACGCGGTCGAGTTTGCGCTGATCGATACGAAGGTTCTTCCTCACGACGGTATCCGTCGGAAACGCCAGCTCGATGGCTGCGTCAACGACGACACGATCGCGGTTCCGGCGTGTGCCGCCGCAGCGTCATCCCGCGCTGTACCAGATCGGGGAGGCCCAGGCGCGTTCCTGGATGGTGTCGAAGCGGAGCACCGCGGTGTACTGACCGTCGTCGGCGCGGGTGATGGCGCAGCAGCCTTCGTAGCCGGCGCTGCCGGTGGCTTCCGCAAAGGTGCCTGTGGCGGGATCGAGCTCGCTGCATTCCACGCCTTGCGCGACACAGCTCCACGTGTTCCAGCGGCAGCTCGGATTTTCGAGGACGCGCGCGTAATAGAACGCGTCCTGGCTGGCATCGAACTCGGGATCGGTGAAGACGCCGCAGAGTTGCTCCGGCTGCGCGGTGGTCGTGAGGGTGCAGTCGGCGGCGGGAGCGGGGCCGGCGTCGGCACCGGCGACCTTGAAGACCTTGGTGTGCGTGGCGCCGCTCGAGTCCACCCATCCCTTCACCACGTCGATTCGTTCGAGCGGCGTTCCTGGCTTGCGATCGCCAGCGTCTTGCGCTGCCCACACCAGAATCTGCGGCGCGCCAGCCGTGCCGCGCGCCGGGAGGTCGGCGCCCATGGGCACGATCACGGCCGCGCTGTCGGCGCTCGGCGCCAGCCCTGACGCCACGCGCGTGCAGGCGTCTGCCGGCAGCGCACCGAAGGATCCGTAGCTCTTCACCAGGATACGGGTGCCGCTGGTGGCGAACGCTTCGCGGCGGGCCATCGCGTCGAAGATCGATTTCCGCGTGTTCTCTTCCGCCCACACCCCCGTGAGGCCGCCGGGGTTGAAGGTGATGGCGCGCGGCTCCCACACCGGATCGGTGCAGGTGGGATCGGTGGGTTCGCAGCTCCAACGGCCGAGGCGTTCGCTCGGCGGGGCGTCGAGGATGCCGCCGTGGCCGCGCCACTCGGATTCGATGGTGAATCCAGGTGTGCCGTTGTGGGTGTCGGTGGCGGCGACGAAACCGAGCTTGTACGGATCGATTCCGCCCAGAGCGCCCTTCAGTCTGAGCCCGTCCGCGAGGCCGTTGCGGACCATGTCGAGCGGCGCCGTGCAGTCGTCGGGCGTCGAGCCTTCGCTCGACACCGCGGTGCAGACACGCTCGGCGGCCGGTTTGCATTCCGGTGAATCATCGGGACGTCCTGCGCAGATCGCTTTCGCTTTCTCGAATTGGCAGGCCGCGTCCGTTTCCTCCGGATCGAAGGGGTTGGTGGGCAAGCCGACTGCGCACTCGGAATCCGCCTTGTGCTGGATCATCTCGATCAGTTTGTCGGCGCGTGCTCGTAGCTCGGCGTCGGCGCGGGTGAGGGGTGCGCCGTCGCGCCCCGTGGGCAAGCCGCCGTCACCGGCCGGCGGAAACATGCGGCCGTCGCTCAAGTTCGAGTTGTGGGGGATGGTGAGGTAGCGGCAGCCGCCGACGTCGGCGCACTGCGCCTCCAATGCGTCGAAGAGGACCCACTCGGAGTCCGTGTCCAGCGACGAGATCGGCCGCGATGGCAACGCGGTGCCGTCGAAGATCACGTTGCGGTGGAGCATGGCGCCACTCGGCTGGGCGCTGAACTCGTACGCGGCGAAGGTGGTGAACGTGCACGGCGCGTTCTCGGACTCGGCGATCGTGACCGCGTCGGCCCAGGCGGAGGCGGTGTCGAGGATGGCGTCGGGGATCTCGACGTCGCCGGATATCGCGCTGAGCGGAGTGTCGCCCTTGACGAGCGCCTCGATGTTCTCGGTGAGGACAGTGCCGAACGCTTTGCAGAACGCCGGGCGATCGGGCCGGTCGCCGTCGACGCCGCACAAGCTCGCGAACCCGCCCAGGTACTCGCTGTGATCGGTCACTGCCGTGAAATCGAGCGGCCGAGCGAGCTTCACCTGGACGCACGCCTGATCCGCCACGTCGCACGGCAAGCCCACCGGTTCGCCCTTCGCGAACCGATACGCTTCGCGCGGGCCGTTGAGCGTGTTGTAGAAGTACGCATCGAAGGAACGATTGGTGTGAACGTGCAGATCCCAGAAGAACGCTTGCTTCCGTCCGGTGACCGTTCCCGAGCACTCGCCTGCAGGTGGCGGGGGCGAGGTCTCGTCGTGGCTCTTCGAGCAGGCCCCGGTGAGCGTGGCGGCGAAGAACGCCACCGCGATGCGCCGCGCGCCGATCGCGACAGCCCAGCGCCGCGCTCGTACGGCGAGGAGGATGAGTGAAGACTTCGCGCTTGGCTTCGCATGCTCGATCACGAGCCCTCCGAGTCCCGATCTGTGAGCGCCGATGGTACTCGAAGTCGCTCGTGGCGCTCACGCTGCTCGTGCGTTGCGGCTCGAGCTCGCACGACGCCGCACCGTCGAGCCCGGCGGTTCTGGCTGCGTACTACGGCTACGACGATTGCCTCGGCATCGCGGACGCGAACGGCGACGGCACCAACGCCGACGAAGCGCAGGCGGCCGGGTGCCGCGTGGTCACCGCCGGCGACGGCACGGCGGTGACGAGCGCACCCACGCCGGCGGCGCTGTCGCTGATCTGTACCGGCCAGGCGAGCCCGGAGCGTTTGACGGGGCTCGACGGCATGCCCGTGGTGTTTTCGCACGAGGTGGTGCAGGACACGGTCGCACCGAACGACTTCGAGATCGTGCTCACGGACGGCACCACGCGCACCCCGGTCTGCGCCACCGCCGCGCCCGCGAACGAGGAAGACGAGGACCGCACCGTGCTCTTGATCGGTGACTTCGGCTCCCCTCAGGCGCAGCCCGACGAAGCGTCGCGCGGCCCGTCTCCGGTGGAGCTGCGCGTGGCGGGCTCGATCGAGCTGGAAGGCACCGACCCGTCGAGCGGCGCGCCCCTCGACGCGCGGGGCCTCGCCTACGCGGGCTATTCCCTCGACTATCGGCTTGGCCCGGGCATCTTGCTCGCCGAGCTCGCGCCGTTTTCCGCGGAAGGCGAAGGAGAGCTCGGGCGAGGTCTGCCCAACGATTGCCGCACGGTCTTCCCGGAGACCACCCACGTCGTGCGCGTGACGTGGAGTGGTGGCGTGTCCGTCGACGGCGTGCGCGCGATCCCATCGGATCGCACCGCGATCTTCGACGTGCGCGTGGAAAACCCACGGGGCGAGCGCGTGAGCGTCGGCGATCCCTCGCTCGGCGACGTGATCCGTTTCCTGGGGCTCGCCGATCTCGGCAGCGGCTTTTCGGCATCCCCGGACGAGGTGGTGGTCGACGGCGACAACGTCGTGGATCTCTGCCTGGCGCTGGCCGACGGTTTCGATCCCACGCGCGTGCGTACGGTCGCCACCGCATGCGATGCGGCCGCGAAGGCCGTTTACGATCCCGCTGGCGACGCGCCGTGCCTGCCGATCGCCATCGACGTATCGATGGACTAAGCGACCATTCACGATTTGGGTCGACCCGACCGCCAACACGTAGGGGCGGGCGCAAGCCCGCCCGCCGACGCAAGGCGCTTGCGGGCGACCTCTCGGCCGCCCCTACGAACAACTCGCGCCGAATGGCGGATGACCACGTAGATCGGCACGATTTTCGACGCATGGCGGCGGCCTGGTCGGCCGCCCGCTCAGCCCAGCCTCAGAACGTCGGGATGTATTGCGGTGGGATTTCCCGCTCCGGCGGGTTCGTCTGGGTGTTCTTGGGATTGCTCGGCGTGGCGTTCGCGGTGTTGCTCTCGCGCTGCGCACTTGCCGATTTCTCCGCTTGTGCGAGCTTCGCTGCCACGGTGGCGTCGCCGGGTGTGGCGCGATCGGCAAGCTTCAGGATGCGCACGGCCTCGTCCCACTCGCCGCGGCCTGCGAGCTCACCGGACTTGGCGAGCAAGGCGTCGCGGATTCGCGTGGCCGCCTGGCTCACTCGCGAGTCCCGCGGGTCCGCGCTGCGCGCCTCGTCCAACCAAGTCAATGCCTCGGTGGAGTGGCCGGCGTCGATCGACTCGCCCACGCGCGCCAGCGCACGCTCGACCGCAGAGGCTTGCGGCGGCGCGCTCGCCGCGGCTGCAGCGGCTTGGTCCTCCTTGGCGATGCGCGCCTGGGTGTCGTGGATCTTGGCCGCCAGCGCCGGATCGTCGCCGCGCTCCTTGATGACGGCTTTCTGATAGTAGGCGAGCGCTGCCTTCGCGTTGCCCTTGCCGAGCTGCTCGTCGCCCAGTGCCACGAGCTTCTGGGCGACGTCGGCGAGGCCTGCGAGCGCCTTCGCGTTGCCTGGCGAGGTGGCGAGGATCTTTCGATACGTGTCGAGCGCGTTGTGGTCGGGCGGCAGCGTGAGCTGATTGCGAAGCAGGAAGCTCTCGGCCTGGGTGAGCAAGGCGCTCACCGCCCGCTCGTTGGCCGACTGTGCGGCACGTACCAGGGCCGTGTCGCGTTCGAGCTGCGCGAGCTCGCTCGCCAACGCCGAGTCTCCAGGCGCGGCCTTGAGCGCCCGGCCGTACGCGGCCCGCGCTTCCTCGAGGCGCCCCGCGTCGCGCTCGGCGCGCGCCGCACGCGCGAGCTCTTCGCGGATCGAGACCAGCGCGTCCTTGGCCGCACCGTTGTCGGGGTCGAGATCGAGGACTGCACGGTAGGCGTCGAGAGCGTTGGCATTCTCCGGCTCGACGGTCTGCCCCAGGTCGCGTAGCGCATCGGCGCGCGCCAGCGCAGCGGCCACCCGTTCGCGACGGGTCGCGTCCTCTGCCTGACGCTGGATCTCGGCGCCCACCTTGGCGAGCTCGGTACGGGCCTCGGCGTGATTGGGATCGACCTCGAGCGCGTCGCTCAGGCTCTGGCGCGAAGCTTCGAGACGACCGGAACTCGCTTCCTGGCGTGCGGTCGTGACGAGGCGCGCCGCGATGTCCGCGAGGCCACGCTCGGCGTCGTCGTTACCCGGCGCCATCGCCAGCACGCGCCGGAAGCGATCGACCGCCGAGTCACCCTGGGGGCGCACCAGCTTGCCCGCCTGCACGTGCTCGCGGGCCTCGGCGAGCAGCCGCTGCACCGTGGCGGTCTGGCGCGCGTGGCTCTCGCGCGATTCGATCTCCTTGTCGAGCGCCGCGAGCGCGCGGCCGATCTCGCCGTCGTCTGGCGCGGCATCGCGCGCTTGTTGATAGCGCTCGCGCGCCAGGAACGGATCGTTCGTCGCGAGATTGCCCGCTTCGCTCTTCAGGATCCCGGCGACGCGTGCGATGCCCGCCTTCGCGCGGGTGTTGCTCGGATCCTGGCCGAGAACGCGGCGGTAGGTCTCCAGCGCGTTGGCGCCCACGGGACGCACGAGCTGACCTTCGCTCACCCAGCGATCGGCCTGGTCGAGCTCCTTGGCCCAGCGGGTGCGCTGGGTCGAGTCTTCGGCGAAGGTGGCCGTGATCTTGTCGATGCGCTTGCCCAACTCGACGATCGCAGGATCTTCCGGGTTCAAGTCGCGGGCGTCGGCAAACCACCTGGACGCCTCGGTGAGCGCCGCGCCGCCGGACTCGGCGCTGCCCGCCTGTGCGGCCCGATCGAGAGCCTCGTCGGTGCGTTTCACCAGGCCTTCGAAGATCTCCTGGATGCGTGCGATCGCCTTGCGGTTGAGCGGTTGGAGCTTGAGGATCTCGCGATAGTTCTCGAGGGCATTGCGGCCGCGAGGCTCGACCAGCTTTCCCTTGTCGAAATAACCGTCGGCGAGGATGAACAGGCGCTCGACGCGCTCGTCTGCGCTCATGCGTGGGAAGCTGAGCGCGACTCCCACCGCTGCAATCGCCAGCGCGGCCACGGCGATGGCGATCCACGCGGCCCGGGGCAAGCCGGCGATCCGCGAGGCCGGCGCGCTGGGCGCGGGAGTGCGGCGTGGATCGGGGGCGTACGTCGCTTCCAGTACCAGGCCGCCAGCGCGCTGGGCCTTGCGTTCGCCGGGCCGCGCCGGCACCTCTCCAGAGGGCTGCAACACACCCTCGCCGCGCAGCGCCGGAATCAGGAGCGCCGCGTCCGCGGGGCGCTCGCTTCGCTCCTTCGCGAGCAGTCTCAGGATCACGGCTTCGACGTGCTCGGGAATCTCGGGCCGGATCTGGCGCGGCGGCTGCGGTGCCTGTTTGAGGTGCGCCATCGCGACTTCCACCGGTGTGGCACCCTGGAATGGCGGCAGGCCGGTGAAGGTCTGGTAGAGCACCACGCCGAGCGAGTAGAGATCGGCGCGATGATCGGGAACCTCCGCCTTCTCGGGCGAGGCTTGCTCGGGTGCCATGTAGAGCGGCGTCCCGAGCATCTGGCCGGTGCTGGAGAGCTGGGTCGAGTCGACCGCCTTGGCGAGCCCGAAATCCAGCAGCTTCACGCGCCCATCGGCGGTGATGAACACGTTGTGCGGCTTGATGTCGCGGTGCACGACGCCGTTGGCGTGGGCGTAGCTCAAGCCGGCGCTCACCTGGCAGGCGATGTCGATGGCCTCGTCGATGGGTAGCGGGCCGTCCTCGATGATCCGCGTGCGCAGATCCTTGCCTTCCAGGTACTCCATCGACAGGTAGACGATCCCGTCCGAGTCGTTGAAGTCGTAGACCTTGATGATGTTGGGGTGCGCGAGGCGGCGCGCGAGACGGGTCTCGTGCTTGAAGCGCTCCAGGATCGACAGGTGCGGCACGAGATCCGGACGGATGAGCTTGAGCGCCACGGTCTCGTCGAGATTGCGGTCGTGGGCCTTGTAGACCGTCCCCATGCCGCCGCGTCCGATCACCTCTTGGATCTCGTAGCGGTTCGCGAACACGACTCCAGGTGGCAACGTCCCGAGGATGGCGTCACGCAGGCTGCCGGGGGCAGGCGTGATCGGCGACGGTAGGGTGTCGCCGCCGACGGTCCGCGGCGCCGAGCGTTCCGCTGCCGCGCCACTGCCATTCGCGCCGCCGGGGTCGCTCCGGGCGCTGGCGGCGAGTGCGCTCGCCTCGCCGAGGGCGCTACCGCAATGCGAGCAATATCGACTCGCGTCGTCGTTGGCCGTGTTGCAGGAAGGACACAGCATGTCGAGGGCCGTGGCCCCGGCCGAAGCTCGGCCGAATGCCCGGAATCCCGAAGTTATCACGCACCGTCCCGATTCTCGGGCCGCTGAAGTTTCCTGGGGGGGGGGGTTACCCCCCCCCCCCCCCCCGCGGCGCGCCCCCACCCCGCCCCCCCCCCCCCCCCCCCCCCCCCACCGCCCGC
>CAYVDO010000198.1:0-2265 GCA_964450125.1 uncultured bacterium
ACCCTGCGAGTCATCGTGCGCTACTCGGCCCCATGGTCGTCGCGCTCAAGCGCGGGTGCGGCCGCATGGTGCGCTGGGGGCTCGGGCCTCTGCTGACGAGGCAAGAAACGTTCAATCGCGCGGTCGCCGCTCGCTTCGAGGAGCTCGATGCGCGCGCCACCGCCGCAAGCGAGCCCGCGTGCGGCCTCGCGTCTTCGGAGGCGACGCTCCTCTCGCGGCGGATCGAGCTGGTCCACGAGACGCTGCACCGCGAGCTACAGGGGGTCGAGGCTGGCGTGCTGCGCACCCTGCGCGAGGAGCTGGCACTCAAGACTTCTCAGGCACTCGCTGCGGTGCTGGCGCGGGCTGAGCCGGGTTCGGCGTTGGCGAGCGGCTTCGGCCAGCACCTCTACCGCGAGTTCGTCACGCGCTTTCGGGGGAGCGAGGCGGAGATCCGCGAACGATTCGCGCTCTACACCGAGCTCTTGGTGGACGCGGCACCCGTTCTGGACGTGGGCTGCGGGCGCGGCGAGTTCCTCGCCGCGCTCGGAGCGCGGGGCGTTCGCGCGTCGGGGGTGGACGTCAACGCGGAGTTGGTCGAGCGCTGTGTCGCGGATGGGCTCGCGGTGGTGCGCGGCGATGCGCTTGCGCATCTGCGCACGATTTCCGCAGGCAGCCTCGGTGGCGTGTTCTCGGCACAGGTGGTCGAGCATTTCGAGCCGGAGGCCGTTCGATCGTTCCTGGCCCTCGCGCATCGGGCGCTCCGAGTGGGTGGCACATTGATCGTCGAAACGATCAACGCGGAGAGCTTGAGCGCCGTGACCCGGAACTTCTTCGCGGATTGGACCCACCGCACGCCGATCACGCCGCGCAGCCTGCGATTCGTGACCGAGAGCCTCGGCTTCGCGGGCGTGGAGATTCGCTATCTGTCGCCCATCCCCGACGATGCGCGACTCGGGATCGTGCCGATCGATCCCGACCTGCCGGCGACCACTCGCGATCAGCTCGAAGCGATCAACCGGAACTTCGAGCTGCTGAACGCGCTGCTCTTCGCGCCCCAGGACTTCGCGCTCGTTGCACGGAAGCCCGGCGACTGAGCCGCACCGCGACTCACGACTTCAGGTGGTGGTCGAAGAAGCGGAAGATCTCGGCCATGCCGAAGGGATAGGCGTACGGCACCGTCAGCGTCGGGATGGAGGCTCGTTCCAGGGCGTCGATGGCGACGTAGTACGGGTAGAGCGCTGGCACGGTCTCGCAGTGGTACGGCTCGATCGGGCTCGAGCCGAAGTAGTTCACGCGGTGATCGGATACGTACGCGCGGAAGCCGTCGGGCGGGTCGAGGGGCTGCACCCGAATCGTCAGGTTGCCGGTGCTCGAGCCACCCGAATGTCCGATCAGCCCGATCTGGTCTGCGCGCACGTCCGCGCGGGAGCGCAAGTAACGCAGCCCGAGGAGCGATTCGTACACACGTAGCCCCATCAGGCTGAATCCTTCGAGCAAGAGCGCCCGCGACATTGCGTGCTCGGCGTAGTCGATTCCCATGGCGCGCATCGTCAGTATCAACACGGCATAGCCGTGCCCCGGATGCTCGCTGCCGTGGTAGCGGTCGCGGTAGATCGCGGCGTCGTCGCCGGGGCCAAAACTTCTCTCGATGGCACGGTAGGGCCCCGGCGTGAGCGGCGTGAGCAAAATCGTCGGAACCTCACCCACCCACGGGTCCACCAGCACGAGATCCGTCTCGCGGTAGTACGCGGTTTCGCTCTCCCCGGTGATGATCACGTCGAGACGGCGCTCGTCGAGGCCGTCGAGCAAGAAGCCGATGCCGAGCCCTCCGATCAGGGCTGGCCGAAGCGTGTCCTCGGGTAGCGCGGCGTCGTAGACGGGCACCTCGCCGCGCGCGATCGCCCGCAGGTGGGCGTCGAGGTTCCACAGCTCGATGGGATGGGCGTAGGGGGCGGCGCGCGATCGGAAGCGCTCGTACTCGTCGATGCACGGCTCGTTGTCCGAGCAGTGCGGCGCTCGTCCGATCTCGGAGCGCACGCGGACGCTCGACGCGCGCGCTGCGGCGGCGTGCTCTTCCCCGCAAGCACTGGCGAGTGACGCGCAGGCGAGAACGAGCGCACCGATTCGTCTCACGCTCGCGAGGCTCCCGTGTTCGTCGCGGTGACAAGTGCCCACGAGTGGATAGGATCGAGCACGCGCGACCGAGGTTCAATCGTGTACGCGGATCGGCCGCGTGCGCTCCACGGGCTGTAGTAGGCTGGCGCGCGATCGGCCAGCAGCGGA
>CAYVDO010000198.1:2275-14656 GCA_964450125.1 uncultured bacterium
ATGAGCACGCACCGCGCGCAGATCTTTCTCGGCGAACGGCTGATCTGCGACTCGGCACGGGGACGGATCTCGATCGGGCGCGGCGACGACAACGACGTCGTCGTGCCCGAGGTGGACGTGTCGCGCCACCACGGCGAGCTCTGCTGGACGGGAAACGGCTGGGCATACCGTGACCTCGAGAGCAGCAATGGTTCACGGCGGCGTCGCGGTCGAACGCTCGATCACGTCGACGAAGCGTGCGCGTTCCAGGTCGAGCTCGCCGACGGCGATGAGCTCCTGCTCGGCGACGAAGAGCGTCCCGTGGTGCTCACGCTCAGGCTCGTGGGCACGCCGATCGTGCCCGCGGTCGAGTCGCAGGAATAGGGCGTGGGACGCGTGATCGAGGAGGCGAGACCGCCGGCGACGGGTTGATGATCATCTTTCAGGCACCAAATCCGCAGGCGCACGCGCGCAACGCCGTGCTGGCCGCCATCGCGATCCGTCACAGGACCCGCGCGGTCAACGCGCGGCTCGTGGACTTCGAGCCGATCCACGTGAACATGGGAATCAACACCGGTGTGGTGACGCTGGGCTCGCGGCGGATCGAAGGCCTCGCGGGCTCGCGCTGGACATACACGGCTACGGGGATGGTCACGAACGTGTCGGCGCGCCTCGGAGCGCACGCGACGCTCGGCCAGATCCTGATCGGTCCCGAAACGGCCACGCGCGTGCACGGTGTGGCGGAGCTCGCGGAGCTGGGACCGATCCCGTTCAAGAACGTGTCGAAGCCACTGCCGGTGTTCGAGGTGCTCGACGGGAAAGGAACGCCGGTCGGGTGAGCCGAACCGGTTGCGGACCGCGATGTGGCCCGGTCAGCTCGTCGATGCCGGCTGGGCGAGCGCGATCAGGTGGCGCAGCAGCGTGCGCACCGCGAAGCCGGTCGCACCCTTCGGGCCGAGATCGGGAACGGTCTCCGCGAACGCGGGCCCCGCGATGTCGAGATGAGCCCAGCGCTCGGTCTTCACGAACTCGGACAGGAAGAGTGCGGCCGTGATGCTGCCGGCGTAGCGCCCGCCGATGTTCTTGAGGTCGGCGATGTCGCTCTTGAGCTCCTTCTTGTAGGACTCGACGAGCGGCATCTCCCAGATCGGCTCGCCAGCGGCGTCGCCGGAACGCCGCAAACGTTCGCTCAGCTCTGCATCGCGCGAGTAGAGCGCAGCGACGTCGGTGCCGAGCGCCACGATGCAAGCACCGGTCAGCGTCGCCAGATCGATGATCTCGTCGGGCCGCAACGCGTCGGCGTAGGTCAGCGCGTCCGCGAGCAGGAGCCGCCCTTCGGCGTCGGTGTTCAGCACCTCTACCGTCTTGCCGTTGGAGATGGTGAGCACGTCGCCGGGCTTGATGGCGCGCGGTCCTGGCATGTTCTCCGCCGCAGGTACCACCGCATGGACCCGAATCGGAAGCTTGAGCAGGCTCGCGGCGCGGACGGTGGCGAGCACGGCTGCTGCGCCGGCCATGTCGCATTTCATGGTCATCATCGACGCGGCTGGCTTGAGCGAGAGGCCGCCGGAGTCGAAGGTGACGCCTTTACCGACCAATGCGACCGAGCGCGTCACCCGTCCACTGGGTCGGTACTCGACGTGGATGAGCTTGGGCTCGGTCTCGCTGCCGGCTGCGACCCCGAGGATGCCACCCATCCCGCGCCGCTCGAGCTCGCGCTTGCCGAGCACTCGTACCTTGAGCCCGCCGCGGCGCTCGAATCGCCGCGTCTGCGCGGCGAGGTGGGCGGGGCTCATTGCCCCGGGAGGTTCGTTGACGAGGTCACGCGCCCAATGGGTTGCGGCGCAGAGCACTTGGGCCTCGCGTACTGCGCGTTCGAGCCCGTCGTCGCGGCGGGTGGTGTGGACGACGATGCGTCGCACGCAGGGAGGCGGATCGTCGTTGCTGCTTCGGTAGCGCAGGAACGAATACGAGCCGAGCGCCAGCCCCTCGATCGCGGCGCCGAGCCAATCCGCACCCTCTGCACCCGGCAGTGGAATCGCCACCGACTGCGGGCCGGGAGCGAGCGAACGCACCGCCTTGGAGTGGATACGCCGCACCAACGCCGGATCTACCTTGGCTGCCGGGCCCATGCCGACCAGCACGTAGCGCTTGGACGGCGCACCGCTCGGCGCGGGAACGCTGAGCATGCAACACGGCTTGGCCCGGAATCCTTGATCCTGGACCAGCTCGCTCAGCCAGCCATCGAGGGCGCGGTCGAGCGCCGCAAAGGCTGGACCCCGATCGTGCTGTTCGCCCTCCAGTACGGGGACGATCAGCGCATCGACGCGGCTGCGATCGATGGGCTCGGCGCTGAAAGCGACCTTGGGAGCGGCGGGATCGTCGATCGACACGGCGCGCGCAAGAAAACCGACCTCGGGTGTGCGGTCAAGGGCTACGATCCTGGGGGGCGTCGGTCAATTTCGTGCTGAACCCTGTCCACGCGTGAGGGGCAAGGGGGCAGGTCGAGGGCCGCTCGGCGGCCACGCACCTCGAGTCGCGTGGCAGCGGCGCAGGCGAGCCTCCTGTTCCAGGGAGTCGAGCGAGGGCGAGCCGTGCCCGCCGAGGAGCCCCCAGACCCTCGCGACTGCATCGGCACATGCCTGGCAAACAGACCCAGCACCGATCCGGGCCAGGACGCCACGAGGCGACGATGCGCCGCGCTGCGCCGGCTATGCTCCCGGGCTGTGGCGCGGACCCCCAGACCCGGGGGCGTCGGCGTGCACAGCTACGTCGAACTGGATGACCGCGTGTGGATCACTCTCAACTCCGTGCTCGGGATCGATGGCGGCCACATCGACGCGGCGGCAGGATCGGCGGCGCTCTCGAGTCGACACGACCGTGGCTGGATGGATGCCGTGCGCGCGGCGAGCGACGCGGTGCTCGTGGGCGCCGCGACGATTCGTGGCGAAAACCCGACGCTTTCCGTCGCGTCGTCCGCTCGCCGAGCCGAGCGCCGCGCGCGGAGACGATCCGAGCAACCGCTGCCCGTGGTGCTGTCGGCGACGGGGGTGCTACCGGACGACGCCCGCATCTTCGACGCATCCGAGCCACGCCCGCTGCTGCTTGTCGCCGCCAATGGTGCGGAGCATGTCGCGCGTCACGCCGGGTCTGCCGAGATCGAGGTTCTCGATCCCCGTGAGTCGCTCGTCGAGGGGACGGTCGCGGTGTTGGCGCGGCGCGGTGTGGTGCGTCTGCTCGTGGAAGGTGGACCCACGATCGCCCGCGACTTCATGGCGAGTGGTCGTGTCGACGAGGTTTGCCTGACCTTGAGCCCTCGATTCGGCGCACGCGCCGCACCAGCGCAGCGAGAGGCCGCGGCGTCGCTGGGCGAGCTAGCGCTGGCCGACGTTCGGGTCGTCGATGGCTTCGTTTACCTGCGATATCTCCGCGGCGCTGCAGCGCGAGCGAGCTGAGACCGTGGCCGAAGACCTCCAACCCGTGACGACGACGATCCGCGCAGCGTCGCCCGATCCGATGGCGGCGAGCGGTGCCGAGCCCCCCGATCTGCGCGATCTCACGCTGCCGGCGCTGCGCGACGTCCTCGCCGCCCTGGGCGAGGCGCCGTACCGTGCCGACCAGATCTGGGGTTTCGTCTACAAGCACCGTCACCGCGACTTCACGGCGATGCACACGCTTTCGAAAGAGCTGCGTGGGCGTTTGGCCCGCGCGATCCGCTTTTCCGAGTTGCCGGTTCTCGAAGTGGCTCGTGCCAGTGACGGCACCGAGAAGTTCCTGTTCGGGCTGGGCGACGGCCGCGCTGTCGAGTCGGTGCTGATCCCCGACGGCCGACGACTCACGCTCTGCGTGTCGAGCCAGGTCGGCTGTGCTTACGCGTGCCGCTTCTGTCTCACCGGCTACCGCGGCTTCGCACGCAATCTGCGTCCCGGGGAGATCGTGGGGCAGGTGATGGCGGCGGCCGAGCATGCGGGCGCCGACACCCGCATCACGAACCTGGTCTTCATGGGGCAAGGCGAGCCGCTCGCGAACCTCGAGGCCGTGATCGCCGCCATCGATATCCTGACCCAGCACTCGGGGCTGGCGATCTCACCGCGGCGAATCACGGTGTCCACGGTGGGCCTCGTGCCGCAGATGCAGACGCTGCTCGAGCGGACCAAGGTCGAGCTGGCAGTGTCGCTCCACGCCACGACCGAAGCGGCGCGCAGCGAGCTGGTGCCGTCGAACCGGCGCTACGGGTTGCACGCGTTGCTCGCGGCGTGCGCCGCGCTGCCGCTCGCGAAGCGCAGCCGCATCACCTTCGAATACACGATGCTCGACGGCGTGAACGACTCGGAGGCCGATCGGCGCCGACTCGCGAAGCTGCTGCGCGGCCTGCCGTGCAAGATCAACCTCATCCCCTTCAACGCCTTCCCCGAGGCGCCCTATCGATCGTCCTCCCTCGAGCGCATCGACGCCTTCGCGGAGGCCCTTCGAGGCGACGGTTACGCGGTGATGGTTCGTCGCACGCGCGGGGCCGACGTGAGTGCCGCGTGTGGCATGCTTGGGCGCACGGAACCGAAGAACACCCACTGAGCTGCCGAACGATCGAGGCGCGCGCGCCCACGCACGGCGAGGAGGATGCATGGCGACGGTTGGAGTCATCGGAGGAAGCGGGCTGTACGTGATGGAGTCGCTCGAGGGGATCGAGGAAGTGCGGCTGTCGACTCCGTTCGGTGATCCTTCCGATTCGTACATCGTGGGAACGCTCGCCGGCACCAAGATGGTGTTCTTGTCGCGCCACGGTCGCGGCCATCGCATCCTGCCGCACGAGATCAACTTCCGCGCCAACATCCACGGCATGAAGCAGCTCGGCGTCGAGTGGATCTTCTCGGTGAGTGCCGTGGGCAGCATGAAGGAGCACATCCACCCGGGCCACATGGTGGTGCCCGATCAGTTCTTCGACCGCACCAAGTCGCGTATCCCCACGTTCTTCGGCAACGGCGTCGCCGCGCACGTGACCTTCGCCGATCCGGTCTGTCCGGTGCTGTGGAAGATCATCGGCGACGCGGCCGATCAGACGAACGCCACCGTGCACAAGGGCGGAACCTACCTCTGTATGGAAGGGCCACAGTTCTCGACCCGTGCCGAGTCCAAGGTGTACCGGACGTGGGGTGTCGACGTGATCGGGATGACCAACATCCCGGAAGCCAAGCTCGCGCGCGAAGCAGAGATCTGCTACGCGACACTCGCGCTCGCGACGGACTACGACTGCTGGCACGAGACCGAGGAAGACGTCTCGATCGAGGCGGTGCTCGAGATCATGCGCACCAACGTCGAGACGGCGCAGCGCATCCTCAAGCTCGCCGTGACGCAGATCCCGGCCGAGCGCGAGTGCGGCTGCCCGAAGGCTCTCGAACACGCAATCCTGACGGATCGCTCGCTGATTGCCGTCGAGGTGCGCGAGCGACTCGCGCTGATCGCGGGCAAGTACCTCTGAGCAGGGAACCCGCCGGCGCGAGATCGGCGCTCAGGCCGTGGCGGTCGACGGTTCGCGTGCCGCGACCGTCACGGTTCCGGTCCGGGCGCCGGATCGCCGACGCGCAACCATCAGCGCGTTCTTGGCGGCGTTGAGCGAATCCTGGAACGAGAGCATGCCCTTGACCGGCCGGAAGAAGATCCGCTTCAAGGGGCTCGACCATCGTTCCACGAACGCGTCGAGCGCCTGGATCACTTCCGCGCCGCCGATCGCTCCCAGGCTTCCGATGGCGCTGAGGATCGCGTCGCGTTCGATGGGAAAATCAGTCTTCTTCTTCCGCGACGTGCTCGCGTCCACCGCGTCGAGCGCCTTGAGCAAGAAGCGCGCGGCAGTGGGCGAACCGATCCGTTCCATCGCTTCCAGCACCGCCTTGCGGTGGGGTTCGTAGCGCAGGAAGATGTCGATCAGTGTGTCGACCGTTTCCTCGTCTCGCAGCACGCCGAGGCCGAAGATCGCCGTGTCGCGAACCTCGGCCTTCGAATCCTTGAGTGCCTTCTTCACCTGCACCGTGGCACTCGGTAGACCCGAGCGAAGCAGGAGCTGAAGCGCTTCCTTGCGCACGCGATGGTCGCGATCGGTCGTGAGCTCGACGAGATAGGGCTCGGCGAGCGTGGTGTCGATCTCGGTGAGTAACCCCATGCAGTTCCGCAGGATGAACCACTCGGACTCCTGCTGAAAGAAGCCCGTCGAAGGATCGCGGCCCGGGAAAGTGGCCGCCTTGCGTTCGTCGAGCGCGATTCGGATGCTGCGCAGGGATCGCTTTCCCATTCGCTTCAGGATCTGATACGCGCGCGAGCGCACGGCGCGATCCGGATCGACGAAGACCTGGAAGAGCTTGTTCACCACCAGGTCGGATTCCACGGCCTCCAACATCTCCGTGGCGGGTTGGGAGCGGCTCGGCTCGGAGTCGATCGCCGCCGCGATCAGGATGTCGACGACGTCCTCCTCCTGGCCGACCGTACGCAGCGCGTCGCGCGCGATCCGCGGCAACTCCGACTTGTCGTCGAAGTTCACGTATATCGTCGCGGCCCGTTCGTCCTGACCGAGCCGCACTTCGCTGTCGCCGTTCGCGAGCTGCAACAGGATGTCGGTGAAGTCCTTGCTTTGCTCCATGCGCCGGCGGCGCAAGTAGGTGATGGCCATGGTCGCGTACACGCGGACGGCCGCACGGATCAGATCCGGATCCGTTTCCTGGTTCGTGACGTATTCGAGGAGGCGCTTGGTGATCGAAGAGACCGTCTGTTCCTTGTGCCGCGTGATGGCGAGGTCGGTGAGCTGGGTGATGGTCTCTAGCGCATGTTCCTTGGCTTCGTAATCGCCTACACCGAGCTCGCGGAACATGTGGTCGAGTGTCTTCCGAGCGGCCGACCACGACAGGTTGCGGCGCATCTCGGGGCTCGACAGAAAGCCTTTCTCGACCAGCTCGGGATCGAGAGTTACGAGCATCCGGGCCAGTGCCTTCCGCTTGTCCTCGTCCGGATTCGCCAGGATGTCCTTGAAGAACGACCCGACTTCCTCGACGGAGAGGGTCTGGATGCTGCCGCCCTTCTCGAGCTTGTCGATCACCTGGTTGTAGATGAGGCTTTCCAGCAGGTGGTCGTCGGAAGCGACCGCGTGGCCTTCGACGGCGGACTTACCGTCGTCGGCGACCACGCCGTACTTGAACTGGTCGACGACGATGTTGGTGATGTTCTTGCGCTGCAGGATCTTGCGGACCCCACCCTTGTCCTTCACCATCTTCGGGCTCTCGGTGAAGCAGTAGGTGAAGGTCTTCACCTCATCCACCGTGAGCCCTTGGCGGAAGGTCACCGAAGACACTTGGCGCTCGTCGAAGAGATCGCAGAACGTCTTCTTGAAGCGGTCTTCTTTGCGAATCTTGAAGTCGTCGAGAAGGATGTCGCCGCCCATCACGGTGATGGTGACCTGCTCCTTGTCCTCGATGGCACTGTCCACCGTGGACTTGAGGGCTTCGAAAGCCGGCGGCAGGCCTGGATGGTCGGGCGGGTACATCGTCGCGCTGCGGACCAAGAGACAGAAGCGCTTGAGGATGAAGAGCGCCTGTCGCTGCGACACGGCCTCGGAGAGCTTGGCGGCGCCACCGGTGCCCAACATGACGCCCAAGCCCGAGGCTTGACCGAGGATGCGCACTTGCTCGTCGTTGAGGTTCGACAGGAACGTCTCGTCGTCGACCTCCTCGAAGTCCGCCTCGAGAAGCACGTCCCGCGCGACGGGCAGGCCCTGCCTCGCGACCCAATTCGTCAGATCGATGCGAATCGAGTTGTCCTGCAAGCCAGACTCGTTGAGGACCCGTTCCGCGATCTCGTAGCCGTTGACCCTGATGAGGGGTAGGCGCTCCTGCTCCATCTTGTCGTTCAGCATCGACACGGTCTGGAGCATGATCGCGGTCTTGGCGCGGAAGACGTGCAGTCGTTCCGCATCCAGCGCGCTCAGCGAGCGGAGGTAGCGCTCCACCGGCGCGCCCTGTGGCCGTCCGCCGAGCGTCTGGCGCAGCTTGTCGAACTTGTCGGAGCCGAGTGCCGACTTGAATCCGGCGACGTCTGCGAGCAGCAGCAGCAAGCGTCCGCAGGCCGGATCCTCCGAGGCACGAGCCCCGATGGTCGACATCAGGAGCGCCTGATCGTCGGGAGGGAAGTCGAGGATCTGCTTGCCCAGCAGCGCCAACTTCTGCGCCGAATCACCGGCACGGTGGGCGGCCGACGCGATCTTGCTGATCGTGAACTCGGCTTCTTCTGCTTTCACGAAGGGGCCTCGGACGAAAGCATCGCGAGGTAGATCGCGCTTGGGGTTGGCGAGCGATCGGGCACGAGCCGACGGATCGTAGCCCAGTCGGCGCGGGCCAAGCAACGCGCAGTCGTCCGCCCCATGTTCCGGGTGCGCTCGGCATGCGGCGACGATCCGTCCGGTGGCCGGCTCGATTCGCCGTTGCTGCGGCGCGCGTCGCTTTGCTAGGCTCCGGTCGCCATGACGATGAAGCCAGCACGCCGACGATCCGACTGCCAGCCGAAGCGCGCGCGGCGTCCGCGCGCGAGCTCGCTCGTGCTAGCCGGCTTGCTTGCGGTGCTGGGCGCCGGACGCGCGTCGGCGCAGCTCGTCACCGACGATAATGGCACCCCGCTCACCGGTACCGTGTCGACCGAGCGGATTCGCGAGCTCATCGACCGGCGCGAGGCGCGTGGCGATGACGTCAGCCGTGCTCGCGAGGCCTGGTCGCAAATCGAGTCGCAGGGTTACGTCCAGGTGGAGAACTTGGACCCCGTCGACCTGATCCTGCCGCGCGAGATTCGTCAGAACACCTTCCGCCGGCATGAACAGCGCGGCGTAGCGAAGGTCCTATTGGAGGCGGAGTACCACTACGCGGTCGACCAGAGCTTGCTCGACATCGCGCGCGTCGCAGGTGTGGACGAGAAATTCCTGCAGCGATTCTTCTACGACAACCAGCCGCTCCCGCCGAGGGTCGTGCGTCAGATGGAGAACGCTGGGTACTTCGTCGAGGATCTTCAAGGCCTGCGCGATCCGGCGCGCGCCGAGAGTCTGACTCAGCAGCTTCGCTCCGGCGGCGCGCCCGAGGCGTACATCAACGCGCTGCGTGGGCCCTGAGCGCGACGTCTCCGCGTGACCGTCCGCCGAACCGCGAAGCGTTTCTCGCCTGAGTCTGGCGGAACGCGACGCGCAATCCGCTGTTTGGCTCGGTGCGGGGCATCCATCGCGGCGCGCCTCGGCGGCGTCGCGCTCCTGCCGGCCCTGGCGTGGCTGGTCGTGCCGTCGTCCGCTGGCGCACACGCGTGGTTCGCTTACGGCCTGGGGGGGCGATCCATCGCAATGGGCAGCGCCAGCGCGGCACTCGTGGACGAGCCGGCGGCCGCCTATCTCAATCCGGCGGGGCTCGTCGTGCCGCGGCAGCCGAGCGTCACCCTGGGCTACGATGCTCTTGTCTACGACCTCGAAATCGACGGCGCGAGGGCAGACCTCTCCAGCGTCTCGAGTCTGGTCTTCGGCACGACGTTCCCGATTCCCCTGGAGCGTGTGATCGGGGTGCGGGCGGCGTTCGGCATCTCGATCCAGATGTCGGGCGACGTCCTCCTGGAGCAGGCCGTGCCATTCCCGACCGTCCCGCACTTCATCCTTCACCAGAACACGGCGCGGCTTCTGCATCTACTACCTGCGCTGGCGTTCGAGCCGTGGCCGGGCGTGGAGGTCGGCGCAGGGTTCCTGCTCTTCGACAACACCGTGGGCGCACTCGAGCTGGGCTTGGGTGCTCGGGGTGACGCGACGTTCGACGTCGACCAGGAGCTCAAGACCATCTTGAGCCCGCTGGTCGGGATCCAGCTCGATGGCCACGCCTTCGCCGCGGCGCTCGATGGCTGGCGGGCCGGGCTGGTCTTCCGCGATTCGTTCGACGTGCCTTACCGCATTCCCGTGAACGCGTTCCTGGGCGGGTTGCCGCTGGTGGTGGATTTCAGCGCCACGGCGCTCTACACGCCGCAGCAGGTGGAAGCGGGCCTCGCGTGGTCGCCCTCGACGGATCTCACCTTTGCGGGGGAGGTGTTGTGGAATCGTTGGTCGCAGTTCCCCGATCCAGCGCTCGCGATCGACCTCGATCTCACCATTCCGGTGCTGCCGATCGTGTTCACCGACTCGTTGTTGCGCGATCCCGGGTTCCGCGACACCTGGAGCGGTCGGTTAGGTGTCGAGGCCTGGATCGAGCGGAGCGAGACGCTGGACGTGGCGTTGCGCGCTGGTTACGCATTCGAGCCCACACCGGTGCCCGAGCAGACGGACGTGACCAACCTGCTCGACTCCGATCGCCACCTGGTGAGCGCCG
The DNA here is from genome assembly GCA_964450125.1 of uncultured bacterium. Taxonomy (GTDB): domain Bacteria; phylum JADJOY01; class JADJOY01; order JADJOY01; family JADJOY01; genus JADJOY01. The sequence continues at coordinate 12,613 of CAYVDO010000198.1, forward strand.
GCGTCGGCCTCCGGTGCCACGAGCTATTCGGTGAGGCGCTGCCGCATCCGCTACGGGTCGACGGCTATTTCCAAGCGCAGCTCTTGCCTTCGCGCACGCACGCGAAGTCCGCCGACGTTCCGGCCGACGATGCCGGCTACCCCGAGGTGCGTGGCGGCGGTTCGATCTATCACGCCGGGCTCTCGCTCTCGATCGAGCTCGAGGTGTTGAATCGATGAGCAGTCGTTCGGCCGGGTGGGTCGCGTTCGCGTGTTGGGCTGCGATTGCGGGGTTGCCCGCGGCGGCACGGGCCAATCCATTCGATCTCTTCGGTTTCAGCGCTCGCGTGCGGGCGATGGGCGGTGCCGGAACGGCCATCGCGGACGGCGCCAGTGCTGCTTGGTACAACCCGGCGGCGATGGCAGCCGCGCCAGGCATCGTCGGCGAGATGGGCTGGATGCGCGCCGATCCGACGCTCGAGATCGATGGCAGAGACGTGGGAGTCGAGACCACCGAAGGGCTCGAGTTCGGGTTCGTGCTCCCGGGCACGGTGGCGGGCGCGCGTATCGCCTTCGGCGGCGCGTTTCACGTACCGGACGAGCGGGTGGTGAGATTCCTGGTGCAGTCACGCGAGCGCGTGCAGTTTGCGCTCTACTCGAACGCGAGCCAGCGGCTGGTGGCGTTGCTGCCGGTGGCGGTGCGGATCACCGACTGGCTCGACGTGGGAGTGGGCGCGAACCTGATCGGCGACAACGCGGGCGGCGTCGACTTCGTGATTCGTCAGGAGGGCCAGGGAGTGAGTGAGGGCTCCCTAGAGGCTGCGCAGCTCGCCGTCGCGGCGCCGATCGCTGGCGTGATGCTGCACCCCGTCGCGGGGCTGGAGCTCGGGCTGGCGTACCGCGGCGAGCTGTCGATCGAGCTCGACACGCCCGTGACGATCCATTTCGAGCCGCTCGTCATCCCGCCGAATCCGATTCCGATCATCGAGGCGAGTGTTCTCGACGTGAGCGCGCTCACCGTGACTCATTTCCAGCCTCAGCAGGCTTCGGCCGCTGCGGCGTGGCGCCCGCTGGATCTGCTGCTCGTCACGGCTCAGCTCACCTGGCGCGGCTGGTCGTCGTACGTCCCGCCGATCCCGAGCACGCGGACCGTGCTCACCGGTGGTCTCGCGGGGCTGCTTCCGTCGCTACCGGAGTTCCCGGTGCCCGACCCGAACTTTCACGACACGTTCGAGCCGGCGCTGGGGATCGAGTGGCGGGCAATCCAATCGGAGTTCGTCGACGTCGAGGGGCGAGCGGGATACTTGTACCGGCCGAGCCCCGCGCCGAACCAGGGTGGCAACACGAATCTGGTCGACAACCCGGTACACGGCGTGACTCTCGGGATCGGCTTCCACGTGCATGCCCTCGAAGACGTGTTGCGCGCGCCGCCGCGCATCGACGTGGCGGGGCAAGCGCTCGTCCTCGCCGATCGCGTCACACGCAAGACCGATCCTGCGGACCCCATCGGCAACTACCGGTCCGGCGGCGACGTGCTCGGCATCGGCATCACGGCGAGCGTGGTGTACTGATGGGGCGACGAGCACCGGTCGCGATCTTGCTGGTCGCCTGGCTCGCTGCCGGGTGTGGAACCCTCGCGGACGCCGGCAACGAATCGCGCGGGGACGACGAGTTGCCGTCGGCGGGAGTTGCGCCGTGGGACAAGGTCGACCTCGACGGCGACTCGACGAACCTCATCCAGCCGTGGCTGATCGAGGGTGCCGGCTCGGTCGACACGCTCTCGGAACCGACACTGATTCGCGATGCTGCTGGGGTGATCCTCTTCTACACGCGCGGCGGCGACGCGAGGTCGCAAGGCATCTGGCGCACCGAGGCGAGCGATCCCGAGGCGCTCTACCACGCAGGCCCCGGCGGACGCGTGCTCGAGGCGACACTCGAGTGGGAGCGGGGTCGAGTTGGCGGTGCGACCGTGGCGCAGGCGACCGTCGCAACGGATTCTGAGCGCCTTCGGCTTTGGTACGATGGCGGAGACGGCGCTGGCATCGGTCTCGCGGTGAGCGAGGACG
>CAYVDO010000199.1:0-4083 GCA_964450125.1 uncultured bacterium
GATCACCCGGTGCACAGCGGCATGTGGGGCGGGCCGGTGCCGGATCCCGTGATCGCGCTCTGCAAGGCGATCGGCGAGCTGGTGACCGACGAGGGCACGCTCAACCTGCCGGTGTGGGCCGACGTGCGCCCGCTGGACCGTAAATCGCACGAGGCGATCGCCGCGCTGCCGTTCAGCGAGAAGCAGTTCCGCGAGCAGGTGGGGCTGGTGGAAGGAGCGACGCTGATCGGCGACCAGCGGATGCCGGTGTGGGGCCGGGTGTGGCGTCAGCCAGCGGTCACCGTGCTCGCGTTCGAGGCGCGGCCGCTCGAAGGCTCGACCAACCAGATCATCGAGAGCGCGCGCGCCCGCATCTCCGTGCGCATCGTGCCGGATCAAGATCCGAAGAAGGTGCAGGACGCGATGGTCCGCCATTTCGAGACCCGTGTGCCGTGGGGCCTCACGGTGAAGGTCGAGCGCGAGCACGCGGCGAGCTGGTGGATGACCGAGCCCAAGGGACCGGCGTTCGATGCCGCCGCGAGCGCGATGTCGAAGGCTTACGGGCGCGAGTGCGTGTTCATCGGCTGTGGCGGCTCGATTCCGTTCGTCGATCCGTTCGCCAAGGTGCTGGGTGGCGTGCCCGCGTTGCTCATGGGCGTCGAAGACCCCACCTGCAATGCCCACTCGGAGAACGAGTCGCTCAACGTCGACGACTGGAAGAACGGCACGCGCGCGGCGGTCTACCTCTACGACGAGCTGGCACGCCTGCCGCGCTGAGCGGTCACTCGTCGTCGCCGGACTTGAGCACCGCGAGGAAGGCGCTCTGCGGCACCTCGATCGCGCCCACCATCTTCATGCGCTTCTTCCCCTCTTTTTGCTTCTCGAGGAGCTTGCGCTTGCGGCTGATGTCGCCGCCGTAGCACTTGGCAGTCACGTCCTTGCGGAAGGCGCCGATGGTGGAGCGGGCGATGATCTGGCCGCCGATCGCGCCCTGGATCGCGATCTTGAACTGGTGGCGGGGGATCTCGTCCTTGAGGCGCTCGCAGGCGTGGAGCGCGCGGGCACGGGCGCGCTCGCGAAAGACGAGCTGAGACAGGGCGTCGACTTTGTCGCCGTTCACCAGGATGTCGATCTTGATGATGTCGCTGGCGCGGTAGTCGGTGATCTCGTAGTCGAGCGAGCCGTAGCCCTGCGTGATGCTCTTCAGGCGATCGTAGAAGTCGTAGATCACCTCGGCGAGCGGGATCTCGTAGCGGACCTCGACCCGCTTCGGCGACAGGTACGTGTAGCTCGAGTTCACGCCGCGGCGATCGCGACAGAGCTGCATCACCACACCGAGGTAGCGGTCCGGCACCATGATGGTGGCGCGGACGTAGGGCTCCTCGGTGCGCGCGATGCTCGCGGGGTCCGGGTAGTGGGCGGGGTTGTCGACCTCGAGCAGTGAGCCGTCGTTCAGGAAGAACCGATACTTCACGCTGGGCGCGGTGAAGATGATCGAGAGCCCGTACTCGCGCTCGAGCCGCTCCTGGACGATCTCCAGGTGCAGCAAACCGAGAAATCCACACCGGAAGCCCTGGCCGAGCGCCGCCGAGGAGTCCTTGGTGTAGACCAGGGCCGCGTCGTTGAGGATGTACTTCTCGAGCGAGTCCTTGAGATCCGTGTAGTCGTCGGCGGACACCGGATAGATCGACGAGAAGACGAACGGTTTGACCTCGCGGAAGCCGGGCAGCGCGCTCGGCGCCGGGTTGGTGGCGAGCGTGAGCGTGTCGCCGATTCGTGCGTCGCCGATGGTCTTGATTCCGGCGATGACGTAGCCGACCTCGCCTGCGCTGAGCTGGTCGCGCTTCTGCCGGACGATCCGGAAGTGGCCGACCTCTTCCACGCGATGGGTGGCGCCCGTCGACATCAGGCGCAGGCTGTCCCCGGCGCGAATGCTGCCCTCGAAGAGCCGCGTGTGGACGACGACGCCGCGGAAGGAATCGTACTGAGCGTCGAAGATGAGCCCCTTGAGCGGCCCGTCCGGATCACCCGTCGGCGGCGGGATGCGCGCGACGATCGCTTCCAGGATGTCGTCGATCCCGAGTCCTTCCTTGGCGGACGCCAGGATGGCTTCCTCGGGGTCGAGCCCGAGCTCGGCCTTGATCTCCTCTTTGGCGCCGATGACGTCCGCCGAGGGAAGGTCGATCTTGTTGATGACCGGGATGATCGCCAGATCCTGCTCGAGCGCCAGGTACAGGTTCGCGAGGGTCTGCGCCTCGACGCCCTGGCTCGCGTCCACCAGCAGCAGCACGCCCTCGCTCGAGGCCAGCGAGCGCGAGACCTCGTACGAGAAGTCCACGTGCCCCGGCGTGTCGATCAGATTGAGCTGATAGAGGTCGCCGCTCTTCGCCTTGTAGGGAAGGGTGATCGCCTGGCTCTTGATGGTGATGCCGCGCTCGCGCTCGATGTCCATCGAGTCGAGGAGCTGATCGTGGAACTCGCGCGCGTCGATGATGCCCGAGCGCTGGATCAGCCGGTCGGCGAGCGTCGACTTGCCGTGATCGATGTGCGCGATGATCGAAAAGTTGCGGATGTGCTTCATGGGGGCTCGAGGCGAAATCAAACGGTTTACCCTCCCTGCGGACGCGAGGCTACGGTTGGGCGTGGCTGCCTTGTGGGTCGCAAGTCAGGTCGTCCAGAATCGATGCAAGGAGGACGCATCTCGTGATCGAGATCCGACGACGAGCTTGGACGCTCGGCTGCGGGGCACTTCTTGGCCTCACCGCCGCGTGTCACCCCATCACGTTCTGGGAGCTCTACGGCGACTCGGCTTCGTACGAAGAAGGCCGGGCCGTTGCCCAGCTTGCCGACGGCGGGTTCGCCGTCGTCGGCGCCAGCAGCCCGTCGAGTGGTTCCTCGGACTTCTTGGTCGTGAGAACCGACGCACGCGGCGAGGTGCAGTGGTCGCGAGCCCTCGGCACGTCGAGCTCGGACTCGGCGTCTGGTGTGGTCGCGCTTGCCGACGGAGGTCTGCTGGTCGTCGGCTCCGCCTTCGATGCGAGCGACACGTACGGTCTCTCGGTTCGGACCGACTCCGCGGGTGAAGAGGTGTGGCGTCGCGAGCTTCACGCTCCCATTGGATCGTCGCAGGCGGTTCACACGATCCGGCCGACCGCGGACGGCGGATTCATCCTCGGTGGAAGCCGGTGGACCGGCAGCTCGCCGAGCGTGGCCGACATGCTGCTGCTGAAGGTCGATGGCGATGGCGTCGAGAGCTGGAGCGACACGTACGGTGGTCCTGGATTCGACGAAGCGTACGGCGTGACGCCGGCGACCGACGGCGGCTATTTCCTGGCCGGTGTCACGACCTCGTATGGCGCTGGCGATTTCGACGCGTGGCTCGTGAAGACCGACGCGAACGGCACGATGCAGTGGGACACGACTTTCGGCACCCCCGGCTTCGACGACGGTAGCGCCGTGATCGCCATGGCCGACGGTGGGGCGGCGTTCAGCGGAACGCTGGAAGTGCAAGGGGCCAACCACCCGTATGGCGACGCGCTGGTCGTGCGCACCGACGACCAAGGGAGCGTGCTCTGGTCGCGCCATTTCGGAGACCCGGATCGAGACGAGCACGCACGAGACATTCAGGCTGCGCACGCGGGCGGCCTGATCGTGGGCGGCTACGGCGACGTCGGCACGATTCCGACCAACATCCAGGTGGTGCTCGCCAAGCTCGACGACGCGGGTAGCTTGGAGTGGACTCACTACCTCGGAGGCGTGGCGCAGGAGCGGGCGCAGCGGGTCGTGGCGAGCTCGGACGGAGGCTACGCGCTGGCGGGTACGTCGTGGCAGACGTTGCCCGACGGGCAAGTCCTGCTGGTCAAGACCGACGCCGAGGGCGGCACCACGCCGCCTCCGTAACAGGCTGCTGAAAAGCTGGCAGGGGCGAGCTTGTCGAGCCTGCCGATGTTCTCTCGGGGAAGCTCAACAGACCCCCGCCCCACGAAAGGCGCGAGTTTCGCGGGGCCCATCGTCGTGGGGGCGGGGGGCGCGGGGGGGGGCCCCGGCGGGGCGGGGGGGTCTTGGCGAGCCCGGGGGCCCGGGCGGCGGGCGGGGCCGGGCGGG
>CAYVDO010000199.1:4093-14642 GCA_964450125.1 uncultured bacterium
CCTTTCTTCAGCAGCCTGCTGACCGCGGACGCGCGCGTTCCAGCGAGGTCACCCGCCGCGGGTGTGCATCTCGAGGTGCGGGTTCGAGCGCAGCTCGGGTTGCGGTGCGAGCGGCTGACGCGCCGTCAGGCCCAGACGGACTTCCGCGCCGCGGTCGCTGCGGCGGGCCCAGCCGGCGGAGACCCGCTCCGCGATGGCGGGGGCATCCGCGCCGCGGCGTACCTCGGCGCGCAGATCGATGCCCGCGGGCGCATAGAGGCAGTGGAGCCACATGCCGTCCGCCGTGAGACGCGAGCGATCGCAGGCCGCGCAAAAAGGCGCGGTGGTGGAGGAGATGATGCCGAACACGCGGCCGTCGTGGAGGCGGAAGCGTTCGGCGGGAGCGCTGCTCGATTCCACGACCGGCTCGATCGGGCCGTGGACGGCCGCAAGCCGCGCGAGAATCGTGGCGCGCGAGACGACCTGATCCATCGACCAGCGTGTGGCGCCGCCGACGTCCATGTACTCGATGAATCGCACCTCGGCGCCGGCGTCGCGGCCGAAATCGAGCAGGTCGTCGAGCTCGTCGTCGTTGACTCCCGCCATCACCACGGTGTCTAGCTTGAGCGGACGGAATCCTGCCGTGCGCGCGGCCTCGATGCCGCGCAGCACTGCGGGAAGCTCGTCGCGCTGATTGAGGGAGCGGAACCGATCGGCACGCAGCGTGTCGAGGCTGACGGTGAGCCTGTGCAGCCCCGCGTCGGCTAGCGCGCGCGCTTGCTCCGCGAGCAAGACACCGTTCGTGGTGAGCGCCAGATCGCGAATCGTGGGCTTCGCCGCGACCATCTGGACGAAGCGTGCGAGCTCGTGGCGCAAGAGCGGCTCTCCGCCCGTGAGCCGCACACGATCCACGCCCGCTAGCGCGAAGCCGTCCACCAGCGTCGACAACTCCTCGAAACGCAAGATGTGGGCGCGCGGCAGCCACAGGTACTCTTTCTCGGGCATGCAGTAGGCGCAACGGAGGTTGCACCGGTCGGTGACCGAAATGCGCAGGTTGCGCAGAGGACGGCCGTGGAGGTCGCGCGGCGCGAGCATGCGCGGCCAGTATGACCGAAGCGCGTGGGTTAGGCGGCTGCCGTGGCCGTGCGCGGGCGAGTGCGTCGCGTTGCGCGCTCTTTGGTGGGATCGGACTCGCTCGACGGATCGCGGAACGCGGTGTCGAGCGCGTCTTCGATGCGATCGACGAGCACGAACGCGAGGCCCGCGCGGGCGTTCTCGGGCACTTCCTGGAGATCGCCTTCGTTGAGCTTGGGCAGCACCACCGTTTCGATCCCGGCGCGTCGCGCCGCGAGCACCTTCTCCTTGATGCCGCCCACGGGCAGCACCTTGCCGCGTAGCGTGATCTCCCCGGTCATCGCCGTGCGCGGGTTCACCGGCTTGCCGGTGACCAGCGACACGATCGAGGCGACGATCGCCACACCGGCCGAGGGTCCGTCCTTGGGGATGGCGCCTGCCGGCACGTGGATGTGGAGGTCGATCTTCTGGAAGAAGTCGTCGGGGATGCCGAGCGCCTGGGTGCGCGCCCGCACCACCGTGAGCGCGGCCTGCGCCGACTCCTTCATCACGTCGCCGACCTGGCCCGTGATGGTGAGCCCCTTCGATCCCGGCATCTGTGCCGACTCGATGAAGAGGATGTCGCCGCCCGCTGGCGTCCACGCCAGGCCCGTGGCCACGCCCGGTATGCCGCCACGCTCCGCCACCTCCGAGAAGAACTTTCGCGCGCCGAGGATCCCTTCGACGTCCGTGGCGCGGATGGTGCGTGCTCGGGTGCGGCCCTCGGCGCGCTCGCGCGCTACGTGACGGCAAAGCCCTGCGATCGAACGCTCGAGATTCCTGAGCCCGGCCTCGCGCGTGTAGTCGCTCAACACCTTGGCGACCGCAGCGTCCTCGATGCTGAGGTGCTCGGGGGCTAGCCCGTTGGCCGTGAGCTCCCGCGGCACCAGGTAACGGCGGGCGATCTCGAGCTTTTCCTCGGACGTGTAGCCGGGCAACTCCAAGACTTCCATGCGGTCCTGCAAAGGCGCCGGTACGTTCGAGAGCACGTTGGCGGTGGTGATCCACATGACCTCGGAGAGGTCGAAGGGGATCTCGAGGTAGTGGTCCGAGAACGAGTGGTTCTGCTCCGGATCGAGCACCTCCAGCAGCGCCGACGACGGATCACCACGGAAGTCGTTCCCGAGCTTGTCGACCTCGTCGAGCATGAACACCGGGTTGTGGCTGCCGGCACGTTTCAGTCCCTGCACGATGCGCCCCGGCAACGCGCCGACGTAGGTGCGGCGATGGCCGCGGATCTCGGCCTCGTCGCGCACGCCGCCGAGGCTCACCCGCACGAATTGCCGTCCCAGCGCGCGGGCGATGGATTTGCCGAGACTGGTCTTGCCGGTTCCCGGCGGCCCGACGAAGCACAGGATGGGGCCGCGCGCGTCCGGTTTGAGCTTGCGCACCGCCAGGGTCTCGAGGATGCGCTGTTTCACCTTCGCCAGGTCGTAGTGATCGGCGTCGAGGATCTCCTTCGCGCGGGGTACGTCGAGCTGGTCCTCGGTGCGCTTGCTCCAGGGCAAATCGAGGATCCATTCGACGTAGGTGCGGATGACCGAACCCTCGGCCATTCCAGGCGGCATCTGCGCCAGCCGGCGGAGCTCCTTCTCGACGACGTTGCGCGGCTCGTCGGGGAGGTTCGCTTCGGCGAGGCGCTTCTCGAGCTCCTCCACTTCCGCTTGGCGTTCGTCCTTTTCGCCCAGCTCGCGGTGGATGGCCTTGAGCTGCTCGCGCAGGAAGTGCTCGCGCTGCTGGTCGCCGACCTCCTTTTGGATCTCCGATTGGATCTTGCTGGAGATCTCGAGGCGCTGCAGCTCACGCTGAGCGAGAAACTGCACGCGGTCGAGGAGCCGTGCGACCGAGGTCTCGCCGAGGAGCTCGACGTTCTCGTCCAGCGACAGCGTGAGGGCGCTCGCCACCACGTGTGCGAGCGCTTCGGCGTCCTCGATGGCGAGCGCCATGCCCGCGGCCTCGGGAGGCAGCAGGTTGTTGTGCTCGGCGACGCGCTTGAAGATGTTCTTGAGTGCTTGCGCGCGTCCTTCGATCTCGACGGTGTCGGCGCCAGGCAGCGTGACGATGGTCTCGGTTTCGGCGCTCAGGAACGGCGTGCGGGTGGGGTAGCCGAGGACGCGCACGCGGCGCTCGCCTTGCACCAGCAGATTCATGCCACCGCTCGGCGGCTTCACCATCTTGATGATCTTGAGAACCGTGCCGACGGTATGCAGGTCCTCGGGGCTGGGATCTTCCTTCTCGGCATCCTTCTGCGGGATTCCCGCGACCAGCCGATCGCCGATCACGGCGGTGTCGATGGCTTGAATCGATGACGTGCGGCCGATGGCGAGCGGCGCCATCATGTTCGGGAACACCACCAGGTTCCTGAGCGGCAGCACCGGCAGGATCCGCGTCACCGGGGCGGTGTCTGCTACGCTCGCCGACGACGTCAATCGTTTTCGACCGAACACGTGGGAATCTCCTGGACCGTCGACCGCTCGCGAGCGTTCACTCGTCTACGCTGGTCACGGCCACGTGAACTCGCCCGGGACGCTCGAGCTTGGCGCAGCGGATCTCGAGCAAACCGTTTCGGTGGCGCGCCGCGATGCGACGCGCATCGATGGGCACGGGAATCGGGATGGTGCGTTCGAAGTGGCCGTAGCTCAGCTCCATCTGGTGCTGGCTGATGCGCTGCTCCGGTGCGGCGAACGGTTCAGGTCGTTCTCCGCGGATCACCAGCTCGCGACCTTCGAAGTGAACTTCCAGGGACTGCTCGTTCACGCCCGCGAGTTCCGCCACCACGACGACCTCGCTGGCGGTTTCCCAGACGTCGACGGCGGGGCTCCACGTGGAGGTGCCGACGCGAACGCGCGCGATGGGGACGCCGTCGAGGAATGCAGTGATGAACCGAGAGCCTTCACGTGACACGTGGAACCCTCCCCGACGGCGGCCAGGCATCGCGCTGCACGGAGCCGCCGAGCCGGACACGAGCTGAACCTAAGGCGCGCGGGCAGACTGTCAACGTGTGGAGCCTCGCCAGGGTGCGAGGCGCCCCGCGTGACCGCGACGGCACGCTCAGCGGTCTGGGATCCCCGCTCGGCTTCTCTCTCAGCGCGAGCCAGAGGCGAGCTGCGCGCGAAGCGGCGCGCCTTGGGGGTCGGCCCCATCGCGGCTTTGCCGCGCTGGGCGGGGGGCTGGAACAGCCCCCCGAAGTAATTCACCCCTCGACGCCGAGCCGCTCCCGCTTGCGGTAGAGGATGTTGCCGAAGAGACCCATGATCACGAGGATCGCGTACACCTCGATCCACGGCAGCACGAGCGCCACGCCGGTCGGCAGCGTGAGCGAGCCGAGAATCTGGAAGGCACCGAGCGTCAGGCTTGCGAGAAGCAGCACCAGGTAGTCGCTGCCGATTCGCCCCAGGATCTGGATTGCGACCGCGGGGTTCAGGGCGGCAGCCACGGACTCGGTCATGGCCGTGGTGACGATGACACCTGGCAGGTAGAAGAGCCCGACGGCAAAGAGCAGCCAGAACGTCGGATCGCTGGCACCACGCCCCGCGGAGTCACCGAGCCCCAGCACCAGGTAGAGACCCGCAGGCAGCATGACGAGCCAGCAGCCGAGGAAGAACCGCAGCGCCGGGAAGATCAAGTCGACGTACCAATCGGTCACTTCGCCGCCTTCCGGGAAGCCTTCGCCCCCATTGGCCGCGTGCCGGACGATTCGCAAGAAATAGGCGGCGGGTAGGATCTCCAGCACGCCGCCGAGGGTGATGCCTTCGAAGAAGCGTCGGCTGAGCCCCGGGACGGCGAAGAGGAGCCCGCAACCGAGCCAGACGAAGATGCCCCAGCCGCTCAGCGGGCGAGTTACGGCGTTGGCGAGCGCCCACCCAACCGAGAGTTGCTCCTGCTTCTGGCGCTTCTCGCGTTCCATCTGGCGCTGATGGCGTGGGCTGGGCGCGCACCGATCGCGACACGCCGGGCACTGCACCAGCTCGTTCTTCGTGTGGACGGCGCGCGTCACCAGCGCACACTCGCTGCACCACGACTTCGTGCAGCGCGCACAGACCCAATCGGCCAAGCGGTCGCGATGCTGCTCGCAGCGCGCCACGGCGCCCGTCGTGGGCGGACGCGCTGCCGCGCAGGGCGTGGCAGCGTTGGGCATCGAGGGTCGATCCTCGTTCATGTCGAGGTCGTGGTGGCGAGGTTCGAGAGCGATCCCGGAATGATACCGAGATCGCGCCGATCTTATCGCGATGGCCGACGATGGAGTCGAGCGCTGCGGTGGGACGGTGAATCAGCCGTCGCTGCGGCGCAGGAACTTGAACAGGCGTTCGGTGGTGGTGCGGCGCTGCGGCGCTGGTTGCTTGCCGGTGAGATAGGCCTCGATGGCTGCAATGGCACCGGCGTGATTCGGCTCGATGTCGCGGACGCGCTTGAAGTACGGCATCGCACGCGAGGGCTGACCGCGGGCGTTCCACATCTCGCCCAGCGCCATCAGGACTTCGAGGTTCTCCGGCTCGAGCTTGAGCGCTTTGTCGAAGGCGCGCTCGATTCCGAGCCAATCGGGCTGCTTGCTCGCGAAGTTTGCCTCGCGCAGCATCGATTGTCCGAGCCTGAGCAAGAAGAAGCCGCGCTCCGGCGCGAGCGTGATGCAACGCTGGTAGGCGTTCTTGGCGTCTTCGTAGCGTCCGTCGTCGAAGGCGGCGTCGGCTTCGAGCTGTTCCTTGATGAGTTGCGCGTGCGGGCCGGTCACGAGATCGGTCTTGACCTTGCGCTCGACCACGGCGCTGCGCATCTGATGCGAGCGACGTCGCCGTTCGGCGTCACCGAGCTCGTTGAATGCCTCGTCGATCCGCAGCATGAGCTGCCACATTCGGTGCGACTCGTCGTCGGTGAGATGTCCCGCCCAACGCGAGGCGCGGTAGCGCTCGGTCATGCTGAAATACGAGTCCATGACTTCCTGGTTCGTGCTGTCGACGCTCACGCCCAGGAGCGCGAACGGGTTGCGCTTCATCAGGTCGTCGTAGCGCTCGTCGATCTCGCGCAGGATCTCCTCGAGCTCGCGGGGCCGGTCCGCGCCGCCATTCGAAGTGGGGGAGTCGGGCGGCGCACTTGCCGGTTGCGCGGGCGGTACCTCCGACGGTGCGGTCGTCGGCGCGCCCACGACCTCGCCGGTCTCGACGTCGGCGTCGAATCGAGACTCGCACTTCGAGCACCGGGCGCGGAAGGTTCGGCCGCGCGCCGCGGCAGGCTCGAGCTGAAAACGGTTTTGGCAGCTTGGGCAAACGATCCACATCGCGATGACGCCTCGCAGCGGTGCCCGCGACGAGATGTCGTCGGCGGAACTGCCGAGTAGACATGGTAAGTCGATGCGCTCTTCGGGCGGCAGTCGGAGAAACCCTGAAAATGTGCTCCATCATGCCCCGTGCCGAGGGCGCCGCGATGCAGCGTGCTGGACCCCGCGAGTGCCGACCGCTCCGAGCTGCGACCTCTGTCGACCTCGAGTGGCGCTTGCGTCGTCCCGAAGCCCCGCCGTAAACCAAGGCGCGCGTCGCGAGCGCGCGCACGGCCCCCGCGCTCGCGCGCCCATCGCCCCAGTCATGGCCCCAGCCGCCGACTTCTCGCCCCCTGCGTCGGATCGCCGACATGGGCGCATGCTGGCGGCCGTGCTACTCGTCGGGCTCGTGCTGCGCGTGCTCGGCATCGGCTGGGGTCTGCCATCCGGTCGGATTCCCGGAGAACCGCCCTTCCATCCCGATGAGCTGGTGCCCTACGAGGAGGGTGGCTCGCTCTACTCGCAGCCCAACGCCATCACATTCACCTGGGGGGGCGCGTTTTATTTTCGCGTCGCGTGGCTAGTTCGGTCGCTCTGCGATCGCCTGCAGCCGGACAACGTCGCCGCAGCGACCCAAGCGACCGTTGCGGGATTGCGCCTCGTGAACGCGCTGGTCGGCGTGCTCTCGGCGTTGGGGATCGAACGCGCCACGCGACTGCTCTACGGGCGCCGAGCTGGATTGCTCGCAGCGTTCTCGTTCTTGGCGTTTCCTGCCCACGTTCTCGAATGCCATTACGCGCGGCCAGACGTGATCCAGGTGGGCTTCGCGAGTGTCGCGCTCGCTTGCGCTGCAGTCGTTGCCGCCCGCCATTCGCCGCGACCGCTGGTTTGGTCGCTCGCGGGCGGTGTGGCGGCCGGCCTCGCCATCGCGACGATGATCTGGGGGGTGCTCGCGCTGGTTCCCCTCGCGACGGCGGTGCTCGTCGCGGAGTGGCGCGGTGCGCTCGATCGACGCTACCTCACCCGAGTCGCGGTCGTCGGTTGCGCGATCTTGGTTGCCACGGCAATCGGCTACTTGCTCGGCAGCGTCGAGACGTTGGTTTTCTGGGATACCTTCCGCGAAGGGCGCGAGCGGGCTGCGGCGATGCACGGCTCCAGTCGCTACCACCTGCCCACGAGGCTTCTCGGCCACACCGCACTGCTCGCGTTCGGCGCGCTTGCAACGGCGTTCGCGTACGGCGGTGCGCTCCTCACCCTGGCGCGCCGGGCCCCCAGCGCGCGCTGGATCGTGGTGACGACGCTCGCGGCCGGCGCCGCGCTGCTCGGGATGCTCGACGGCGACATGCTTCGCTACGTGCTCTTTCTTTCGCCCGTGATGGCGGTGTTGGCGGGCGGCACGCTCGACGAGGCGATGGCGTGGGCGTCGAGGCAATTGGCCGGCAGCGGTGTGGCGCGTCCCTTCACCGTGGCGGCGTACGCGGGGCTAGCCGTGTCGATGGTGCAGACCCCGCTCGCGTACGTCCTCGAGATGCATTTGGTGGAGGACGCGCGTTACCGCACCGGCCGATTTCTCGCCGAGCGTGCCCCCGACGGCGGACGGGTCGGCATCACGCCGTCGTTCTACGGTGATTGGACCTACGTCCCCCGATTTCCCGAGAGCCCGGCGCGCGGAGTGCTCAGGGTCGAGGAGCTGATGCTGCGCGAGAACTTCGATGCCTCGGGCTATCTGCGGCTCGGTCTCGACTTCATCGCGTTGAGCGACGCAACGGCGTTGGCCGTGAGCGGTTCCACGGCGCCGCGCTTCGTGGACGACCTGGCGAACGGCGACGCGTATCGCGCGGTGGCGAGAATCGGCCCGAGATGGCATCCGTTCCAGCGCGTAACCCGCGCGGGCGCTGCGCTGCCCGGTGACTTGCTCTACCTGCGACAGACGTTCACGGTGTACGAGCGTGCCGACCGCTTCACCGCGGCGCGCCCCTCACCTTGACGCCGGTTTTTTGCGAGCCGTACCTTACGGACGTACCGCCCACCCGTTCCCTCCCGCCCGCGTTCCCCCCGCGTTGGATGGGCCGACGGCTCGCACGCACGCACGTGGCTTCGTGACCAACGCACCGTCCTCGGCGCTATCGGCCGCACCTTCCCTTCGCGACGGCGTCGCGCTGCGCGCGCCCCGATCGCTGGCATTCAAGCCGGGCACGGTGTTCGACGTCGCACCCGTGGCGGCTGCCGAGCCGGAGCGCCCCTTCGATCTCGTGGCCGAGCGCACGCGCAGCGTGTGTCCCAATTGCCAGCGTCTCCTCGACGCCGAGCTGGTGGTCCGGGGCGACGACCTCTACATGCGCAAGCGCTGCCCGGAGCACGGGCTCTTCGATCTCTTCTTCTCGCGCGATCAGCGTTTCGTGCGCGACGTGCGCAAGCTGACCTCGCCGCCCGCCGACGGGCTTCTGCGAAAGGAGCGATTCGAAGACTTCGCTGGGCTGCGATCCTTGCTGATCGACGTCACCGATGCCTGCAACATGGCGTGCCCGAACTGCATCACCGACTCGCGTTACACGCCCACCCGCGAGCCGGACGTGGATGCCCTGCTCGCCAGCCTGCGGGCGATCCCGGGGCGTAAGCCCGTCGTGTACCTGATCGGGGGCGAGCCCACGCTGCGCAAGGATCTGGTGCCGTTCCTCGCGACGCTGGTGCGCGAAGGCTTCATCGTGAAGCTCGAGACCAACGGTATTCGCTTGGTCGACGAGAGCTACTGCCGCGAGCTCAAGGAAGCGGGGCTCGAGTGGGTGTACTTGCAGTGGGACAGCATGCGCGAGCCCACCCTCGAGAAGCTCCGTGCCCGACCGATGTCGGGCGTGCGCCGCCGCGCGCTGGAGAACTGCATTCGCTTCGGCTTCAAGGTGCTGCTCGCGTGCATGATCGAAAAGGGCGAGAACGACGACGAGATCGGCGAGCTCCTCGAGTTCGCGCGCAAGACACCGCAGGTGTTCACGATCTCGCTCCTGCCGTCGTCGCGACAGGGACGCAACGAGCTCACCGACGAGCCCGCCAAGATCGGCGTGGTGGACGTGATCGAGGAGATCGAGCGCGCCACCTCCGGTCAGATCGCCAAACGGGATTTCTTGTGGTTCCTGCGGGCGTTGCGGCTCATCCATCGATTCACCGGCAATCCCGACTACAAACCGCGCTCGTGTCTGCTGCACCTCGCCTACTACCACGACGGCAGCGCCTTGGTGCCGCTCAACCGCCTGCTCAGCCCGGTCACCCTGGCGCGACACTGGCGAGCCGTGCCGCGGCTCTGGCCGCTGATGAAGAACTTCTTCCGCATCGACCACACGCCCTATCTGCCGCACCTCTCGTTCGTGGTCGTGGAGGCGCTCCTCGATCGCCAGACGATGGACTTCCGCGAGGCCTCGGACTGCGACAAGGCCTATCTCACCGAGAACGGGTACTCGTTGCTCTGCAGCTACAATGCGCTGGAGCGGGGCGTCGCCGAGCCCGTGCTGCCCACCTGACGGACCCCGATGCGCGTCGTCTTCGTCTACCCCGCCTTCGAGAATCTCGGCATCGAGTATCTGTCGGCGGTGGCGCGACAGGCGGGTCATTCCACGGCGCTCGCGTTCGATCCCTGCCTCTTCGACGACCAGTTCACCGATCTGCCGCTCTTGGCGCCGCTCTTCGATCGCGCCCGCCAGGTGATCGAGCGAGTGGTGTCGCTCGATCCCGAGATCGTCTGCTTCTCGCTTGTGAGCGACCGCTACTGGTGGTTCCTCGATCGCGCTCGCGAGATCAAGCGCCGGCTGCCGCAGGTGCCGATCGTCGCCGGTGGCATTCACGTCACCAGCGTCCCCGACGTCGTCCTCGAGCAGGACTGCTGCGACTTCGTGGTGACCGGCGAGGGCGAGGACGCCTTCATCGAGCTACTGGATTGCCTGGAGCACGACTGCGACTACGCCGCCGTGCGCAATCTCGGCTACAAGCGTGGCGGCACGATCCAGCTCAACGAAAAGCGGCCGCTCCTCGACGACCTGGACACGCTGCCGTTTCCCGACAAGGACCTGTATCGAGACACCTCCGTCTCGAGCCGCGACCTCTACACGGTGATGGCCTCACGCGGCTGTCCGCTGCGCTGTACCTTCTGCAACAACAACCTCTATCACCGCGAGTACAAGGGACAGAGCTGGAGCCGCACCCGGTCGGTGGATAGCG
>CAYVDO010000200.1:0-14572 GCA_964450125.1 uncultured bacterium
CCAGGTAGCAGGGGTCCGTGGACCCCGTGCGCAGGTAGTGCTCGATCTCGTGGGTTGGGATCGAAGACGACATGGAAGCGCCGGTCGGCCCCAGGAATCGACCACAGAGGCGATGGGGCTCGAGGGAAGGATGCCACGATGGCAGCCGGTGTTCTGCATCACGTCGCTGCAGGCACAAGCCCGCGACGGCATGGACGCCGCCGATCGGCGTTGCATCGACTCCCACCGATGACCGGAACCAATCCCCAGCCGGCCCTGACCCGCGCGGCCCGGCCGGTCAACCGGCTTCCGGCCCACGGCGCCGGAAGCGTCAGCGTCCGGCTGGCGGCAATCCGGTTCAGCCGCGCTGATGCAGCTCGATCACATTGCGGTCGGGATCGCGCACGAAGATCCCCTTGGCGCCGGGGCCGAATTGGACCGGCCCGCCACTCACTGGGACACCAGCCGCCTCGAGCCGTTCTTTCGCAGCCATGATGTCAGGGCACAACAGCGCGAAGTGCGTGATCCCTGGATGCTTCTCGGGTACATCCATGAGGACGTTCGGCTCGTTCGCGTTCGGAGCGTTGAGCACGAGGTTCACTTCCACCCCCGACGGGTGATCGAGGATCGCCACAGGTTCCGGACCGAGCGGACCAGCGGTCTTCGTGAAGCCCAGCAGTTCGTAGAAGCGCACCGAACGCTCGAGGTCGTGTACGCGAATGCCAATGTGCGCAAGGCCGACGACCGGGATAGACGGCGGTTTCATTCGTTTGGTTGTCCCTCTGTTTCCGGAGGCTCGATTTCACCCGCACGGTCCTGATCGCAGCGGAGGATGCGTGGAGTTCGCCGGGCGGTCCAGTAGTATCCCCGCAATGAGGCCTTGGGTCGCGCTGCTTGTCCTGCTCGCCCTCCTGGTGCTGCTCGGCACCCGTGCGACCATCGCCCACGCCCGCCCGACGCACGGTGCTATCGAGCCGATCGCTGTTGGCATCGAGCTCGATGGCCGCGAGTACGATCCGGTGGAGGTGGGCCGCACTTGGGACTACCGCGACAACGTCGGCGCTCGATACCGCCGCGTGGTCGTCCGTGGGATGACGGTCCTCGGCCGAGGCGCGTCGGCGCCGCTGCTCGAAACCCGCACCCGCGAGCTCTACGCGGTCGACAAGGACGACACGCTGCGGCCCGTCGAGAGGACCGTGCTCTACGCGGACTGGTCCGAAGGCGTCGCGCTGGTCGGCCTGACCGAGACCCAGGCGGGAAAGCCGCCGCGGGTCTTCGGTGATCCGGTCGTCGAGATGGCGAGGAAGCTCCGCGCCGACACCACCTGGAAGGCTGGCGAGGCATCAGCGCGAGTGGCCGGCCTCGCGGACGTCACGGTCGCGGCACGCGACTAACCAGGCCTTGCCGGCGAGGGTATGGAGGTGATCGAACTTGGCCCTCCCGTGGAGCTCTCGACTGTGCCGGCTCGGTTTCGCGCCGAGGTCAGCGGACTCGATCTGCCCTGGGTCGACGCGAATCTTGTGCCCCTTCTTCTGGGAGCCATGAATCGTATGGCCCCCGTGGAGATGCTCCGGCTCCACTTCGTCCGTGACCTGCTGAATGGTCGGCGCGGCTGGTTCGAGGCGCTCGAGGAGCGCTTCACTCGAATGCACGACGATTTCGGAGACGTCTTCCTTGCGATCATCCGAGAGCTGGGAAGACCCGGAGGCACAGCGCGGGCGCTCTTGGCCAAGATGCTGAGCCTCGGAACGGAGCTCGACTGCCTACGCTTCATCCACAAACACGCGGCAGCCAATGATGTGGCTCGAACGATCCAGCGTGCTTCGGTGGGATGGGACCTCACGTACACCTACGACGGCCGAGCCGTGCATGTTCCGGTGAAGCACAAGCAGAGTCTCATGGTTGATCAGCAGTTCATGTCCGAGGTGTTGGCTGCGGCAGCCTTGGACTCGACGAACGTAGCGTTGCGGCAGTGGCACGCCGGCTCCTTCGTGCTGTTCGACCCTGTCACAGATAAACGCATGAAGGAGTTGGCTGCGTTCTGCCACCATGAGCTGAGCCCCCTGCTGGTCCAGTTGGAAGGGACGCTGCCGGCTGAGCACTTGCGCGAAGCCGGGGGACTAAGAGCGTTTGGATTCCGGTACAGGCGGGACGCCGCTAGTGTGCGAATCACGAGCGCCGCTGGCGACCCGCTCCTTGAGCTGCGTCTGCAGGATCCGACACCCCACTCCTCGATACACCCTGGACCTGGGATCATGGGGCATCACCGCGGGACCGCCATCGGTTGGGAGCCACTCCTTGGGCTTGTTCGTGTGACATGTGAAAGGATCGCTCGACAAAGCGCTGCGGCCGGGCAGCGGTGGGGTTTCGTCGGACTCGGACTGGATTGGCGGTTCGGGGAGGAGCCGAAGCAGGTCGAATGCCTGCGCGAGGGGATCTCCACGGTGCTCGAGGAGAACATCGTGCCGCTCGTCGTGCAGCCCCGATTCGATGCACTCTTCGGCGACGGGAAACAGCATCCGACCCTGATCATGAACTCAGCTGCAAGATCCTCGCTCCCAACGTTCGGGATTCGACTGGATTCCGAGCTCACCTGACGCCCGTTGGCGATTGAAGCGCCACGGCCCAGAGCGAACGAGATTCGGAGCACTCGGAGCGTCCAGCCGCCCTCGATCCGACCTGCTAGCTCCGCCCAGTCCTGATGTCGGCGGAGGTCCCAGGATGAACGAGCCGAGACGGTGCTCGTGATCCTCACTCCAGAGCGCCTGCTCGCGGTCGACTACGGCAACATTGTGGGCGTGTTGAACCGGTAGAAGCGCACAATCAGCGCACCCAGCTCACGGCGTGCGCGGCTTGGAGACCTCCGATGCGCAGGGGAATCGTCGCGTTCTGGCGAAACTATGATCGTCGCACCTACGTCAAGGCCGCGAAGCTCGCGGACCGCCTCGGCTACGACTCTTTCTGGGTCCCCGAGGTCTGGGGCTACGAGTCCTTCACGCTGTTGACCGAGATCGCGCTGGCCACGAAGCGCATCAAGCTCGGCACCGGCATCGTCAACGTGTTCAGCCGCTCTCCAGCGCTGCTCGGCATGACCGCGGCCACCGTCGACGAGATCAGCGGCGGACGGCTCATTCTCGGCATCGGAACGAGCGGAAGGAACGTGATCGAGGGCTTCCATGGTCGGCCCTTCGCCAAACCGCTCACGCAGACGCGCGACGTGATCCGCGTGGTGCGTGCGCTGCTCGACGGCACACCACTTCATGAAGCCGGTGCCGAGCTGGCCCACTACCGGCCCTTCAAGCTCGACTTCACTCCACCGCGCCGCCGCATCCCGATCTACGTGGCCGCGCTGAAAGAGAATGCGATCAGGTCCATCGGCGAGCTCGCCGACGGCTGGATGCCGATCTTCTGGCCCTACGATCAGCTCGAGCGGGGTCGTCGGTGGATCGAGGAGGGCGCTCGAAAGGCGGGGCGCGACCCGGCCGACATCGTGACCGCCCCGTTCACCACCGTGATCCCGTTGCCGGGGCGCGGCGCCGCCAAGAAGGCGCGCGAGATCATCGCCTTCTACATCGGCGGCATGGGTGAGTACTACCGCGAGCTCCTGAGCGAGATGGGCTACCGGTCCGAATGCGACCGCATTGTCGAGCTCTACCGAGACAAGGCCACCCGCGCGGAATCCGAGGCGGCCGTAACCGATACGATGATCCACGCGCTCACGGTGTCGGGCCCACCGCTCGAGGCGATTCGGGAGCTCCGCCGCCGCCAGCAGGAAGCCGGCTTCGACTGCCCGATCGTGAACCTGCCTCCAGGCCTCAAGTGGCCCGCCCTTGCGGCGTTCATCGTCGCGCTGGCTCCGCGTCGGTATCCGTGAGCGCGTGGACGATCTACACGTGCGTGAGGGACACCGCCGTGTTCGCGAGCTTCGGCCGGGTCGGCTGACGGGTCAGCCCTCGTCGCGGGTGTCCAAGCTCGTGACCGTCGATTCCTTGGCCACCTTCGTCTCGCGATCCCACTTGAGCCGAGAACGCTCGGCAGCTACGTCAGGAAGATCCCACACTCCGGACGCCACCGCTCGTCGGGCCACTGCGTCCCTGCATCTGGAGACCATCGCCATGAAGCTCCCGTCGAAGGCCGTATTCGAGATCCTCCGCGACCGAGGTGTAGATACGCTCCACCACGCCAACACGGTGTTGACCTCCTGCCAATTCATCCTGCGTCGGGCGCTTGCCTCGCGAGGGACCTTGGAACGTGCACATGCCCCACAGACACCCCAGGCGTCAGATGAGATCGACCGGGAACTTGGAATCTGGTTCGACGTCTTCCTCGACTCGGTTGACATCCACCAACGAGCGAAGTGTGCGAACGCATACGGCCCTGTCCTCTTCGGGATCGACGCACGAGTGCTCCGAGAGGAGTACACAGGTGGCGTCTGGGTTACCAAGCTAAATCCAACCAAGTGGAAGGGCGTGCCCGCCGAGGAGAGGTGGTTCCAATCGAAAGGCGAGCTCGCCAAGGACTTTCAGCGCGGCACGTTCGACCAGATGATCGTGCTTCGTCATTGTGGTGGGGAATTGCCGATTGGCGGTCATTTGAGTCGAATCATTCTTGACGAGCCACGCCTTGCCTTGTCGGATATCGACCTGTTCAGCGCTGCCTACGGGGCGTTGAAGCTGGCGGCGGCCACGAGTGGACTGAAAGTGCCAGTTCAACCCCGACCTTGCTCACCGGAGAAATGTCGATGCAGAAAGCAGTACAGGGACTATTCGGGCAAAGCGCTCAAAGCAGCATTCCTTCCCATACCCGTCTGAGCGCGGTGCGCGTCGTAGAAGGTGATCTCGAGCTGCCTAGCTTGTCAGCGACAGGGGCTCAGCCCCACACGTAGACGTCTTCTGTGACGGGCTCACGAAGGCCGGATCGCGCTGTCACCGTCGTCTTCCCGATCATGCCCAAGCCCCCGTGGCCATCCGTCCGGTCATGCAGGCCCCTCGCACAGCTCGCCAGGCGCGCACCTTCACGAGCCGCGCGAGGCGTTCCACGGCCTGGTGGACACGCTGGCGGGCGGCGGGTTCAGGTCGTGTTGGAGCAGATCCACCAGGCGCTCGAGCTCGATCAGGGCGCGCACGTCCGGCGGGGCTACGAGGGCATCGACGTCGCTCGGCGAGGCAGGTGTTCTGGTACGCGACTCCGACGGCTCGGCCGGAAGGAGGCCGGAGACCGATCCGGCCCCGCTGCTCATGTGGTCGCAGAGTCTGACCAGCAGCGCTTCGACCTTCTCGAGGTCACAAGCTCGAAGAGCGCGTCGCGAGTCGCCTACAACGTCGATCCGGCTTGGTTCAATTGAACCAAATCCGCCCCCCTCCGGCGCCTTCCCGCGGTTGACCGATTCGGCGGCGAACTGCGATTCTCCCGCAGGAAACCGCAGATCGCAGAGGGAGAGGGGCGACGGAGCGGGTTCGAGTCCCGCCCCGGGCACCGGTGCTGTGCGAGAAGCCGAAGGCGCGCACGCCCGTCCCCCACTTGGACGGGCGTGCGCGCGTGCTGCAGGAAGGAAGAGAGAGCCTTCGTCAGCGGGCGGCGCCTCGGCGGCGACGGCGACGGCGATGGAGCACCACGGCCGGAAGCACGAGACCCGCGCCGGAAAGCGAGGCACTGCAGCCGGTCAGCTCGTACGCACCGGAATCGCAGTTGCCGCCAGCAGGCGCGGGGCGTGCGATGCCGCGCTGATCGGTGGCGAGGCAGTTGGCGGCGAGGCCGGCGCCAACAGCGGGGCTCGACGCCGAGAGCGCGTGGGTCTTGGTGAGGCCGCCGGCCATGCCCAGCCCTACCAGGCCCGCCGACGCGACGCCGGGCTGATCGCTGGGATCGGTCATCGAACAGGTGTTGCCAGGGCTCTCCACGTTGCCGCCGAGCGACGTGAGCGTGCTGCCCACGTTTGTGCAGGCGCCATCCGACACGATCGTGTTGGCGAGGCGGGTATCGGCGGGACCGAAGATGCCCCCGTGCTCGTTGTCGAGAGCGAGGCCGGTGTTCTTGGCGATCGTCACGTGCACCAGGTCCACCGAGCTCGAAAAGATGAGCAATCCGCGGCCGGTGTTGCCGCTGATGGTCGAGTTCTTCACGGTGGCGAGGGCGCGGCCCAGCATGAGGCCGTCGCTCTGGTTGCCCGAGATCGTGGTGCCGGAGATGTCGATGGACGAGCTGCAGCTCCAGCCGATGCATGCCGTGTTCACGGCGCCGAAGCTGGTGGTGACGGGACCATTCCCCTCGATGGTCGAGTCGATGATCGTGCCCGATCCGCCGACGACGATCGCGCCGTAGAGGGCGTTGTTGCCGCGCACGGTGGTGCGCGTGATCGTCACGATGCCGCTGAAGGCGCTCAGCGCCGCGTTGACCGTCGACGTGTTGTTCTCGATCAGCGAATCGGTGACTGAGCTGGCCATCCAGTAAGCCGGCGAGAGCGCCAACCCGGCATCGCCGTTGAGGCGCATCGTCGACGACACGACGCTGGTGGGTTGCTGGCTGGAGATGCCCGCGCCGCTGTTGGACTCGAGGATCGAGCTCACCACCGAGAGCGCGCCGCCTTGGTCGAGGATGCCTTCGCCCGCACCGCCCCGGATGGTGACGCCCGAGAGCTGCGCGCTCGCGCTTTCCGCGGCTCGCACGTGGAAGACGCGATCGATGCCGTTCCCTTCGATGATGACGAGGTCGGCGCCGACGCCTTGGATGACCACGTCGTCCAGGATGTCCAGGTCCCCGGTCTCGGCCGCGTCCTCACCGGTGCCGGCGATGGTGAGCAGGTACTTACCCTTCGGCAGCGAGATGGTGTCCACGCCCTTGGTGCCGGCAGGGCAAGCACCCACCGGGGTATCGGTGTTCGCGGCGATGATTGCCTCGCGCAGTGCGCACAGCACGTTCGACGGCGTCGACGAGTTCTCGTCGTTCGTCGTCGTCACCGAGATGAACGCGGCCGATGCTGGCGAGCCGACGAGCGCGCCAAACGTGATCAACGCACCCGCGGCGAACCGGATCCAGCCAGCCAAAGGTCGCGACCTGACTTCCGCAATTCCTACCACCACCTCGCTCATTCCCCTCATTCGTCCCCTCCCCAGTTGCGTCGCGTGAGCGACGGAAGTTTCGATGCGCGGGCGAGCTCGGCCCGAAGTCAGCGCTGCGCGCCTACTTCCGGGCGAGCGGATGTTGCCTCGGGGGGCTCTTCAAGTCCCCCGCCCCGCAAAAAACGTGGTTTTTTTTGCGGGGCCCCACCCCCGAGCCGCCTCGCTGCGCTCGCGGCGCGCCGCCGGCGCGCGCCGTTCGTGTTCCCCTGCAACACAGGCTCATTCTTCGATGCGCGTGTTTCGGGACTAGCACGTCGAATGCCAGACGCGCGCGACCCTGCTCGACAAGCGCCGCCGAGCCAGCACGACGCCCCTCGCGCGCTCCGGATCCGCGTGCCCACCGCGGAAATACGGCGGGTCGCGCGATGCCGCCCACAGGCTGCACGCGCACGCGCGAGCGCGCGCGGCGCCGCGCGCAGACCGAGCTTCGGCTTCACCGCAACCAAAGTGCGCACGTTCCACGAACGAAAGTTGCTGTGAACGTCCGGCGACCCCACCGCCGCTCCGGCCGCGACCGTGCTATCTCTCGGTGACCATGAAGCTGCGCGAGACCAATCTCGAGCGCCTCGCCAAGTGCGAATTCGACGTCCTCATCGTGGGCGGCGGCATCAACGGCGCCGTGTCGGCAGCAGCGCTGGCGGCGCGCGGCGTGCGCGTGGCGCTCATCGACAAGCGCGACTTCGCGTCGGTCACCAGCCAGTCGTCCTCGAATCTGGTGTGGGGCGGCATCAAGTACCTGGAGAACGGCGAGGTACCGTTGGTGTGGGGGCTCTGCCGCTCACGCAATCAGCTCATGCGCGCGTATCCGTCGAGCGTGCGCGAGGTGCGGTTCTTCTGTTCGGTCGAACCGAGCTTCCGCTTTCACCCCGCGTTCCTGAGCGCCGGCACGTGGGTCTACTGGCTGATGGGGCGCGGCTTCACGGAGCGACCGCGCTACCTCACGGTGGCGGACCTGGGGCGTGAGCCGGCGGTGCGCGCGGAGCGCTTCCGCGGTGGCGTCGAGTACTCCGACGCATACCTCGTGGACTGCGACGCGCGTTTCGTCTTCCAGTTCGTGCGCAGCGCGCTCAACGTCGGCGCGACGGCCGCGAACTACGTGTCGCTCGAAGCAGCCTCACGCGGTGCCGACGGGCTCTGGAACGCCACCGTCGAGGACTGCGAGAGCGGCCGCCGTTTCACCGTGCGCGCCCGAGTGCTGCTCAATGCAGCAGGCCCGTACGCAGACCCGGTGAACGATCTCGTGGGTGTCCGTACGTCGCACCGGCACGTGTTCTCGAAGGGCATCCATCTGATCATGCCGAAGATCACCCGTGAGGAACGGGTGCTCACGTTCTTCGACGACACCGGCCGCATGTTCTTCGTGATCCCGATGGGTCCGTGCTCGGTGGTCGGCACCACCGACACCCGCGTCGACGAGCCGGAGACCCACGTCACCGCCGAAGACCGGAAGTTCCTCCTCGACAACGTCAATCAGCGGCTTGCCCTGCCCCGGCCGCTCACCGAGGGCGACATCATCGCCGAGCGCTGCGGTGTGCGCCCGCTGGTGGTCGAGAAACAAAACGGCTCGGGGGAGACCGAGTGGTTCAATCTCTCGCGCAAGCACGTGATCGAGGTCCACGACCGGCAGCTCTCGATCTTCGGCGGCAAACTCACCGATTGCCTGAACGTGGGAGACGAGGTCTGCCACATCGTCGAGAAGATGGGCGTCGTGGTCGACCGCAGCGCCGGACCGTGGTTCGGTGAGCCGTCTCAGCCCACGCGCGAGGCTTTCTTCCGTCAGGCGCGGCTCATGCGCCTCGACGACCTGCGCGAGAGCGACGCGTTCGAGCTGCTCTCGACGCGACTGTGGCGCCGCTACGGCTTGCGCGCATTCGCCATGCTCGAGGAGATCCGCTGCGATCCGTCGATGGCGGAGGTCCTCATCGAGAACGCGCAGTACCTGCGCTGCGAGCTCTATCACGCGGCCAAGAGCGAGATGGTCACCCGCCTCGACGACTTCCTGCGGCGCCGCTCCAAGATCGCGCTGGTGGTGCCGCACGAGACGCTGCGACACGCCGACGGCATCCACGAAGCGTGCGAGATCCTCTTCGGCGACCAAGCGCGCCAGCGCTACGACGCTTACTTTTCCTCCGGCGGCGCGCCGGATACGTGAACGCCACCGGCGATGCCGCCGGCAGGGGCAACCGGCCAGTCGCCCAGGATCGTGACCGCTCGCCGGCCGACGGCCGCATCCGTGACTACTGGACGTAGCCCAGGTTCTTGAGCTGTTCGCGGGTGGCGGCGTCGGGACCGGTGCTGGTGCTGCCCGCCGCCTCGACGGCAGGGTGGCGCGCGTACCAAGCGTCGAGGGCCGTGCGCATCGACTCGAGAACGTCGGGACGCTCGCCCGCGACGTCCCGCATCTCGCCGGGATCGCTCGCGAGGTCGAAGAGCTGGTCGGGGCTCTCGTCGCGCTGCACCAGCTTCCAGGAGCCGCGGATCGCGGCGCGATGGCGGTGGCCGTAGAGCGCTTCCACGTCCACCTTGGGCTTCAGGTGCTGCATCACGCCGATCTCGAACCGGGGAGTGAGCTCCTCCGCCACGGCCCAGCCGTCGCCGCCGCCATTCGAGGCCAGCGGCAAGACACGGCCCTGCAGCGGCGCCGTGACGCTCGGGTCCTCGATCCCCATGCGATCGAGCAACGTGGGAAGCACGTCGATGGTGCTCACGACCTCGCTCACCCGCGTGCCCGCCTCGGCGCGTGCCGCCGGATCGAGGACGATGAGCGGCACGTGCAGCACGCCTTGCCAGAGCGCCATGTGATGACCAAGCGTGCCGTGCTCGCCGATCAGCTCGCCGTGATCGGCGGTGATCACCACGATGGTGTCGTCGAAGAGGCCGCTCTTCTCGAGCTCACCGAGCCAGCGCCCCAAGTGGTGATCGAGATAGCGGATCTCACCGTCGTACATCGCCGCATAGCGCGCGAAATCCTCCGGCGTCATCGTGAGATTGCCCGCCCAGATCGCGTATGGATTCTGATTCACGTTGCGCACAGCGAGCTCGGTATCTCCCGCAGGTACGAACGGCGCGGTGAACTCGTCGCGCCAGTCGAGCGGCTCGTGGGGCTCGAGCAGGTTCACGAAAGCGAAGTAGGGCCGCGACCGGTCCCGTCCCTCGAGCCACTCGGAGATCTGCTCGGTGGTCTTCACCACGCCGCCCACCGCCTGATTCCCCGTCGCGCGCCAATACGTGTACTGGTACGCCATGCGCCCCAGCGTGAGGTTCGTGGTGTAGGGCTCACGCCAGACCTGGCGCAGGTCCTCGAAGCCGCGATCCATGCCCGTCCACGGCGCGATCCACGGGTTGTTGCAGAAGCCGACGGTCTCGTAGCCGGCGCGGCTCAGCACCGACGCCATCGTGGGCAGGTCTTCGTCGAAGAAGAGATCTTCCTCGTTCACGCCGCTGCGTGACGGCACGCGACCCGTGAAGAGGCTCGCGTGCCCCGTGAGCGTCCACACGCCTGCCGAATGGGCGCGCTCGTAGACGATGCCCTCGAGCGCCAGCGCGTCGAGGTTGGGCGAGGTGGGTTTGGGATAGCCGTAGCTGCCGAGGTGATCGGCGCGCAGCGTATCGAGCACCAAGAGCAGCACGTTGGGACGCGCCTTGCTCGCCGCCAGCGGCGCGGGGGGGCCTTGCGGCGGGACGGCGGGTGCGATCCGCGGCGGGACGAACGACACCAGCAGCACCACGATCACGAAGCCGAGCCCGAGCCGAACGCGTGCGCGCCGGGAGGCCAACCACCGAAACGGAATGCGCGCCCCCAGCCACCGGAAGACGGCCCACGTCCCGCGATGACAGAGCCACGCGATGCCGATGCTGAGCGGCAGGTTCACCGCCAAGCGCCGCGCCAGCAGCGTGGTCGCGATCGGATGCAGCTCCTGACGCTTCATCGCGAACGCGAGCCCCGCCACCAGGAAGAACGGAAACCAGACGAAAGCCGAGAGGTGCCAGCTCGCGAGCCCGCCGCGAGCGGGGTGCGGCTTGCGGCGGCGCCCCGCCCACACGCCCACAACGAGCCCCCACACGCCGCCCAGCACGGCGCCCAGGGCACCGTCGTACGCAACCGCCCAGAAGAGCGTGGGGGCCTGCCGGAAGAGCTCGGCACGTGCTCGTGCGGAGGTGGTGCCGTCGATGGTCGCGAACCAGCTTTCCGCACCTTTCCAGAGCGCGGCACCGTTCCCGACGCCGAGCAGCGCCATCACCGCCGAGCCGGCGAGCAAACCCACGCGCTCGCGCCGCGGGCTCGTTCGCGCTGCCGGCTCCGCTCATGGGCGCCGACCTGCCGAACGTGATTCGAGCCAGTCGGCGATGCGCGGGAAGATCTCCCGCGGCGACGCGAGCCCGGCGAGCAGATCGTCGTGGCCGTAGTCGAACGAGAAGCCGTCCGCCACGCCTGCACGCACGAAGGTCTTGTCGGTCGAGCCGCACGCCTCGAATGCGGCACGTGTGGCCTCCGCGGGTCGCTGCAGGTCGCGGGCGGCGGTCATCACGAGCAGTGGCAGCGTTACCTCGGCCAGTCGATCGGAATAGACGATCGAGCCATCCCGATTCTTCATCGCGCCGCTGCGGATCCACTCCGCGAACTGACCCACCAACTCCACGGACTCGTCGGGTACACCGTTCCGGAAGTAGCGCGACACCACGATGGGATCGAAGTTGCCGGCGCGGAAGCTCGACTCGATCACCGGCACGCGGCCGTACGCGAGCACCGGCCCCGCGAGGCGCGAGCCACCGCCGAACGGCACGCGGCCGCCGCGGCTGGTGCGCGGCGGCGCCGTCACGCCGGGCACCTGGGCGCTCGAAGGGGTGATGACGGGCGAGCCACACGTCACACCGCCACGCACCCGCGACGCCGTGCCGCGAATCGCCGCCGCGTAGAGCAATTGGCCGCTCATCTCCATGCCCACCCAGAACGCCTCGGGCGCGCCAGCGAGCTCGCACACGCGTGCCACCACCGTGGGCAGGTCGTGCTCGACGAAATCGTCGAAGCACCACCCGAGCTTGGGATCGGCCACACCGCCGGGCCAGCTCGCGTTGCGCCCGCGCAAGTCCACCAGGTAGGTGTCGAACCCACGCGCGGCGAGGAAGCGCGCCAACGAGTAGTCGGGATGAAGGTCGTAGATCAGCCGGCTGCCCGCCATGCCGTGGCTCATGACCACGGGGAACGGCTTGGCTTGGCCGCGCGGGCGATAGCGGTAGAGAGCGAGATCCCAGCCGTCGGCCGTGCGCGCCACATGGCGCTCGTCCTCGCCGGTCGTCCAATCGAAGCGGCGGTAGGAGGCACCCGCAGTCACGAGCGCCGCGAGAAACGTGGTGAAGCCTTCGAGTGCCCAGCCAAGCCGATAGCCCATTCCGCGTCTCCTCTCGGGAGCCTGTTCCAGACCCCCGCCCCGCGAAGAGCGCGGTCTTCGTGGGGTCCCACCCCCAAGTCGACTCGCTACGCTCGTCGTCGCGCCTCTGGCGCGTGGCGTTTTCGCCCTGGGCTTGCTGCCGGATTCCTCGATCCGTCCATTTCAGCGCTCGCCCGCCGCACGTCGCGGCGACGCGTCGGAGTCGAGGCGGCGCGTGTCGTGCGTGACCCCCACCGCTCGCGCCCGTCCGGATAGCACGCCCAGGGGGATCGCGGTAGGCTCGTCGCATGCCCGCCGCGCAGCGCACGTCGAACGAGCGAGCCCACGCACCGTCCGTGTCGCCACCATTCGAGCGTGCGCCCCACGTCACGCCGGTGACGCTGCGCCCGGTCTACGAGGCCGCGCGACTGCGGCTGGCACGGCTGCGCGTGGACGGGTCGACGTCGCTCGGCGTCGCGATCCGTCGCGCCACCGAGCTCGACGCGCGGATCTTGAACGTGAGCCGGGTGGGCGTATGGCTCTTCGACGATTCGCGAGAGGCCATCGTCTGCTGCGATCTGTTCGAGCTGGCGAGCGGCAACCACTCCGAAGGCCTACGCATCACCGCGACCCAGTATCCCATCTACTTCGCGGCGCTCGAGGAGCGTCGCGAGATCGCTGCCAACGAAGCTCAGACTCATCCGGTCACCCGCGAGCTGGCACCGAGCTATCTGGTGCCCCTCGGCATCACCTCGATGCTCGACGCGCCGATTTTCCGCGAAGGTCAGGTGGCGGGCGTGGTGTGCCACGAGCACATCGGCCCGGCGCGCAAGTGGACGCGCGAGGAGCGCGACTTCGCGGGATCGGTGGCCGACATGGTCTCGGGGTTGGTGGAGCAGGCTGCGCGCCGCGATGCCGAGGCTGCGGTGCTGGTGCTTTCCGAGCGTCTGGCGGAGACCAGCAAGATGGAAGCGCTCGGCCGTCTGGCGGCTGGCGTCGCACACGATTTTCGATCGTATCTGACACCGGTGGTGGCGCTGGCGGAGCGCATCGCCGGCAACGCTCACGCCACCGCCGAGATCGGCTCGCAGGCGCGACGCATCCTGGAAGCCGCGGAGCGGGCCGCGGCGCTCGCCGAGCAGCTCCTCACCTTCGGCAGCAGCGAGCCCACCGACGCCGACGAGCTCGATGTCGCCGAGGCGATCGCGACGCTGAGCACCACCCTGCGCGATCGCGTCGGACCGGATTGCCAGCTCAGCATTGCGGCGCACGCCGACGGCTCGCGGGCGCGGATCGAGCGAACCGCGCTCGAGCAAGTGGTGCTGAACCTCACGGTCAATGGCTGCGATGCGATGGCCGAGGGCGGGACGCTGCGCATCGCCGTCGAGGACGAACGCGTGGACGTGGTGGGCGCGAGCCCCCAGCACTTCATCGCGATCAGCGTCACCGACTCGGGCTCGGGCATGGACGAGGGCACACGCGCGCGCATCTTCGAGCCCTTCTTCACCACCAAGCGCGACGGCAAGGGGCACGGCCTCGGGCTCGCCATCGTCTACAGGATCGTGAGCAGCCACGGTGGCTGGATCGACGTGGAAACGACGCCCGGCCGCGGCACCACGTTCCGAGTGTTCCTGCCGCGCTCGAGCCCGCCGCCCGATCTCCCGACTCCCGAGCTGGCGAGCACGACTCAGGCCTCGTCGCGACTGCGTGCGTGAGGACGGCTCCCCGCGAACCGCCCCCCGCGCGAGCGCAGGCAACGCGGCCGAAAGACCACCCGACTCGCTGGCGACTCGACCTGAAACTGGCGCATCGAAACATGGGCCCATGCACGGCGATGACGAGCGGCACACGCCAGAAGCGCGTCGCGAGCGCAGCGAGGCGCCTCGGGGGCGGGGCACCGCAAAGGCCGCGCTGCTCACGGGGCGAGGGGCTTGCAGCGCACCCCGAGGCGACAGCGGCTGGCCCCGAAGCAAGCGCATGGCGCTCACGTCAGGGCTAGGAGCCTGTCGGGAAATGTGCGGCGCACTGCGACAGGCTCCTAGCTCGATGCCTCCTCGGGGGTCTGTTCCAGACCCCCGCCCCGAAAAAGGCGTGACTTTTTCGGGG
>CAYVDO010000201.1:0-14569 GCA_964450125.1 uncultured bacterium
CGATGGCAGGTGTCAACGGGGTGATTCCTGGTGTCTGGACGCCGCGTTCATGAATAGATCGGGCTAGCGCGAGCGCGAGATCAGAGGCGGGCGCCGACGAGCGAGCCGTCGCGGAAGAAGAGCCGCTGAGCGGTGGGCGCGCCAGTGTCGTCGAGCTTGGTGTAGAGCCACTTCGAGACGGTGGCGCCCTTGCCGCCGCGGGTGAGCACCTTCTGCGGCTCGCCCCAGCGCAGCAGCGCTTCGACCTCGCTCAGACCGCGTTGCACGTGCTCGGCGGCGATGCACTTACGATGGCGCGTGGCCAGCCGCTTGGCGCGTTGCTGCAGTAGGCCCAGGAAATCCAGATCGGGTGCGGCGCGCCGCTCGTGGAAGAGCTCGATACGCCTTCGCAGGAAGTGAAGCGGCTGGAGCGTGGCGTTCGCCGACATGCGATTGATCTCGGCGAAGACTGGGAAGCGCCGCATGAGCTGTCCGGGCGACAGACGGTGCTGGCGATGGATGGGCTCGAGGAAGGGATCCGGCGCGACGCCCACGAGCGCCACGTCGTTCGCTTGCTGCTCGATTTCCACGTACGGGAAGAAGCTGTCCTTCAAGTAGTTCTTGCTGAGGTTGGGATGCAGGAAATGATGCCCGAGCTCGTGCAAGAGCGCGAACACGCGCTGGTTGGACGTGAGCGACTCGTCGATGAAGATCGTCGGGACGTCGTGCACCCGAACGTAAAGACCGTGGCAGTTGAGCTTGCGGACGCTGAGGGTGATCGACTCGCGTTCGCAGATGTATTCGAGGTCGTCGAGATCGAGCGGTCGCTTGTTGAAGAACGGGTAGCGTTCTTCGAGCGGGAAGTGCAACTGCATGGTGCGCGCTCGTTCCTCGGTGTGCGCGGCTCAGCTACCGCGTAGCTGGCGCCGCTTGGCTTCCGCGATCAGAATCGCATCCGCGATGGCGTTCCGCCACAACTCTTTTTCCACTTCGTCTGGTGCCTCGCGATAACCCATCGCCAGGGCTGTGAGCTGCGGAACATTCTCGTAGTCGAAGTCACGGGGCAGGGGATTGGTCGAGAGCCCGAGCAAGTAATCGACGCTGGTATTCAAGAAGCGAGCCATCTGTTGGAGATGGTGCGTGCCCGGATCTCGCTTCTGCTTCGTCCACTGCGAGACCGTCGTTTCGGACACGCCGAGAAACGTCGCGAGGCGCTTCTGGTCGAGGCTTCTGCGTTTCAGCAGAACCTTGAGCCGATCGCCCTGGAACTCGTTCATGACGGCAATCCTCCCTGGGGGGAATATCGTCACTCTAGTCCCGCAATTTGCATTGGGTCAACCGCGGCGCCGTGACTGGACAAGAGGGCAAGCGCGGGGTGGACGTGGGCCTGTGGTAGGCTCGCGCCGATCGACGCCTCGATCTCGGAGGACATGCCGTGAGGACACGCGGTCGCTGGTTCGCCATCCGCAACGTCGCGCTGCTGGGCTCCGTGCTCGTGGGGGCCGCGATGCTCGCCGCACCCGCCACGGCGGGTCTCTGGGAGTGGACCGATGGTGCGGGACGACCGCACAAGTCCCGCACTCGGAACGACGTGCCCGAAGAGTTCCGCGCCAACGCCGTCGAGATCCAGGTCGAACCCTCCATGCCGTCCGCGGGATCTGGCGCGGACGGCGCCAAGCCGAGTGAGCGCGCGCCCGCGCGCTCCGTGCCCACGGCTCAGCCCGATGCGTCCTCGTTGGACCAGGAGATCACCGACCGCGACGGCCACGATCGTGATTGGTGGCGCGAGCAGGTGATTGCGGCGCGTCGCGAGATCAACGACCTCGAAGCGAAGCTCGAGCGCCTCAAGGCCGAATCGCGCTACAACTCGGTCATCCGCAAGGAGCGCGAGGCTCGCCACGAGCATGCGAAAGTCCAGGCTGAGCTGACTGCCGCCCGCAAGCGCCTCGCCGAGGATCTGCCCAAGCAGGCTGCAGCGGCGGGAGCGCCCGCGTATTGGCTGCGCGTGCAGTAGCGCGTATGGGTCGCTCAGCCCTTGGCAGCCTCGCCGACGATGTGGCCGAGCTCGGGCACGATGAGCTTTTCCATCGCCAGCCGCACGGCGGCGGTGGAGCCCGGAATCGAAAAGATCGTCAGGGCCCCGGAGAGCCCGGCGGTGGCGCGCGACAGCATCGCGGCGGAGCCGATCTCGGCGTAGCTCAAGTAGCGGAAGAGCTCGCCGAAGCCATCGAGCGTCTTGTCGAGCAAGCCGACGATCGCCTCGAAAGTGCGGTCGCGCCGCGAGATTCCCGTACCGCCGTTCACGATCACGGCGCGGGCACGGCCGGCAGCACGGATCTCCTCGACCAGCGCGCGAATCCGTTCCGGCTCGTCTGGCACGATCGCGTAGCGAACGACCTCGTGGCCGGCGGCGACGAGCCGCTCGCGGATCGCCGTGCCGCTCGAGTCCGTCTCTTCGGTTCGGGTATCGCTCACCGTGACGATGGCGCAAGGGATGCTCGTGGGGGCGCTGCGGTGGTGGGCGTGATGGGCCATGAGCGTGGGCTTCCTCAGCCTGGCGACGTGAGCGGGGGCGCGTCGTCGGGAAAGGCGAGACGCACGAGCGCGTGGATGAAGCGCGCGGTGGCGCCCCAGACGATGGTGCCGTCGATGTCGTAGAAGTGGACGAGGTGCGGCTGACCGAGGCGCGTACCGCGTTCTTCGATGCGGTGGATCGAGGGATCGAGGAAGCGCTCGATCGGGATCTCGAGGACTTGCGCGATCTCGTCGGCGAGCGGCTCGAACGGATACGGGTGCGGTAGTGTGCCCACGATCGGCGTCACTAAGAAATTGGTGATCGTGATGTTGTCGTCGAGCCAGCCGAGGACGTCGACGTGCTCGGGCTGGATGGCGAGCTCTTCGTGAGCCTCGCGCAACGCGGTGTGAAGTGGGCTCTCGTCGCCAGGATCGGTCTTGCCGCCGGGGAAGCTGATCTGCCCCTTGTGCGTGCCGACGGTTTCGGTGCGCCGGGTGAGCAGCACGCGAATGCCGTCCTCGGCGAGCATCAGCGGGAAGAGCACCGCTGCGCGGATGAGGGTGGGCTCGCCGGCGAGGGTGCGCCGCGGGCGCGCCGAGAGCGACACGCGCACGTGCTCGAGCCATTCGGTGTCGAGACGCATCCCCGCGAAGGTAACGATCTCACCCGTGGGTGTCATCCACCGCGAGCTGAGCAGTCTGTGCTGCGATCTGGTTGCCGAGCTCCTTCTGTTGAGCCCAGTTGGGATGCGCGGTGCCGGTCATCGTGTTGAGGAGGGTGCTGTTCAACTCCTCCCAGTCCCCGGATAACTCGGCCGGGTCGAAGAGAAGACGGATGCCCGACGCTTGAAGCACCTGGTTTGTCTCCGCAACCCACAGACCCACCTGTACGGGGCTGATTTGGACACGGCGCGTGCCATCATTGCCGGCGCGAAGAATTGCCCGAACACGTTGGGAAATCAGCGGGGGATTCCATGGCGAGTAGGGCCAGTCGGCTTGGTCCATCGCGCCTTGGTTCACGTCTGTCCCGCTCTGTGGCGACACGTAGGAGAGG
Organism: uncultured bacterium; assembly: GCA_964450125.1. Lineage (GTDB taxonomy): Bacteria > JADJOY01 > JADJOY01 > JADJOY01 > JADJOY01 > JADJOY01. The sequence goes on from CAYVDO010000201.1 coordinate 3,548, forward strand.
GTCATCGTGGGAGCTGTGCAGATGTCGGTTCCATTGGTTGGGCTCGGAGCGGAAGTCGATGACGTGTTCCGAGTCGTCGGCCTGGCAGCCGCATCTTCCTGCGCGCCGAGGAAAATCCACACGGTCAGCATCAACCGGAAAAGCGTTGCGGAGCGCAATTCGATCATTCAGTAAATCTCGTCAACCTGCATCTCTTTCGCTCTGGCCGTTCGTGCGTGAAATAGAAAGAGTCTTTACGAGAAGCTTGGTGACACCCCCAGCCGGGGTGGTGCGCCCGGGGACCCGGGCTAGATCGCGACCTCTTTGACTCGCGGATCTCCATTTTCCGTCATCACGAGCACGCCGATGGTGCGCTCGGCGCGGCCACCGATTCGGACGTGGATTCAGGTGAGATCCGGACTCGGCTTGCTGGGCCAATCAGAGACCCCGGCCTGGACTGATACTGGATCGAACGAGCCGTCAGCTCGAGGAAATGTGCGTTCGAATTCCACACGAAGATCACCCATCGAGTAGCGCTGCCGGTAGACCGTGGAAGTCAAGGCATACGCGCTGGAATAGTCGCGGATAACGAGGAAGGTGACGAAGTTGATGGCGATCCTCCCGTAATCGGCGGTGGCGACGCATCCGTGACAACGTAAAACGAACAGGATGATTGCGAGCGGCAACTGCTTCATCATTGCATCCAGGGTTTCCTGCCCCGCAGTGTGGTGCGGGAGTGTCGCCGATCCTTTGGTGTCGAGGGCTTCGACGTGCGTCTCGGTGCAGTTGCCGCCGGTGCTCGCGGGGCAGATCTTCCTGGTCGAGCGCCCGAGACGATCGTACTCGAAGAAGATCGAGCGCGTGCCGTCGTTCCCGTTCGCCGCCTTGGCGTCCACCTGGCGGGTCCGGTTGCGGAGCTCGTCGTAGCCGGACCCGGTGACCAGGTCCTTCACGAAGCTGGCGCCCAGGTCGTTGGCGTGATCGATACGCGCCGATGAGCGCGGCGTGCTTCGTGCGCCGAGGGCCCGGAATGGATGCGCGACGTGACTCGGCAGGCTGGGGGCGCTCGCCCCAGCGAGTTGTTCAGCAGCCGGTGAGCGGCCTGATAGACTCGGGCGGTTTCGCAGCACGAGGAGGGTCACGCCATGGCTGAATCGGAGTCCAAACCGCCCGCCAAGAAAGAGAAGGGCGCTGCCTACGACTCGTGGAAGTCCACCAGCCCGGCACCGGCGACCGGTGCGCAGACGCCGGCGAAGGGCACGCTCAAAGGTCGATTCACGGCGATGGTCGACCGGTTCATCCGCAAGTTCAACACCGACAAGGGTTGGTACGACGAGTGACGCGATCATGAGCTTCGGTATCGTCGATCACGTGGTGGCGCGCCTCGCGTTCGCGGGCGCGATGGGTTTCGCGTCGTGGCGCCTCGCCGAGGAGCGCCATCGCTCCGCGTTCGGGTGGGCGTTGCTGGGTGGTGTGCTGGGATATGCGATCGAGTTTTGGGCGATCGCCGAGCTCGTCGCATTGTGGCGGCTGCCCCGGGTCGACCTGCGCGAGCGTTACCTCGAGCTGCGCGCGCACGAGCGCTTCGCGCAGGCGCTCGGCGCACCGTCGTTGGTGGGCGATCACCTCGAGGATCGCATTCTGATGGTGCTCGCCAACAATCCTCAGGGACTGCATCTCAACGCGCTCGCGCAGGGCGTGGGCCAGAGCTGGCGGGCGATCGAGAACGAGGTGCGCGGCCTGGTGGAGCGCCGCAAGGTGGTGCAGAAGGACGACCTCTATTTCATCGACTCCACCCACTCCGTTCCCGCCAGCGGAGGTGTGGGTTGAGCATCAGCATCGTCATCCCCGCGCACAACGAGGCCCAGGCCATCGCCGGTGTGGTCGAAGCCTGCAAGGCGCAGCCGGGAGTGACGCAGGTGATCGTGGTCGACGATGGCTCGACCGACACCACCGGCGAGATCGCGCGCGGCGTTGGCGCCGAGGTCGTCACCCATCCCTACTGCATGGGCAACGGTGCCTCGGTGAAGTCCGGCGCACGCGCCGCCACCGGCGAGATCGTGGTGTTCCTGGATGGTGATGGACAGCACCCTCCCGAGGACGTGCCACGCCTGGTGGAGAAGCTGGATCGCTTTCACCTGGTGGTGGGCGCTCGCGAACCCAGCACCCATGCGAACCTGAAGCGGCGCTTCGGCAACAACGTCTACAACCTGTTCGCGAGCTACGTGACCCAGTTCCCCATTCAGGACCTCACCAGCGGGTTCCGGGCGGTTCGCCGTGATTTGCTGCTCCACTACCTGTATCTGCTACCGAACGGGTTCTCGTCTCCCTCGACGCTGACGCTGGCGATCTTGCGCACTGGCCGTTCGCTCGCGTACGTGCCCATCCGCGCCCGCGAACGCAAGGGAACGAGCAAGATCCACATCCTGAAGGACGGCACGCGCTTCTTCCTCATCATCATCAAGATCGCGACGCTCTTCTCGCCGCTTCGGGTCTTCATCCCGGTGAGCTTGCTCGCGTTCATTCTCGGCACCGCGAACTACACCTGGAGCTCGGTGCTCGAGGGGCATTTCGTGTTCACCAACATGTCCGCGTTGCTCTACGTCGCTGCGGTGCTGGTGTTCATGTTGGGGCTGGTGGCGGAGCAGATCGCGCAGCTTCGCCTCGACCGCACCGAAGGTTACGAAACGAACGGCCGAGCGCCGGTCTGACGGGTGCCACGCGGCTAGCCTTGGAACGAGCGCATGGAGAAACGAACCCACTTTGCGAAGGTCATGAACGGCACGCGCCAGCGGCGCGCCGCGAGCGCAGCGAGGCGACTCAGGGGTGGGGCCCCAAAAGTGTCACGTCTTCTTGGGGGCGGAGGGCTTGAAAAGCCCTCCGAGGAAGCATCGGCTAGCCCTGAAGTAAGCGGGTCGCGCTTACTTCAGGGCTAGCCGATGCGCGTCGTCGTGCTCACCACGTGCTATCCGCGTTTCGCTGGAGATTTCGCGGGCGCGCACGTGGAGCGCGGGGTACGCCGCCTGATCGCGTCGGGTCACCACGTGACCGTCGTCGCCCCCGCTGACGATCGCAACCAAGAGCCGACCTGGACAGGCGGCGCCACGATCCGCCGCGCCCGTTACCTGCCACGACGCTGGCGTCGGCTGCCGTACGGCTACGGTGGTATTCCCGTGCATTTGCGCGCCCATCCGTGGCGAGTGCTGGAAGTGCCGTTTCTGATTCTTGGGCTCGCCGTCGAGGCGTGGCGAGCCGCGCGCGCCGCGGACGTGCTTCATGCGAACTGGCTGTTCACTGGCTTCGCCGCGTGGCCGGCGCACGTGGCCAAGCGGGTGCCGCTGCTCTTGACCCTGCGCGGCAGCGATCTGGTGCTCGCCGAGTCTGCGGCGCCGCTGCGGATAGCGGCGCGTTGGTTGCTGGCACGGGTCGATGGCGTAGCGCCGGTCAGCCAAGATCTCGCGAGTCGGGCGATCGATCTGGGCGCACACGCCGAGCGCACCCGTCCGGTCGCTGACGGTGCCGAGACCGACGGTTTCGCGACACGGGAAGCGGCGCGTGCCGCGCTCGGGCTGGATTCCGCGGCGCGCATCGTGCTCTTCGTCGGCAACGTGATCGCCGTGAAGGGAATCGACGTGCTGATCGAAGCCGCCGCGCGGCTTCGCACGCGGCCCGATCTCGAGGACGTCCGATTCGTGCTCGTGGGGGGAGGCGCGGACATTCCGCGTTACGAGGAGCTGGCTCGGGAACGCGGTGTGGGCGAGGTGCTGCGCTTCACGGGCTTTCGGCCGACCGACGAGGTGCCCACGTGGATGGCGGCTTGTGACGTGCTGTGTCTGCCGAGCCGATCGGAGGGACTCCCCAACGTGATCCTCGAGGCCATGGGCGTTGGCCGGGCGATCGTCGCCACGCGCGTGGGTGGCGTACCGGATCTGATCGAGGACGGCGGAAACGGTCTGCTGGTTCCGTCCGAGGCGCCGGATGCGCTCGCCACGGCCCTGGCGCGGCTGCTCGGCGATCCCGGCGAGCGCGAGCGGATGGGCGAGCGCAGCCGCGAGCTCCTGCGCCAGCGCGGGCTCACCTGGGAAGCGACCGCTGCGTGCTACGACCAGCTCTACCGCGAGCTAGTCCTGAAATAGGCGCATCGAAAAATGAGCGTACTCGTAGGGGGCAAGATCGGCACGCGCCAGCGGCGCGTCGCGAGCGAAGCGAGTCGCCTTGGGGGTGGGTCCCATCGCGGCTTTGCCGCGATGGGCGGGGGGCTTGAAGAGCCCCCCGAGGCAACATTCGCGCGGGACCCGCGCGGGAGTCGATCGATGAGCAATCACCGCAGCAGATCGCGGATCGGAACGTGGGTGTTGCTGCTGGTGTGCGCGGGTTGCGCCGTGCGGACGGCCCCACCGGAGCCGCAGAAGGGCGGGTGGACGCACCGTGCCGATCCGTTCCGCCACACTCCGGTCGCGTTTCCGTTCACGCTGGAAGCCGCGCCCGACGAGCAACCCGAGTTCGCCACGTGGCATCTACGTTACGACGCCATCGATCGCCAGGATCCCAAGAACCCGACGGTGCACGCGGTACTGCGTTACCCACGCGCGGGAAGCAACGCGTTGGTGGTGGTGTTGCCGATCCTGGGTGGCGACTATTCGGAGACGGATTGGTTCGCGCGCGGCCTGGCCAGGGTTGGTCTGGCAACGCTGCGCTTCGACCGCAAGACCGACATCCTCGATCCCGACGGCGACTTCGAGCTGGCGGCGCGGCGCATTCGCGACACGGTGATCGACGTGCGTCGCGCGCTCGATCTCTTCGCCGCCGTCTCGCCGCTCTCCCACCAGCCGATGCGCTTCGAGCGCGTGGGTCTGCTCGGCATCAGCATGGGCTCGATGATCGGCAATCTGATCGCCGCCTACGACTCGCGCATCGACGCTGCCGCGCTGGTGCTCACGGGCGGTGATTTCGCCAACGTCCTCGACTGCGCACGCGACGAGATCGAGGTGAAGGCGTTTCTCGATGGGCTCGCTTCGCGTGGCTACGACGCCGATCGCATTCGCCGCGAGGCACACGGCTATCTCGACGGGGTCGATCCGCTGCGCCACGCGGCGAGCCTGGACCCGGCGACCACGTTGCTGATCCAGGGACGATTCGACGCGATCATCCCGTTCGAATCCGGCACGCGGCTGTGGGAAGCGGCGCACCGTCCCGAGCGCATCGTGCTGCCCTCGGGCCATTACAGCGCGGTGCTCTTCCTGCCCTACATCGAGACCCGCATCGAGGAGCACTTCACCAGGCACCTGCTCGGCCGATGAGCGGCGCGGCGTCGGCCGCTCGGTCAGCCACTCGCGTTGCGTGTGCCCACGAACGTCGCGCCGCGCTCGGCGGAAAGCACGCGAAACGTGCCATTCGCCCGTGCCAGCGTCGCACCCGAGTCGTCGAGCAGCCGGCCTTCGATCTCGAGATCGCGTCCGTCGCGGCGCACCAGCCACGCTTCGCCGCGAATCGGCACTTCCACGCGCAGCGGGCGGGCGAACTCGACGCTGAGCCGCACCGTCGCCACCACCGTATCCGGCACGATCACCGACGCGGTGGCGCCCATCACTTCGTCGAGGACCATGCACGTGGCGCCGCCGTGGGCGACGTTCGAGTAGCCCCGAAATTCGCGGCGCAGCGAGAGCTCGCAGACCACCTTGTCGCCCTCACGGAAGGGACGCATGCCCAGCGAGAACGGGTTCTCGGTTCCGCAGGCGATGCAGCCGCGGGCGCGCACCGTCCACGCCCGCTCCGGCACAGAGCCGGTCGCCGTGGCTTCGGTCTCGATGGCTGCGGCATCGCGCGAGTCAGGCACGGGGCATCTCGCGAGGCGAGCGGGAGAGAAGCTGCGAAAGCGCTGCTCCGCGCAGCGGGAATCGCAGGCGGAACACCGCGCCACCGCCCGCGTGGTCGAGTACCTCGACACCCCCACCGTGGCTCGTCATCACGCGTTGCACCAGTGGCAGGCCGAGCCCGGTGCCTTGGCCAGGTGCCTTGGTGGAGAAGAACGGCTCGAAGATCCGGGTGCGGATGCCGGCGGGTACCCCCGGTCCGTCGTCCTCGACGTCGACGACGAGCGAGCGATCGCTTGGATCGCGGCGCGCCTTGATTCGGATCTGACCTTCGCCGTGCATCGCCTGTGCGGCGTTGCGCAGCAGGTTGAGCAGCGCCTGCTCGATCTCACGAGCGCAGCCGCGAATCGTGCCCACGTCGTCGGCGAGGTCGACGATCACCTCGGGTGTGGCCTTGGCGCGCGCAGCTCGGAACGAGCGCACGGCGCGCTCGACCACTTGCGCCGGAGCGACGTCGGTGTGCTGTTCCTGCGCCGGGCGCGCGTACGTCAGGAGCTCGGACACGATGCGCGTCGCACGTTCGGCCTCGTTCACCAGGATGTCGAGCCGTTCGCGAGAGCCTGCGGGATTGCGCTCCACGGCACGTGCGCACAGCAACACCGCCGTGAGCGGATTGTTGAGCTCGTGGGCTACGGCCGACACGAATCCACCCATGGCACTGAGCCTCTCGGCTTGATCGAGGCGCGCGCGGATCTCGCGCTGCTCGGTCAGGTCCTTTGCGATTTCCAGCATCCGTGTCTGGCTCGCGTCGTCCGTGACCAGCGGCGAGATCGTGGACATCACGAAGCGGTGCGTCCCGTCGATTCGAACGCGCACCGATTCGAGCCCCGATCGCGGCGCGCCGCGGCGGAGCGTGTCCAAGAACGTCGTGACCTCCGGGCCGGATGCGAAGAACCGATCGACGCGGGAGCCGATCGCCTCAGTGCGCGAGACACCGGAGATTCGCTCGGCACCACGGTTCCATGCTTCGACGGTACCGTCGCGGCGGTAGACGGCGATCCAATCGTCGGCGCTTTCGAACAGCCGACGATGCTCCGCCTCGAGGCGCTGGAAGCGCTGCGCGGCCTCGTGCTCGCTGCGATACAGGTAAGCGTTGGCGAGCGCATGCGCAGCGGCGTTGGCCAAAAGCCGCGTGGCGGCCAGATCGGCGGCGACCAGCGGCGGGTCGGCCATCACCACCATCGTGCCCACCACCGTGCCGCGGCGGACCATCGGCACGCACGCGAGGTGTGTCTCGACGGTGGCCTCGGCTTCCCGTGGCAGCTCGGGCTCGGGGGATGTGGTGAGCACCTCGACGGGGTGGCCGGGCGCCTCGGGCTGGTAGAGCGTGCGCAGCAGCCGCGCGCGCGGCACCAATACCGCGAGTTGCTCCGCGACGGCGCGGACGATCTCGTCGACTTCGAGGTCGGGATCGAGGCGCTCGGTCACCGTCAACACCGTTTCCAGCGCCCGCCGCTGGTGCTCGCTGGCGGTGAGTGCCTGGTGCTCGTCGCGGCTCGACTGCGCGATCAGCCCGAAGAAGGTCCCAGTGCCGAACAGCAGCGGAACGTGGATCCACAGTGCGGAGCTCCACGGCTCGTCGGCCTCGTGGCCGACGACCAACGCGAATGCGTACGCGACGCATGCGGCGGAGGTGGCGAGCGTCACCCGTCTGTAGGTGCCGGTGAGGCTCACCACCAACAGCAGCACGAAGTACGCCAGGAAGAACTGATCGTGCGCCCCGTCGGTGAGCGCCACGGCGGTGGTGATGATCGCTAGATCGCCCACCACCAGGGCGGTCTGCAGGCGTGGGCTGCCGAAGCGCTCCGGCGGCTGGCGCGCGAACCACACCTGGCTCGCGAGGAATACGGCGGCGAGCAGGAGCGATGGCCTGGGTGACGGCGCTTCCCCCGAGGCCAACGCAGCGGTGGTCACCAACGCGAGCGCGAGCCTGAGCGACAGGATCGCGGCACGGTTGTCGAGCCAGCCGCGACCGAGGCTCGGCCGATGCAGGAAATCGAAGGCGCCCTGGGACACGAAGCTTGGCCTCGAAGGCGAAATGGCAGCGCGGGGGTGGGGCGTCGCCAGTCTAGCCGCGAAACGAGCGCGAAGCGCTTGCGTGGGGCTGGCAGGCTGCTGAGCGACTCGCAGGAGCGAGCTCTTCGAGCCTGTCGATGTTTCCTCGGGGGTCTGTTTCAGACTTCCGCCCCGAAAAGGGCGCGACTCTTGCGCGGCCCCACCCCCAAGCAGACTCGTTACGCTCGTCGGCCCACCGCTGGCGCGTGCCGCTTTGAGCAGCCGGCTGGGCCGGCGTTCGGTGGCGATCGCACGGTGACTTCGCCAGCCTTTTTCGAGGCAGGATCGCGGCAGGTGCCGGAGCTCGGCGCGCGTGAATCCGGCATGCCGTCGCTCGTGCCGATCACGCGCGCGCCAGCTCGGGGGCGACGCGCGCCACGACGCCGGCGAGGATCGCGTTTGCCGTGCGCGCGGCGCGCACCATCGGCGGGATGTCCGCGACGAGCCCCGGGCGGCTCAGGAGCCGTCGTACGAGCAACCGAAGACGCACCTCGCCACGCTCGTCCACGGCTGCCGCGAGGTCGGGGAGTCGGTGCTCGACGGGGTCGAGCACGACGCGCACGGATGCACAGGGCAGATCGTGGTCGTTGCAGACCGCTGTGACCGCCAGCCCTTCCATCTCGACGGCGAGATAGCCGCGCGCACCGAACGCGCGCTTCTCGCGTGGGTCGGCGAGCACCCGCGGGCTGGTGACGAACGGGCCGACGCGGTGGGAGATGCCGGCGCCGTGGAGCGCCTGGCACAGCCGCTCGGTGAGCGCGGGCGTCATCGCGACCGGATGACCGGGGTCGTTTCCCGCGAGGAGGTGATGCTGCGTCGGCACCACCACGTCACCGATCGCGAGGGTGGGATCGAGGCCGCCTGCGAGTCCGACGAGGAGCACGGCACTCGGCCGCCCGCGCGCGAGAAGCGCCCGGGTGGCGTCGGCGGCCCGCGTGGGCCCCATGGCGATCCGGTGCAGCGACCACGGCGCGCCGGAGGCGAGTGGTGCAACGCGTGCCAGCGCGCGTGCCTCACCCGCGGTGGGGGCGAGCACCCAGATCATGGCCGGTATCCGGCGCGGCCTTCCGCGTCGACCCCGGCCTGGCACGCCCGCCCGAGGGGCTCAGGAAATCTGAATGACCTCGGCAACTTTCGCTTGACAGTTGAAATGCGTTCTCCTACCATCCGTTTGGTTCTCGCGGACGAGCGACACGTGTGCCGCTCGTGTGCCGTGCGAACGATACCCGGAGGAACGCGATGAAACGCCTCTTCGTCAGTGCAGCGACGGTTGCCCTTCTCGTGGCTGGCCTCAGCGGAACCGCCCGTGCGAATGCCGAGTACGCGTCGGTGATCGACGATCATCCGGTTCGCATCGCCGCGTATCCCGTGAACATGGTCGGCACGCTTCTGCAGTGGGTGTTCTTCCGTCCGTACCACTACGTGATGTCGCTTCCCTACGTCTCGGACATCTCGGGCCACAAGATCAACGAGACGCTCATCACCGACAGCAAGTCCGGCATCGCGCTCTGAGGCGCGACACCGCTCGCACCCACGATCGGCGCGTTTTGGCGCAGCCGGCCGGGGGATGACCGAAAGCCCGAGGCGGAGAGGCCTCGGGCTTTCGTGTTTCCCGAGCCTCACGCAAGGCTCACCGGCGCTCAGTCGAACACGCCCAGGTTGGCTTGCCGTACCAGTAGCTTCTTGAGGCCGACGCGCGAGAACTGCACCAGGACCTTTCGCGACTCACCGTGATCCGAGGTGCCGCGCACCGTGCCGCGGCCGAAGGTGGGGTGGATCACGACGAGCCCCGGGTGGATGTCGTCGTTCGGCGTCAGCTTCCGCACCGACTCCTGGCTCGCTTCGGTATCGATGGTGCGCTCCGCAGCGGCTGGTGGTGCTGCAGTCGCGGCGAACGCGGATCGCTGGATGGAAGGTGGTTGCGGGCGGTGATGCTGGGGCGAGGCGAGGCTCGTCACTCCGACGAACTTCGTGGACTCGCGGTCGAGGTCGCGGAGGAAGCGCGACGGAACCGAGAGTCGGCGTTCGCCGTGGAACATCCGCGCATCCGCGTAGCTGAGCGTCAGGCGTTCCCGCGCGCGGGTCATGCCCACGTAGAGCAGCCGTCGCTCCTCGGCGGTGGCGAGCGGTAGATTCATCGAACGCACGTGCGGCAGCAGCTCTTCCTCGAGGCCGACCAGAAGCACCACCGGGAACTCGAGGCCCTTGGCGGTGTGCAACGTCATGAGGTTCACGCGGTCGCGCGCAGCGTCGAGATCGTCGGAATCGGCGACCAGCGAAACCTCGTCGAGGAACTGGCGCGCGGTGCCTTCGGGCTCGCGCGTCTCGAACTCGCCGGCGACGCGAATCAATTCGTCCAGGTTCTCGCGCCGCCCCTGGGCTTCGGGGTCGTCGTCGCTCTCGAGCGCCGCCAGATAACCGCTCTCTTTCAGCAGGCGTTCGAGCAATGCCACCGGCCGGAGGCCGTCGGCGGCGGCCCGGATCTCGTCGAGCCAGGTGATGAACTTGCCCAGTGCGCGCCGCGAAGCTGGCGTGATCTCGGGGCGCTGGGTGGCGATCGCCAGCGCCTCTCCCCAGCTCGCGCCGTGCTCGCGGGCGATCGCATCCACGCGCTCGAGCGTGGTGGCACCAATGCCCCGCGCGGGCCGGTTGAGGATGCGGCGCAACGCGACCGGCTCGTTGGGGCAGAGCGCCGCGCGCAGGTAGCAGAGCGCGTCCTTCACCTCGGCGCGATCGTAGAAGCGAATGCCGCCGATGATGACGTAAGGCAGGTTCCAGCGTCGAAGCTCGTCCTCGAGTGGGCGCGACTGGGCGTTGGTCCGATACAAGATCGCGAAGTCGCGCGGGCGGCGGTTCTCGACCCGCGCCAGCCGCAGGATCTCGCCGATCACGAAGCGGGCCTCGTCGAGGTCGGTGGGCGTGGCCCGCAGCAGCACCGGATCGCCCTGGGCGCCCTCGGTCCACAGCGTTTTCTCGCGCCGGTTGGTGTCGGCGGCGATCACCGAATGCGCGGCGCGCAGGATGTTGCCCGTGGCGCTGATGGTGTCCTGCCCGCGGATGACGCGCTCGAGCGTGTAGCGCATGGCGCGCACCTGGCTCATGATCTCGATGTGCA
>CAYVDO010000202.1:0-4605 GCA_964450125.1 uncultured bacterium
GGCCGGTAGTGATCGAAGCGGGGCATCGTGTTCGCCATGGCGATCACCGAGCGCGCGCGCCCTTCCGGCGCGTTCGCGCGGAACGAGAAACGAGGCGTTCGAGAGCACCCGCGGTCAGCTCGACGAGGACTTCCTCCGCGTCCGCGCGGCGGGTGCCGGGCACCAGCACGTATCGCAGGCCAACGCGGAGCCAGAACGCGAGCAATCCGTGGGCGGCGAGGTCCACGTGGGGCCGGTCCGCCCGAGCCCCGGCGCGAGCCACGAGCGCCGCAGTGAGGGCCGCGAGCGCCGGTGGGTTGATCCCGGTGGCCAGCGTCTCGGCCGTGAAGCCCGACGCCGCGCGCTCGGCGTAGAACCGCACCAGCAGGCGATCGTGATCTAGGGCGCGCAGGAAGAGACGCGCGGCGTCGGCGATGACGCGATCAGGTGGTTGCTCCGCCACCGCGAGCAGCGGGGCCAGCTCGCGCGCCAGCGCGTCGTTGAAGTCCTCGAGCAGCGCGTCGGCGACGGCCTCGCGACCGGTGAAGTGGACGTAGACCGTGCCGTGGGCGACTCCCGCCTCGCGGGCGATGTCGGCGACCACCGTACCCGCATAGCCCTGGCGCTCGAAGCAGCGCCGGGCCGCCTCGAGCAAGGCCCGGCGGGTGGCTGCCTTCTGCTCGCGGCGGGTGGCGCGGGGAGCGGTCGGCACTTTGGGTGACATACTGTCACTGATACCATGTCACCCAGAGAAAGACAAGCGCCCCTGCGGCCCACCACGACCGAGGCCCGCTGCGCGCCGGGCGCTACCCAGCTCAGCCCTCGCGGCTGGCGGGGGCGGCGCGCCGCATGACGAAATGACCACCGAACACCCGAAGCCGGCCCAGCGCGACGTACGCCTTACCGACCAGCAACGTGGGATCGTCCGGGTACACCTGCACCACGTAGTCGCGCAGCAGCCGAGCCGGGTGGTGCCACGGATTCGTGCCCAAGCCGTAGTCGATGAGCAGCGCGTGGGTGTACCGAGAATCCAGGGCGCGGCGATCGACGGACACGACCTGGTAGAAGCCGTGGCGCCACGGCTTGCCGTGGCGCACGAGAGGAATCCAGCCATCCCGCGGGCCGCCCTCCTGCTCCACCCAAACGTTGTAGCCATCGATGATCGCTGCACCCGAAACGCCGCCGGCGAGTGGCAGGAATCCTTTCGTGAAGCGCCGAATGCGGAGCAACGGGGCCACACGCGCGAGATTTGCGCCTTGATATTCCCAGCCGGCGATCTCGCTCGGTTGCGGCGTCGTACCGCCCAAGAAGAGCTCCTCCACGCGTGCGAGCGGCGCGTCCCAGAGCGCGGCGAAGTCCAGGCGCTCGCGATCCGCTCGCCCCGAGTGCGGCCGTGCCGCGCTGGCGGTCGTCATCCCGGCTGCCCCGCTCCCGACGAGTCGAGGTCGACGCGTAGCCGGCGGCTCCGTCGCGCGGCGAACCGTCCGATCGTGAGCGTGAGCCGCGGCGCCAGGCGGTGAAGAATCCAGAGCGCCTTCGCCTCCGGCGTGACCACCACGATCGGGCGATCGCGCGCGACGCCGTGCAGGATCGCCCGCGCGCAGCGCTCGACGGGCCGCAGCTTGAACGGCAGCTCGCGCATCGCCCGGTTCTTGTCGATGCCGACGTATTCGAGTCGATCCTGCATGGGCGTGTCGATGAACCCCGGGCAGACGACGTTCACCTTCACTCCGTAGCCCAAAGCCTCCGTGCGCAGTGACATCGACAAGCCCACCACCGCGAACTTGGAGGTGTTGTAGACGACTCCCAGCGGGAACGGGACGAGCCCGGTGATGGAGGCGGTGTTCACGATCTGGCCGAAGCCTTGAGCGATCATCGCCGGATAGGCCGCCTGCACCCCGTGGATGACGCCGTGAAGGTTGACGTCCAGCACCCGCCGCCAGCTCTCCGGCCGCACGTCGCGCGCCTCACCCACCATGCTCACGCCAGCGTTGTTGAAGAGCAGATCGAGGCGCCCGCGTTGCTGCCTCACCGAACGCACCAGATCCTGAACCTGGCTCGCGTCGACGACGTCGAGGGCCACCCCCGACGCCTCCCCACCTGCCACTTGGATCGCCTGCGCCGCCGCAACCGCGGCATCCCCGTCGATGTCGGCGAGCACGACGCGACAGCCAGCGAGAGCGAGCTCCCGACCCAGCGCCTTGCCGATCCCCGAGCCCCCACCCGTGATGATCGCGGTCTTGCCGGCGAACGCGTTCATCGCGTCCGCCGCTCGGATCGAGGTCGCCCCCGTGAGCGAACACCGAGCGCAGCCAGAAGCGCCAAATCCTGACGATCGACGAGCGCGGCGCTTCGCCTGCGCGCGGCGGCCGTGTCGCCACGTTCGAGGGCGGCGAAGACCTGCAGGTGAAACTCTACGTAATCGTCGGGCACCAGCAGCTCGAGCGACAGCGCCTCCGCGAATTCGAGGTACGCGTCCGCCACGCTGTTGAGCAACCAGAGTGACGGCATGCTTTCCGTGGCCACCAGAACGCGTCGCATCTTTTCGAGGTCGAAGTGCAGGAACGTCGCCGCGGACTCGCGCGCGCGCCACGCGTCGCGCACCGATTCACGGGCGGGGTCCAGCTCGCCCTCCTGCGGCCGTCGCAAGCCGCGGCAACCGACGTCGATCAGCAGGAAACGACGGAACGCCAGGATCTCCCGAACGCTGCTCGCGAGGGTGTCGAGGTCCCCTCTCCGTGCAGCGTGACGGACGTGCCCGCCGAGCGCCGCGAACGACCAGTGGTGACGCGCGCGCACGACCGTGCCCGAGCCGGGCTGGATCTCGATCATGCCGCGACTCTCGAGCCGAGCGAGCGCGGCGCGCACGCTGATTCTGCTCACGCCCAAGCGCTCCGCGAGCATTCGTTCGGGCGGCAGACGTGCGTTGACGCCGTATTCGCCGTCGAGAATCCACCCCGCGACGGTGTCGAGGACGCTACCGGATACATCCCGCGCGCTCGTGCTTTCGAGTGACGCCAGCGCCGCTGTCATTCACACCTCGGTGCCTCGGGCCGGAGCTCACGCTCGTCCCGGCGCCTCCAGATTGGTAGTACCAGTTGGTAGTACCAATCGCACGGACAGCGTGTCAACACCCTAGCCACACCCGGGCGCAGCGCCGGTGAGCACGATCGGCCACAGCCCAGCGCGGGAGTTCAACCATCGCCGCAGTGCTTCGCGGCGGCGGTGACTGCCGCCGCTGGTTCGGGCGTCGCCGCGCCGAAGCGCTCAGGCTTCGATGGCGGAACCGAGAGCCGCGACGTGGGCGTTGTGTCCGCGAACGGTACCGTCGGTCCGCATCCGCGCGAGCGCGCCGCCTTGGCTACCGACGGGACGCTCGCGATACGACGAGAACGGCTGTGAGCGCTTGCGCAAGATGCCCATGCCGTTTCGCACCAGGCGTCTGAGCCGCGCCTCGGGCAGCCATCCGACCCATCCGCGGCGGATCCGCGCACGCGCTACCTTCGAGTAGAGCCGTCCCAAACGCCCGCGGTGCTTGGCGTCGACGTAACCCGAGAACTCGTGGACGTCGCAGATGTAGCGCGACCAAGCCGGAGTGCACGCGACGTTCAGGTCTTTGAACTCCGCCGTCACCCAATCCTCGAGGCGCGAGGGCGGTACCCAACCCGCGTTCACCGCCACGTCGTAGAGCGGCGTGCCGGGATAGGGCGAGAAGAGCGAGCAGTTGTAGACGAAGGCGTCGGGATTCTCGTCGAGGAGGCGGTCCATCAACCTCAAGGTGTCGGTCACCTCCACGAGCGTTTCCTCGGGGAAGCCCACCATGAAGTTGTAGTGGGGAACGATGCCTGCCTCGCGCAGCTTGCGATTGGCGACCAGGCACTCGTCGAAGGTGGTGTACTTGTCGATGCGCTGCTGGGTGGTGTCGGAGCCGGACTCGATGCCGATGCGCAGCTCCCGGATGCCGGCGCGACTCAGCATCTTCAGGAACTCGACGTCGTAGCGCGAGATGTAATCGATGCGGCAGTTGGCGTTGTAGAACTCGACGTCGAGGCCGCGCGCGAGGATGCGCTCGGCGATCTCTCCCACCCGTCGCTTCGACTGGAAGAAGTTGTCGTCGAGCATGAACACGGCCTGGAGATCGAAGCGCGTGACCAAGTCCTCGATCTCGGCCACCACCCGCGCCGGCGAGCGCGCCCGGAAGCGCATGTCGTTGAACTCGAGGTTGTAGCAATAGCCGCACGGGTGGGCGCAGCCGCGGCTCGACTGGTACGCGAGTGACGCCTTGCCCGTGTAGAACGCCGTGATCTTGTAGGCGTCGATGTCCGGCATGAGCGTGTAGTCGATCGCGGGCAGACGCTCGACGTCGAGCAACCCACGCGTTTTGCTCCTCACGAGGGCGCCGTCGCGCTTGAAGCCGATGCCGTCGACGGTCGCCAGGTCACGCCCCTCGGCCAGCGCGCGCGCGAGCTCCGTGGCCGTCACGTCGCCCTCGCCGATCACCACCACGTCCACGTCCGGATGGGCGAGCGTCTGGTCCGGCAGCAAGCTCGGATGAACGCCACCCCACACGACAGGAACACCGGGTGCGGCCTCTTTGCAGATCCGGGAGGCTTCGAGGCCTCCCTT
>CAYVDO010000202.1:4615-14545 GCA_964450125.1 uncultured bacterium
CGCGCGCAGCCGCACGGGCCAGTCCTCGTGCACGCGCTGATCGACGATCTCGACGTCGAAGCCCGCGGCCGTGAGCGGTGTGGCGATCGCGAGCGTCCCGAGCGGCAGGATCTGGCGATCCTGGAAACGTCCGGCGCGCCGGACGTCGTGGTGGTCGGGAAAGAAGAGGACGACGCGATTCATGCGCGGGCTCGGCGAGTCATTCACTCTAACCCGTCGATTTCGGCGCCGTCACGCAGCCGGCAGTCGAGTGATCCCGGACGTCGGGAAGGCTCCACACGCGGCGCGGCCCTCAAAGCAGGGCGCGGCGTCCTGCCGCTCGCGCAAGCTCGACGTCGAGGGTCAGCAAGCCGGCGCGCCGTGAGACCGCGAGCGCCAGGTACGCGCCGTCGTAGACGGTCAGCCCGTGCTTGCGCGACTGGATCCAAGCCTCGGACCATCCCACTGCGGTCACACGGCACGGCCACCGCGCAGAATCGTCGAGCAATACCTCGGCGTCGTCCCAACCCAGCTCGCGACGGAGCACCTTCGTGCGCGCGACGTTCGCGAGCTCGTACGCGAACAGTGGCGGCACGAGGACTTCGTCCATGCCGAAGAGCAGGCTCCCCACCCGCGCTGCGCCCGGTTCGCGAAACAGAACGGCAGCGGCCGCCGAGGCATCAAGAACGCAGATCACGATCCCGATCCGCGCGGATGATCCGCCGCGACGTCGAGGGGGTTCGTACGCCACGGCGGCGCGCCAGGCGATGGGACTCGGCAAAGGGGTTGTCCGGATGCTGCGCCGCCGATTCGTCGGCCCGCGCTACGGCGATGAGATCCAGGATTTCGGCGTTCACGCTCCGCGAATGCGCTGCGGCACGGCCACGCAGCCAATGCAGCGTGTCGTCACTCACGTTTCGTAGCGTCAGCGTTCGCATACCGACCTCCCTTCGGATGACATACACGATGATAGCACTTGGGTGACTCGTATGCAGTCACACCTCTGACGCGCCGCAAGCCGCAGAGCCCGCGAGTATGTGCCCGCGACGCACCAGCGAGCGGCTCGACGCGATCGGCCGAAGCACGATGAAACGCGGCCCTGAGTTCCCTATGATCGTGTGCGGAGGGCTTCCATGACGGCTCGCGCCAAGTCACGCCCGCGTCCCCGCCCACGCTTCGTGCTGCGTTCGCCGCTCGCGCCCGCCGAGGTCGCGGCGCGGGTCAACGAGCTCATTCGGACGTCACCGCGAGTCCGGGGGATCGCCTTCGACCACCGCATCGAGCTCGCGATCGACGGCCCAGAGCATCATTTCTGGTCGCCGCAAGTGGTGGCGAAGATGACGCCCACCGAGAGTGGCGGCGCCGACATCGACGCCCGCTTCGGCCCCGACCCGTACGTGTGGGCGATGTACGTGTTCGGTTACGGCACGCTGACGGTGGTGAGCGTGTTCAGCGCGATGTTCGGTATCGCCCAGCTCACGCTGAAGCAGCAGCCGACGGCGTTCTTCGTCGCGCCTGCGGCAGCGGTGCTCGCGGGATTGGTGTTCGGCGCGTCTTTCGTCGGCCAGGGGCTGGGCTCCGAGCAGATGTACTTCCTGCGCGCCACGTTGGCGAAGGTCACCGAGTCCGACGACCCGCCGGTATGAGCGAACTCGGCCGCGGGCGATCGGGGTGATCAGCGTCGCGGGATGCGCGCACCCGCCACTACGGGCTGCGCGGATCGGGGTCGAAGCGGACGTCGAGGCGCTCCGGCCCGCGGAACGCGAGCCCGACGATCCCGTGCTGGCCGCCGGGGTCGAGGCGCAGGTTCGGCAGGCGATCGAGCAGCGCTTCCAGCGCCACCCGCGCTTCCGCGTACGCGAGCCGCGAGCCCGCGCAGAAGTGACGCCCCAGCCCGAACGCGAGCATCGCGCTGGTGTCACGACGGATGTCCCAGGTGTCGGGTCGCGCGAAGACCTCGGGATCTCGGTTCGCGGAGCCGATCGAGAGCAAGAGCCGCGATCCTGCCGGCAGCTCGTACCCGGCGATGGTGGTGGGGCGCACATTCTCGCGCCACACGAGCTGTACCGGCCCTTCCCAGCGCAATGTCTCGTCCATGACCCGCTGGAGCAGCTCGCGGTCGGCGCGGACCTCCTCGAGCACCTCGGGATGGGTGAGCAGCGCGGTCATGGCGTTGCCGATCAGGTGGTACGTGGTCTCGGCGCCAGCGATCACGAGGAGCCTCAAGAAGCTGGTCACCTCGGCGTCGGTGAGGCGCTCGCCGTCGATCTCGGCGTGAACGAGCTGGCTCACCATGTCGCCCGTCGGCTCGCGGCGGCGGCTCTCGATCACCGGCTCGAAGTACTTGCCGAGCTTGTGCGCCGCTTTCATCCCGGCAACGGGATCGCTACCCACACGGGTCAGGTCGATGGCCCAGCGGTGCACCTGCTCGTAGTCCTCGACGGGGAGCCCGAGGATCGTGACGAACACACGCAGCGGGAACGTGAACGTGAACGCCTGCACCAAATCGGCGCGGCCTTCCCTCACGAAGCCGTCGATCAGCTCGTGGGCGATCTTCTCCATGCGCTGAGGCACGTCGCCACGCAGCGCCCGCGGCGCCAGAAACGGCGTGATGAGCTGGCGATGCTTGGTGTGCTCGCGGCCGTCCATCTCCAAAATCGTGCGGCCGATGACGAAGCCGATGCCCTGGTTGTTGGCCTTGTTCGAATAGAGCTCGTCGTCGACCAGCGCCGCCATCACGTCGGCGTGACGGGTGACCAGGAAGCCTTCGTAGCCCGTGCCCCAGAGCTTGAGCACGGGCGACTCCCGCCGGAGCCGCACGTAGACGGAGTACGGATCGGGCACCGGGGCCGACTCGTTGCCGCCGAAGAGATCGATCAGCGTGACCGTGTCGCTCATTCGTTCCTCGCGTCGCCGTCCACCACCATCCGCGCGAGCTCGTCCAGCCAGAACTCGCTGCCACCCCAATCCTGCTCGAGGGACATCAACCGCTTGTAGAAGAGGTGGAGATCGATCTCCCAGGTGAAACCGGCGCCCCCGAAGATCTGGATGGCGTCGGCGGCAACGCGCGAGTAGCGCTCGGAGGCGTAGGACTTCACCAAGGCGGCGGCGCGATGGCATTCGTTGGGGTCCGACTGATCCGCGGCCCAGAGCGCGTAATACGCACCCGCACGTCCGGTCTCGACGGTTTGCAGCATCTCCGCGGCGAGATGGGCGATGGATTGGAACGCGCCGATGGGCTTACCGAACTGGACGCGGGTCTTGGCGTGATCGACGGCCAGCGCCAGCGCCGCTTCTGCCGCGCCCAGCCCGTCCACGGCAAGCCCGATGGCAACCCGATCCACCGCCCCCGCGAGCGCTTCGATCGGTCCGAGCAGCTCGGCGGGCGTGTCGTCGAGGGTGAGCGTCGCGAAGCGGCGCGTGCCGTCCACGGTGGGCTCGCACTCGACGCGCACGCCGGGGGCATCGCGCTTCACGGCCCACACGTGGCTACCCGCGGTCACCAGGAAGAGCGTCGCCGCCAGGCCGTCGAGCACGTGAACTTTGCGACCGGTGAGCCGTCCCTCCGCCTCGTCGGCGATGGGCTCACGCCAGCGCGCGAAGCTCAGGCCCTCGTCGACGAGGGCGAGCGTGGCCACGGTCGCGCCCGCGGCCAGAGCGCGTGCGTGCTCGCGGGCATCGAGCGCCACCAGGGCACTGGCCGCGCCCACCGAGGACGCGAGATAGGGTCCCGGATGCGCCATGCGTCCAAGCTCTTCGAGCACCACTCCCGCTTCTTGCATTCCAGCGCCCACGCCGCCCAGCGCCTCGGGAACGAGCAATCCGGCCAGCCCGAGCTCGACCATCGCGCGCCAGATCTCGTCGCGAGTGCCGCGCGGATCGGACCACTGAGCGCGCACCCACGTGAGCGGCGCGCGCTCGCTCAGGAACCTTCGCACGCTGGTGCGCAGCTCTTCTTGCTCGGTGGAAAAGAAGGCATCCATTCCGATTCGATCTCCGGCTTCGGGCGGGCTAGCCCCGAAGCAAGCGATTCGCGCTTGCGTCGCGGCTAGCTGAGGTCTCCGCGGGGGGCTTTTCAAGCCCCCCGCCCCGCGAAAGGCGCGACTTTCGCGGGGCCCCACCCCCGAGTCGGTTCGCACCGCTCACCGGCGCGCCTCTCGCGCGTGCCATTCCAGCCATCTGCATACCGCGGGATTCCTCGATGCGCGTACGCCCGCCCCTACGAACGACGGCGCGCGCGGAAGACCTCCACTCACGATCCCTTCGGCAAGCCCAGCACGCGCGTGGCGATGATGTTGCGGTTCACTTGGTTGGTGCCGCCGGCGATGGAGGTCGCACGTACGTACACGCGCTGATCGCCCCAGCGCCCCGTATTCGCCTCCGGACCGAGGACGCGGCCGGCGATCGCCGCGAGGGCGTTCTCGGTATCCGACCAGACCAGCTTCGCGAGCGACCCTTCCGGGCCCGGCGCACGCTTCTGGATGCTGCCCGAGAGCGCGCGATCGGCGAGGAACTTCATGTGCTCCGCCAGCATGTATGCGCGCGCCAGCTCGCGACGGTTGCCGGCATCGGCGGTGAGCGGCGCACCGTCCCGCTCGACGGTGCGCGCATGCTCGATGAGACGACGCACCTTCTTCCGCACTTGCAGATGCAGCGAGGCGACTCCCGCGCGCTCGTGGCTGAGTGTCGCCATGGCCACCTTCCACCCGCCGTCGAGCGGGCCGAGCAGCGCGGTGACCGGCACCCGCACGTCCTCGAGGAAGATCTCGGCAAACTCCCGTCCGCCGGTGATCGTGACGATCGGCCGGACCGTCACACCGGGGCTCTGAAGATCGACGAGCAGGCACGAGATCCCCTCGTGCTTGGCCACAGCCGGGTTGGTGCGCACCAGGAGCTCGCACCAGCCCGCGTACTCGCCCAGCGTGTTCCAGACCTTCTGGCCGTTGACCACGAAATCCTCGCCGTCACGGCGAGCGTGTGTGCCGATGGACGCTAGATCGCTGCCGGCGTTGGGCTCCGAGAAGCCCTGGCACCAGATCTCGTCGCCGCGCAGCATCGGCCGCAAGAAGCGGGCCTTCTGCTCGGCGGTGCCGTAGCTCATGATCGCCGGCGCGATGTTCGAGAGCCCGATGACGTTGATCGGACCGGGTGCCTGGGCGCGGCTCATCTCCTCGGCGAGCACCACCTGCTCGATGACGCTCGCCGCGCGCCCGCCGAATTCCGCGGGCCACGACATACCCGCATAGCCCGCGTCGGCCAGCTTTCGGTTCCACGCCCGAAGCCGCTCGACCAGCTCGGGGGTGAGATCGTCGCGAACCGTGACGCCGTACAGCTCCGCGGGGAGATTCGCCTCCAGCCACGCGCGCACGACGGCGCGGAAACGCTCGGCCTCGGGTGGGTAGCGAAAATCCATTCGGCCCCCTCCGCAAATCAGATGGCGCGGCTTCGCGCTTGCCAGTACGGATCGCGCAGCTTGCGCTTCATGAGCTTGCCACTCGGGTCACGAGGCAATGCGTCCGTGAAATCGATCGAGCGCGGGATCTTGTAGCGTGCGAGACGCGTCGCGCAGTGAGCGAGCAGCTCCTCCACCAGCGCCGCGCCGGCGGCGATCTCGGCTTCCGGCTGGATCACCGCCTTCACCTCTTCACCCCAGTCGGGATGCGGGATGCCGAACACCGCGACGTCGGCGACTTTCGGATGGGCGAGCAACGCCCCCTCGACCTCCGCGGGGTAGATGTTCACGCCACCCGAGATGATCATGTCGATCTTGCGATCGCACAGGAAGAGGTAGCCGTCGGCATCGAGGTAGCCCATGTCGCCGGCGGTGAAGAGCCCGCCGCGGCGCCCGGCGCGGGTCTTCTCGGGATCGCCCCCGTACTCGAAGTCCGAGTAGGAGCGCATGTACACCGTACCGACGACGCCAGGCGGACACGCGTTCCCGTCCTCGTCGAGGATCCTGAGCTCGCCGCCCTCCCACACCCTGCCCACGGTGCCGGGACGGTCGAGCCACTCGTTCGAGCGCACCAGCGTTCCGCCACCCTCGGTGGAGCCGTAGTACTCGTAGACGATCGGCCCCCACCATTCGAGGATGCGGCGTTTCACCTCCACCGGGCACGGCGCTGCGGCGTGCACCACGGAGCGCAGGCTTCCGAGGTCGTAGCGCCGACGCGTCTCGTCCGGGAGGGCGAGCAAGCGGTGAAGCTGGGTGGGCACGAGGTGGGTGGTGGTGACGCGGTGGCGCTCGATCAGGCGCAGTGTCTGCTCGGCGTCCCAACGATCCATCAGCACCACGGGATGACCGAGGTGGAGCGAGTACCAGCCGTGGATGAGCGGCGCCATGTGGTACATGGGAGACGCCACCAGGTGCACGTGGCCGTCGCCGGGCAGCACGTCGTACTTGAAGAGGTGCGTGGCCTGGAGCCCGATCGCCACGTCCGGATCCATCGCGACGAGCTTGCGACGGACGCTGCGCGGGCGACCCGTGGTGCCCGACGTGTAGGCGAGAATCTGGCCCGCCTGGCGCTGAGTGGGCCGTTCCCACGGCTGCGCCGACTCGAGCTCGGCAAGGGAACGGAAGCCCGCGATCGCACCCACGGCGATCCGCGCTTCGGAGGGAACACTCGCCTCGTCCGCTGCGGCGCACGCGACGTCGCCGAGACTTTGGTGCGCCACGAACGCACGCGCCGGTGCATCCGCCAGGATGTAGGCGATCTCGGAGGCCGTGAGGTGGATGTTGATCGGCGTGAGGCGAAGGCCGATCTGCATGGTCGCGAGCAGAACCTCGAAATACGCGCGACCGTTCGGCAGCAACACCGCGACCACGTCGCCCGGAGCGAGACCGAGGGCCAGGAGCGCGTGGGCGAGCTGGTTCCCGCTTCTCCACAGCTCGAGAGCCGTGACCGCCGTGCCGTCCGGCTCCACGAGCGCGACACCGTCGCGCCACGCCGGGGCGCTCGGCCAGAAGCCCGGAATCTCGATGGTCGCGCGCACGAGGATGGCGATTTGCTGCCGTTTCCACTCGAATTTGACGATTCGTCAAATCGCGCGTGGTGATACCACGCGCATGGCAACGGGGAAACAGCCGCGGCTCGCCGGAGGCGTGATCCCAGCACGGGGATTTGCTCGCCTCCGCGAATGAAGAAGTGTCGAACGAGCCGTGAGCGAGGCGACTCGGCGGTGGGACCCGACGCGCCTTTGCCGCGCTGGGCGCGGGGCTCGAAAAGTCCGCCGCGGAGGCCTTCTTCAACCGCCGCAGCCAGCGGGATCGCGGTGCCAGATCTCCGCACCGGTCACCGGGAACGTGCAGAAAAAGCATTGCGCCGTGCCGAGATGGAGCTCACCGAAGAAGCTCTCCATCGAACGCACTCCGTAATTCCGGCCATCGCCGAAGCCGGCCGGCGCGTAGATACCCGCGGGGCCAACCTCCTCGCTCCACGTCGTGCCATCGGTGGTCCGATAGAGGCGCCCACCGAGCGTGTACTGGTCCGGCCCCGAGTCACCCGACACGAACGTACCGAGGTAGAGCTCGTCACCGAAGACGAAGAGCTTCCAGCCGTAGCGCTGGCGCGCATCGCCGAAGCCGTGGGCCACGACCTGCTCCCAGCTCGCGCCGGCATCCGTCGAACGCCACACGGAAAAGCCACTGTCGAAGTTGCGCGTGCTCGCGTAGAGCGCGCCGCGGAAGCTCGCCAGGCTCAAGACGCCTGTGTTTTCCGTGTCGCCGAATCCGGCGCCGGTGGCGGCGGAACCGCCCACCAGCGAGGTCCAGGTGACCCCGTCGAACCGATAGAGCCGAGCGCCCTGGCCATTCCAGGTGCCGACGAAGAGATCGTCACCGTGCACGCGAAGATCGGAGAGCGTGTCGTTGCGCGCCTCGTCGATCCCCCGCTTCGCGACCTTCGTCCAGGTGCTGCCGTCGAACGAGTGGAGCTCGCCACCGAGCTGATTCACCGTCCCCACCCACAGCTTGTCGCGCCACGCCACCATGCCGCGAATCGAGCTGTTGAGGATGTTGCCGAGCCCGTTCTTGCCGACACGCACCCACTGGCTACCGTCGGAGCTGCGCCACACTTCCGCTCCGCCCAGCGGGTTGAGCGTGCCGGCGTAGAGGGCATCGCCGTACACCGCGAAATTGCGGATGCCCTCGTTGTTCTTGCCGCCGAATCCATCGGCGACCACCTGCGTCCACACGGATCCGTCGTAACGCCAGAGCTGCGCGCCGGTGACGTCCCTGCGCGCCGCCGGACGCAAGCCGCCGCCATCGAGCTCGAGATTGGCGATACCGCCGACAGCAGCCTTGTTGAGGGTGCCCACGTAGAGGTGCTCGCGGAACGCCTTCATCGACCAGGCGTAGGTGTTCTTGGGATTGCCGAAACCGTCGGCGTTGACCTGGGTGAAGCACGGCTCTTCGGCGCGAGCCGTCGAGGCAGCCGATGCCAGCGCCAACGCCAACGCCACCCCGACGACACGCAATGCATGTCGCGATCGCTCTCGCATCGATTCGCCTCCCGCGCAGTGCTCGTCGCGAGCGCCGTCGCGCGTGCAGCACGAGTCCAAGTCCGCTCGGCGATCAGGAGTGCAAGCGGCGCGCCCCGCGCGATCTGCGTCAGCGCCCTGACGCCGCAGCGGCGCAATCTGCGTCCGAGCTGCGAACGGTCTCGACCGATGCGCGCAAGTGCGTGAACAGCGTGGAGCTCTTGCGGGCGGCGGATGGATGACGCCGTTCAAGCCGCTGACGCGCGATCGGTGCGGCGAATCGCGCACACCACCGTGGTTGGCGCGCGACGGTTCGCGCTGCATCCGCGCGTTGGCGCGCGGCTCGGCGGCGAGCGTTCGGTCAAGTGCGCGGGAAGCGGCGGCGATGCTCCTCGACCATCAAGCGTGCCAAGCGATGCCCGATCCTGGGACTGAGCCGGTCGAGCAGCCACAGCCCCCACGCATGTGGCGTGACGACCACGATCGCTGCGTTCCGAGCCACACCGCGCGCGATGATGCGCGCTGCCTTCTCCACCGGCATGACGCGCACCGGCAACAACGCCTTGAGGTCGCCACGCGACCGGATCGGAAGCTCGCCGGGATGACGAATCGTGATGTTCTCGAACAGGATCGGCGTATCGACGAAGCCCGGACAGATCACCGTCGCCCGGACACCGAGCGCTTCGCCCTCGGCCCGCAGCGCGCGCGTGAGCCCCACCACCGCGTACTTGGACGCGGTGTAGGCGATCTCGTTGGTCGCGGGAAAGAGCCCCGCGACCGACGCGGTGTTCACGATGTGCCCGTGCCCCTGCTTCGCCATCAGCGGATACGCGGCATGCACCCCGTGAACGACGCCGCGGAGATTGATGTCGAGGGTGCGCAGCCAATCGTCGAGGGTGTGGTCGCGCGCCTCGCCGGCGATGGCGATGCCCGCGTTGTTGAACAGGAAGTCGATGCGTCCGTGCTCCCGGTGGACACGCTCGATCGTGTCGCGCACGGCGCCGGCGTCGGTGACGTCGAGGGCCACGGCGTCGGCACGCCCGCCGGCATCGACGATCGCTTGCGCGGTGAGACGCGCACGCTCCACGTCGCGATCGGCGAGCACCAAGCGCGCGCCGTGATGCGCCAGCTCGCCTGCGACCGCGGCGCCGATGCCGCTCGCGCCTCCGGTGATGATCGCCACTCGGTCTCGATACGCGCTCACCCTTCGCTCCTCCGCGAACCCGCGTCGTCTCGCCTCAGAAGGCGAACATCTCGTTTCTCGCGGGTTTCGCTCGGAGTTGACGATTCGTCAAATTCCGTGGGTTGATAGCGCGCCGCTTCGACGCGCCACCGACGCGCGTCGCCGGCCCCATCCGAGACGCATGGAATCCTGGCATCCGTTCCGGATCCTGCCGGCGCTCGATCCAACCAACGAGCACTTCTGGACCGGCGGGGTGCGCGCCCGCCGGTCTGCGATGGATCACTCCCGCGCAT
>CAYVDO010000203.1:0-14295 GCA_964450125.1 uncultured bacterium
GTTCGTCGAAGGGCGCATGCTGCTCGACCTGGCGAAGGGCGAGCGCGGCAACGTGCGCAGCTCGTTGGCGTTGATGTCGAAGGTGGCGCGCGCCCTCGACTACGCCCACTCCCAAGGCATCGTGCACCGTGACTTGAAGCCCGCGAACGTCATGATCGACGTCCGCCGCGAGCCGCGCGTCATGGACTTCGGTCTCGCGAAGGACCTGGGTGGCGCCGAAAGCATGCTGTCGCAGACCGGCGACTTGATGGGCACGCCCAACTACATGGCGCCCGAGCAGGCGGACGGCCGCGTGCACGAGGTCGACGCGCTGAGCGACGTGTTCAGCCTGGGCGCGATGCTCTACGAGTTGCTCGCCGGCTCGCCGCCCTTCCACGGTGCCTCGCTCGCCGAAACGCTGCGCCAGGTGTTGTTCGAGGATCCGCCGCCGATGCGGACCCTCAACCCGAAGCTCGAGCCCGAGCTGGAACGGATCACCCTCAAGGCGCTCGAGAAGGATCGCTCGCGGCGCTACCCGTCCGCGGGCGCACTCGCCGACGATATCGATCGCTTTCTGCAAGGCGCCGAGATCTCGGTCGCCGCACCCTCGGTGCTGACCCGAGTCACGAAGACCGTGAAGCGCAAGCGCGGCTGGGCACGAGCGGCGCTGATCGCGGCGCTGGTGGCCACCGCCGCCGGCGGCGGGCTTGCGTGGTGGTTGCGCGATCCACTGGGTGGACCCGCGGAGCGGCTCGCGAGCAAAGACCCGGAGGTGCGACGACTCGCGGTCGAGACGCTCGCGAGCGATCGACGCACGGGCCGCCTCGCCAAGCCCAAGCTGGCTCAGCGCGCGTTCGACCTGGTCACGGGCGCGCTCCGCGACTCGTCGACCGCGGTGCGCCTCGCGGCCACCCAGAGCCTCGGCGCGTGGACGCACCTGCTGCCGCGCGAGGCCGAGGACCGCCGCGCCGATCTGGCGCGCGTTCTCGAGAGGAACCTGGACATCGATGCTCCAGCCGAGCTGCGCCACGCCACGCTCGACTCCATCGAGGCGCTGCACCTCACCGAGATCCAAGAGGCTCTCAAGCTCGTGGTGACGGATCTGCGCGACGAGCAGAGCTTCACGCTGCACGCCGTGCGCACCCTCGGCGCCGTGGGCAAGCTCTCGGCGTTCCCTGCGCTCATGCAGGTGCTTTACCGCGGCGGCGTGTACCGCATCGAGGCGCAGGCCGCGATCGACCGGCTGGCGGCTCCGCGTGCCGGCGACGCGGGAAGTGGGGCCGAGGGTGAGCGCGTGAGCATCGCCGAGCTGCCGCAAGCCCTGCGCAGCTTCGAGCGCGACGTCGCCGGCAATCGGTCCCGGGAGCTGGCCGCGCTCGAAGACTTGGGCGCCTCGCCGAGCCCAGTGCGCGAGGCCGATGCCGTGACCCGCATGCTGCGCGAGGGAAACCCGACCCAGCGGCTCACCGCCGTCTATCGGATGGCCGAGCTCCGGGTGCCGGGCGCCGAGAAACTGCTTCTGGCCGCGATCGCGGACATGGACGCGAACGTCGCACGGGCCGCCGCGGCAGCACTGGTGGGGCTCTCCGGGGCCAGCGTCCGCGACGAGCTCGAAAGAGTGCTCTCCACCGGTGGTGCGCACGCCCGTGCCGCGGCCGCCGCAGGGCTCAAGCAACTCGCGCTGCCCGAATCGCTCGATCCGCTGGTGATCGCCCTCGACCACGAGACCGACACCAGCGCCACCGTGGAGATCTGCTTCGCGCTCGCCGCCATCGGCGACAAGCGCGCGGCGGCACACGTGATCGAGAAGCTCTCGAGCGCCGACCCGCGGATCGCACGCGCCGCCCGGCAATCGCTCACGCGCCTCGCCGGCCAGGACCTGGGCGAAGCGTCCGCGCGCTGGCGCGCGTGGGCGAGCGACGGCTGACCCGATCCCCTTTCCCGCGCGCGTGCGCCGCGCGTGAGCGTCCTCAGCGAACGAAGCGCCGATGGATCCGAGGATTGCGATGCAGGCGCGCCCGGGGCTCGAAGTCGACGAAGGGCCGGACGAGATCTCCGTCTCCGTTCGGCGTTCGGCGGCGCCCGATCGCACGCTCGACGTGGCACTCGCGGGATGCGCGTGGCTCACCCTCGCTGCCGGTGTCGCACTGGCGCGCGCTCTCTCCGCTGCGGACGGGCATCGCTGGCTCGACGCCGGCCCCACGGAGGTGGAGACGACCGCCACGTGCATCGCTCTGGCGATTCTCGCCGCGCTCACGGCGGGGCTGGCGTGGACGCGCTTCGTACGCCACGAAGGCGAGGTCATCCGCACCGATGGACGCACGCTCTGGCACGAGGTGCGCGGGCGCGCCGCCGGCCGCACCGCGACCTACGCGGTGGAGTCCATCCGCGGGCTCGGCATCCTCGACGGGCCGGAAGGCCGGTGGGCCGCGCGGAGGGCACGATGGTGGCCCGCGCCGCGACTCGCGTTCGAGCTCGGTGCGCGCCGCATCGAGCTCGCACGCGGGCTCGACGATGCGAGCGCCGGCGAGCTCCTCGAACGGCTGGCGCCCTGGATCGAGCGCGGGGACGACACCGAAGGTCGCACCCAGCCGCACGGCGCCAGTCTCGCCCCGACGGTCGCGCCCGAGCTCGGCTCGGCCGCGGTGCGCTGTGCGCGCTGCGGCGCCGAACGGTTCGTCGAGCTCGAGCGGGTGCCCCACGGCGAGCCGGCGATCGGCTGGTGCGACGGATGTGGAGCATGGGTGGAGCTTGCGAGGGATGACTGCGCGCACGCGGCGAGCGGGCTGCGGACGACGGACGACGCGGACGGTGTCCCGCGGCTCGAGCTTCCCGCTTCCACGAACCTCGCCACCGCGTCGCTGCGCGTGATCGATCGCCTCTCGTTCCCCGCCGCAGCCCTCGTGCTGCTCGGCGTGGTCGCGATCGTGACGGGAGACGCTCCCGGTCGGACGCTCACGCTGGGCCGCGCGCTCACGATCGGGGGCGCGCTGGCGCTCTCGGCCGCGGTGACGGTCGCACTCGCGCGCGCAATCGTGTGGCTGACGCTCCCATTGCCCCCCCATCGCATCGTGCTTCGGCCGAGCGGCATGAGCGTCGAGTGGCGCCGAGGCCCGCTCCTGAAGTCCGCGCGCTTCGGCTACGAACGCACCACCGAAATCGCGGCTTTGCCGCCGCGCGTGACCAAGCCCGCTCGCCAAGCTGCAACCGCGGATCGCTGGCGAGTGCGCATGCGTTCCGGGCCTCGCGTGGTGACGATCGCCGAGCGGCTCGATGCGGGATCCGCACAGCGCCTCGCCGCTTCGATTCGCGCTGCCGCCGCTCATGCTGCATGGCGCCGAGGCCGCATTCCGGGGTGGGTGCCGCGCCACGAGCTCGTCTGCCCCGAGTGCCGAGGCATCCTCGACGAGCGCCCCGGGCCGATCGGTCGCCTCGTGGAGGCCACGGTGTGTGCCGCGTGCGAGCGCGAGTGGCCCGTGACGGCGAGCCTGGCACCGAGCCTCGGCCGCATGGACGTCGAGCCGCCGCCTGGCGATGCACTCACGGTCACGGCCACCTCGACACTTGGCGCGATCGTCACCATCCGGGCGCGCTCCTGGCCGCGGCGGCTGCTCGGGCTGGTGCCACCCCTCGTGCTCGGCGCTGCCGCGCTCGCGGCACTTCGCGTCGTGACGACGGCCTCGCACCCCACACTCTGGACGCTGGCCGTGGCGGGCGCGAGCGCGAGCGTGCTGTGGCTCGGGAAGGTCGTGGCGGCGGTCAGCACGCGGGCCATCGAGATCCGAGTGGATCACCACGCGCTCACGCTGCGACGCGTGCGCTTGCTCGGCTCGACGGCGCGACGGATCCCCATCGAGCGCGTCCTCGCCGTCGAGCGGCGCCGGGCCGCACCGCGCGCGGAGGACACACGGGAACGGACTGCGGCGGTGTGCCTCCGATGGCGCCGCGGGCTCGGCGTTCGCTTCTTCGGCAGTGGGCGCATGCGCCTCGCAACACACCTGAGCGCGCCCGAGCAGGTTTGGCTCGTGACCACGCTCGACCGCATCGTGTTCGAGACCGCGTTCGCCCCAGCTCGAGAAGCGCTCGGCGCAGGCGTGACTTCGTTCGT
This sequence comes from uncultured bacterium, assembly GCA_964450125.1. Lineage (GTDB taxonomy): Bacteria > JADJOY01 > JADJOY01 > JADJOY01 > JADJOY01 > JADJOY01. Next base: position 4,088 of record CAYVDO010000203.1, read on the forward strand.
GGGGCCCACCGCCGAGGTCTCGGACGATTCTTCGACGGCAAGCGCAGCACCCGCAGACGTGGTCGCGAAGCTGGAGCCGAGAGCCGTCGACGACTCTCAGCCAGACGACAGGAACTCACGGATCGCGGCGATGTAAGGCGCTCCGCCCACCTCGACCGTGTCGTTGTGTCCCGCGCCCTCGATGGGTGCGAACCGTTTGCGCACGTGGATCGCCGCGTAGAGCGTGCGTCCCATCTCGAACGGCACCAGCTCGTCCCGGGTGCCGTGCAGCACGAACACCGGACAGGTCACGCGCCCCACCTTGGCGATCGAATCGAAGAGCCGTGGCACCAGGGCCTTGGGAACGAAGGGCAGCGCCATCGGCACCATGTCCGGAATCGACGTGAAGGTGGATTCGACGACGAGCCGATGCGGCTCGACCTGGGTCGCGAGCTCGATCGCGACTGCACCACCCAGGCTCCGTCCGAAGAGGCTCACCCGCTCCCGCGGCACCTGGCGCGCGCCGATCAGCCAATCCCAGGCGGCGCGCGCGTCGTCGTACACGCCCGCCTCGGATGGCTTGCCGTCGCTTCGGCCATAGCCGCGGTAATCGAAGATCAGCACCTCGATCCCGGCCTCGTGGAGCAGCTTCACGTTGTAGACGCGGTCGCCGATGTTGCCGGCGTTGCCGTGGCAGAAGAGCAGCACCGGTGCATCGGGGCCCGCCGGCACCCACCAGCCGTGAATGCGCGCCCCATCACGCGTGTCGAGAAACACGTCCTCGTACGTGAGCGCCACGTCGGCCGGCGTCCACTCGAGACGGCGCGTGGGCTGGAAGACGAAAGACTCGACCAGCTCGCGGATCACGGGGTGAGCTTCCGCGAGCCCATCGCCACCATGCGCGACACCAGCCGTCGCGGCACCACCCGCAGCCCCGCGCGCGACAGGCGATTGAGCACTCCCGGCACGTGCACCACTTCGCCGCGCTCGATCGCCGCCAGCGCCGAGTCCACGACCGCTTCGGCGCTCATCCACGCGATCGCCGGCACGTGCCCGACGTTCATGTTGGCGCGATCCTGGAACTCGGTGCGGGTGAACCCCGGGCAGAGGGCCATCACGTTCACGCCGCCACTGCGAGCTTCTTCGGCCAGCGACTCGGTGAGCGAGACCACGAAGGCCTTGGTCGCGCTGTAGGTCGCGGTGTACGGACCCGGCGCGAGCCCCGCCAAGGACGCCACGTTCAGGATGCGACCGCGCTTTCGCTCCAACATGGGAGGCAGCGCCGCACGCGTGAGACGGCTCAACGCCACCACGTTGAGCTCGATCTCCTCGAGCTCCCGCGCGACGGGCAGCCGTGCGAACTCTCCCACGGTCCCGAAGCCGGCGTTGTTCACCAGGTAATCGACGCCGCGGCTCACCCGTTCCGCGGCACGCTCGCGGCCGGTGGGTGTGGTGAGATCCACGGCGAGCACCTCGGCGTGCGCGCCGTGGGAGGCCGCCAACGTGCGACCGAGCTCCGTGAGCCGTCCTCGGTCGCGTGCCACCAGCACCAGGTCGTGGCCCGCCCTGGCCAACCGTTCCGCGAACGCACGACCCAATCCGGCAGAAGCACCCGTGACCAACGCGACCGGTCGTCGTGGACGCGCACCCGTGCTTTCCATCGCGATGTCCTCACCCACCTCGGGTCGAACCGCACCTGCCCGCGCCGGCCGTCGCCTCGCGGATCGACGGTTTCCCGAGGTTTTGGGCCGTATGGTATGCCTAACCGACGCGGCCGCAAATCGTAGATCCCGCGCGCGCCGACGTTCCGTTCCGACCCCAAACGCCACGGAGGAGACCATGGGCGAGGCAGCACGCAAGCTCGATCTCGAGCGTCCCGTCATCGAGAGCTTCAATCCCGCGACCGGCGAAAAGATCGGCGAAGTCCCGTCGATGAGCGAGTCCGAGGCGATGGACGCCTTGCGGCGCGCCGCCGCGGCGCAGAAGAAATGGGCGAAGAAGTCGTTCGCTGAGCGTGCCCGCCTGGTGCTCGCGTTTCGGCAACAGCTCCTCGACCACATCGACGAGCTCGCCGAGCTGATCTCGAAGGAAAACGGCAAGACTCGCCAGGAAGCGATCAGCATGGAGCTGATGCCGATCGCGGATCTCTCGACCTACTTCGCCAAGCGCGCCGAGAAGATCCTCGCCCCCAAGCCCATCAAGCTGCACCTGCTCAAGCACAAGCGCAGCTACGTCCAGTTCCGGCCGCGCGGCGTGGTGCTGATCATCTCGCCCTGGAACTTTCCGTTCTCGATCACCTACGGCGAGGTGTGCATGGCGCTGATGGCGGGCAACAGCGTCGTCATCAAGCCTGCGAGCTTGACGCCGCTCATCATCAGCCGCGGCGCCAAGCTCTTCCACGACGCTGGAATCGATCCCGATCTGGTGCAGGTGGTGACGGCGCCGGGCCGCGTGGCCTCGAAGATGATCGAGACCGGCCTCGCCAACTACGTGAACTTCACCGGCTCGGTCGAGACCGGAAAGAAGGTGGCGGAGATCTGCGGCAAGATGCTGATCCCGTGCTCGATGGAGCTGGGCGGCAAGGACGCGCTCATCGCGTGCGAAGACGCGGACCTCGAGCGCGCCGCGCGCGGCGTGGTGTGGGGAGGTTTCGCCAACGCCGGCCAGGTGTGCGCGTCGGTCGAGCGCGTGTACGCGGTCGGCAAGATCTACGAGCCGCTGGTCAAGCGGGTCGTGGAGCTCACCAAAGAGCTGCGCATGGGCAACCCACTCGACGACAACACCGACGTCGGTGCCATGTGCGATCCAGGTCAGCTCGAAATCGTCGAGAAGCAGGTGAAAGCGGCGCTCGCTCAGGGAGCCAAGGCGCTCACCGGCGGTGCCCGCCCCGAGGGCAAGGGGCAGTTCTACCCGCCCACGGTTCTGGTCGACGTGAACGAAGAGATGGAAGCCATCAAGGACGAGACCTTCGGTCCCACGCTACCGATCATGAAGGTCGTCTCGGAAGAAGAGGCGATTCAGCGCGCCAACAACTCGCGCTTCGGCCTCAATGCCTACGTCTTCACCGAGGACGTGGCGAAGGGCCGCCGCATCGCCGAGCAGCTGGAGGCGGGCACGATCATGGTCAACGACGTGCTCTTCACCCACGCGGCACCGGAGACGCCGTGGGGCGGCGTGAAGGAGTCTGGTGTGGGCCGCGTCCACTCGGACGAGGGTCTGCGCGGGCTCTGCGAGGGCTACCACATCAACTACCCGGTGGTGTCCACGGGCAAAAGCGAGCTCTTCTGGTACCCGTACAGCGGCTCGCGCTACAAGCTCTTGCGCAACGTGACGCGCGGGCTCTTCGCCAGTGGGCTCGGCCAGAAGCTGAACGGCTTCCTGGGCAGATGATCCGCTGAGCGACACGCGGCCCGCTCGAACCACGAGCGAGCACACGAGCGGGGTGGCGAGAGCCACCCCGCTCCTCTTTTCGGCCACGCGAGCCGCGAGACCTGGGAGGCTCAGGCGGCCCGCTCGTAAGCCACCACACCCGTCTCGCCCTCCGACCCACGCAACCGCTGCTGCGGTGCCGCGTGCGGAACCCTCGGCCGCGGCGCAACGCCTTCCGAGGCCGCACCGCCCCCCCCGGAAGCGCTCCGCGAACCGGTCCAGCTCGATCGCCATCTCACGCAGCCGAGCGTGCAGCCGATCCAGGTTGCCCGAGTCAACCTCCCCAACGTTGCCGCGTGCGCCGCGCTGGCGCGCACCTCGACGTTCTGTGCCAGCGTCGCGACGGCGTCGATCGCACGGCCGCAAACCACGTCGTACTCCTCCATCACCCGATCACCCTCCGCGTCGCTCGCGCCGTATGCGGCCATCATTCGCCGCCCGATGGAGTCGATCCGTTCGACGAGCTGGGTCACCTCATCGAGGCCCTCGGTCGCGACCGCACGGTCGCGTAGCGCCGCAACGTCCTCGAGCGCCACCCGCTTCGCCGACGTCGCTTCCTGGACCGATTCGGCGCTCTGTGTGAGCGACGCATCGGTGTAGAACTGCCACAGGTTCGCTACCTGCAGCTGCAGGTCGTTGGCGGCCTTCATGCGCACCAGCTCGTCCCGGATGCGCTCAGCTCCCACGCGGGCGTCGTTCATCGCGTACACCCCGAATCCGATGGCCATCTCGGCGAGGGATCCCACCACCACGAAGCTCGCGTACGTCTTCCTGCTCAGCGTCCAGCGCATCGTCGTCTCCTCGGCAAGGCCAGCGCGGGTCGCGCGGCCCACCTCGGACCCGCCGTGGTATTCGCGCGGCAGGTGACGCGCTTCCTCGATGCCATCGCCGAGATCCGCACGCGCAGCACTCGCAAGCATGCCGAGCAGCGTGAGCAAGACGAGCGCACCGAGTGATCGACGCGCGCGGCGACGAGGTTTCGATCGCGGTGAGCCCGAACCGCCCGCGCCAGCGCATGGCAGATGGAGCACGCCCATGCCACCGAGCGGTGCAAGCGCGACGCCCATCGCCCCACGGACAGCGGAGCGCAGCGATTCGCTACCAGCTACCGCTGCGGTGTGCGGGAGGCCCGACGAGACCGCGGCAACGGTCTCGGCAAGAACTGGCCGCGTTCAGTTGGAAACGTTCGGCGTAGCGGGCGCAGCGGGTGGCGGCTCGGTCGCTTCCACCGGCGGAAGCGGCGCCTCCGGCTCGTTCCACACGTTGCCCGTGGCGCAGTTCGGGCACGCCGAGACCATGCGGCGCGTGAAGGGGAGCTCGAGCTCGAACGCGTGCGAACAGATGCCACACTCGATTCGCCAATGAGTGTCGTTCGAACGCGCGCGGCGACGAGGGGTCACGTTCATGGCGAAGCTCCTGGAATAGGCCGGCGCTGCGCACCATCGCACGCACGCGATGAGGAGCAAAGCGGCGCTGCGGCCTGCATTGGGCGGAGGTTTGCCCGGATTTCCGGGCCACTCCGTCGGGTGCTAGCCTGCCCCCGTCATGACGAGAGCGACCCACCGAAGCCGGCAAATCACGGCGCGGGCCGCGTGCCGCGTCGCCGCGAGCGTGCTCGCAGTGACGTTGATCACGCTCGGCATCAGCTGCAACCGCGGTGCGCGCAGCGCTGCAGCCGGCCCGGTGGACTTCGCGGCGCCGGATCTGTTCTCCAACACCAGCATCAAGCTCAGCGACTTCGACGGTGACGTGATTTTGGTGAACTTCTGGGCGAGCTGGTGCGGCCCCTGCCAGGTGGAGATCCCGGCGCTGATCGAGCTGCACCGGCGCTACAAGGACCAGGGCGTCACGGTCATCGGCGTGGCCATGGACGACGCCGAGGACGACGCGCGGCAGGCCGCGCGGCAGCTCGGCATCGACTATCCGGTGGTGCGCGGCAGCGACGCCGTGGGCCGTCGTTTCGGCGGCATCGCGGGCTTTCCCACGACCTTCATCCTCGATCGACATCGAGTGCCGGTGGTGAGATACCCCGGCCTCGCCTCGCCCCGCGCGATGGAGCAGCAGATCCTCGCGCAGATCCGCGCTCCGAGCTGACGTCTCGCGGAGTGCGCGCTCGGCATCGAGCCGCTCGTGAGCCGCAAGTCGCCCGCGAAGAGCGCCGACCCGTCGCGCGCGCGTGTGGATCGCCGGCGACGTCGGCGGCGTGTGCTCGGCGTCGCGCTCTTCGCGTTGCTGGGCTGCGTAGCGATCTGGGTGTGGCGTGCCGCGGACGTCGAGCGCGCCCTCGACCACGCCGCTCACGAGCTCGCGACACGCACGGGCCTCGTGCTGAGCCATGGTGCGGTGCACGTCCGCCCCGGGCGTCGGCTGGGCGTCGAAGTCCACGACGTGAAGCTCGTGGACCGGCCCACGGGGCGAACGCTCTTCGAGGCCAGCTCGCTGGTCGTGGCCCTCGAGCTCGAGGCGCTCCTGCACGGTGAGGTGCGGTTCGGCGAGATCGTCGTCGACCACCCTCGGGTACGTGGCGAGCGCGTTGCGGACGGCACCATCGACCTGGTGACGGCCTTCGACCGTGTGCTCGCGGCTGCGGCGGCGAGCCCCCGCGGCGACGAGCGACCCGCAGCGAGTCGGCGCTTCGTCACCCGCGTGGCCGCCGACCAGATCGCGGTACGCGGTGCGCGCCTCGAATGGCTGGACCAGCGCCATCCCGACGGTCCCCAGCTTGCGGTGATCGAGCCCCTCGACGCGACGATCGTGAACCGCCGTCGCGCCAACACGCTCGAATTCGAGGCGCGCGGTCAGGTGATCCAGCCCCGGACTCCCGTCATGCCTGCGGCGGGGACGCGGCTCGAAGCACGCGCCTCGATCACCGGCATCGGGCAAGTGGCCACGCTCGCGAGCGCGCCAATCGAGGTCGAGCTGAGCCTCACCGAGCTGGACCTGGCGCTGGTGACCCCGTGGCTGCAGCGATCGCTGGGGGAGCGCACCGCTATCGGCGGCGTGCTGCACGCTCACGGTCGCTTTTCCGGAACCCTGAAGGGCGATCTCGCGGTCGAGCTCGACACCCGGGTGGCGAACGCGGCGTGGACGATTCCCGCAGCGTGGAGCGAACCCCAAACATGGGCCGCTCTCGCCTTCCGCGTCCGGGCCGCACGGCACGGCGGAAGCTGGGTCGCCGACGACTGGGCGCTCGACGGCGAAGACGTCCAGATCCGCGGACGCGCCGTCCTCGACCGGCTCGACTCCGACGATCCACGCCTCTCGATCGATCTCGAAACCCCGTGGCTCGACGTGAGCCGCGTGCGCCACCGCCTGCCACTCGAGGCCATGGGTGAGACCCTTCGCTACCTGGCGCGGGTGGTGGAGCACGGTCGCGGCCGGGTCGTGTCCGGGCACCTCCACGGTCACCTGAGCCAGCTCGCGCGCCTCGGCGAGCCCGCCAATCGTGAGGTCTTGGCGCTGCGTCTGGCGTTCGAGGACGTGAGTGGCGTGCCATACCCGGGACTGGCGCGGGCGTCGGCGGTGAGCGGCGAGGTCACGGTCACGAGCGGCAATGCGAGCCTCGAGCGCTTCACTGGGCACTACGGAGATTCCCAGCTCGGCGCCATCGACGGCGTCGTTCGCGACGTGTGGGGTGCTACCCGATTGGAGTTCGCCGCTCGCGAGCTCGACGTGGCGCTGGTCGATCTCGCGCACTTCCTGAAGAGCGACTGGCTACCGCGCGCAACGCGCGAATTCGTCACCGACCTGACCGTGCTGCGCGGGCGCGCCCGCGGGCGGTTTCAGCTGGCGACCGATTTCGTACACCCAACCCGCTTCGGCGGTGAGGTGGAGATCGTCGAGGGCGCGTTCGACGTTCCCGCGCGGCGCTGGTCGATCGCCAAGCTCACGGGGCCAGTGAGCTTCGATCAGACCCAGATCACGAGCCGCGCGCTCGGGCTCGAGCTCGGGCGCGGCGGCGTCCGCGCGCGGGTCAAGGGATCCGTGACGCGCTACCAGGACGATCCCAGCCTCGACATCGGGCTCGAGGCCCGTGACGTCGCGGTCGCCGACCTCGAGCGCGCACTCGGGACATCCCTCGCTTCGGGCAAGCATGGCGGTCGCGTGAGCGGCACCCTCGCCATCCGAGGCCGGCCACGGCGCGCAGAGCCGTTGGTGCTCGGTGGCCGTTTCGAGCTCGCCGGTGTGGATGTCGGCCCGCCCTTCCTCAGCGAACGCATCGACGACGTCACGGGTGCGGTGATGCTCGAGGGCAGCTCGGGACACTTCGACCTCGCGTCACTCGTCTGGCACGACCACCGCTCGCGGGCGACGGGCAGATTCGAGGGAATCGGCGGTGATTCGCCGCGGGTCACCGTCGAGGGTGTGGCGCTCGAGCCGATCGACGTGGAGCACTTCGCCGGAGGCACGAGCGACGCACGCTCGACGGCTCACGACGGCGCGAGAGCCCCTGTGTCCACGAGCCCATCCCCGCGACTCACCGTCGTCGGCAGCTATCGCGCGCAGCGAGCCCGCTACCGCGACACCGCCATCGACGGACTCGACGCATCGTTTCGCTACGACGCCGGCGTGCTCGAGCTCGAGCGCGCCACCGGTCGGGCTCTGGGCGGGAGCTTCGACGCCCACGCCCGCTTTCGTACCGACCCCGACGGCCGCTTGGTGGTCGAGCTCGAGCCCATTCTTCGCGGCATGGACGCGCCGCGCCTGCTCGCGACCCTCGACATACCGTGGCGCGCGCTCACCGGCCGTGCCGACGTGAGCGGCCGGGTGCGCTTCGGCTGGCCCCCTGCTCGTCAGCTCGACACCCTCGACGGCCGCCTCCAGTTGCGCCTCACCGACGGCCGCATCTTCGAGGCAACCGCACTGTGGAAAGTGCTCGATCTGGTAGACTTCTCGCGCTGGATCACGAGCCCCATGGGCTGGCGCGAGATGGGGCTCGCCTACGACGAGCTCGCTGGCGAGCTCGTGCTTCGTGAAGCGCGCGTGAGCACGCGCGACCTGGCCATGCACGGACCCACGGTCGACATGGAGCTGCGTGGCAGCATCGGACTCGCCGACCGCTCGGTCACCGGCAATGTCCGGGTGGCGCCATTGCAGCTCGTCGACGATCTGCTCGATCCCATCCCCGTGCTGGGCGAGGTGAAGCGAGCGCTCGGCCTCACCAAGTACGCGTTCCGGCTCTCGGGTACGTTCGGCGACGTGCGCGTGATGCCCGAACCACTCGAACGCGTCGACGCGTTGTGGAATCGCGTCGCCCCCGAACGAGACGGCACCGACCCTCGGGAGCCGGCACCGTGAGCGAACGCGCCGCGGTACTGCTCTGTGATCGTTGCGGCGCGCGCTACTCGATCGCCGCCTTGCCGCGCGGCGGGCGGTTCCGGTGCCGAAATTGCGGCAAAGCCTTTCAGATCGACATCGACGAGCCCGAGCCTGAGACCCGCGACGTGCGCCGAGCAGCCGTGAAGGCGGGGCTCGAGCCGCTCACGGCGTCGCTCACCGATACGATCGCTGCGGCGGCAGCGGAACCGGTGGTGGCCTCTCCGGCGGCGGACGCGATGAAGGCGCCCGCTGATGATGCGGAGTCGGTCGCCGCGATGCACCGTGGCGGTCGGCCGGAAGCCGACGTTCGGGACGACGAGCGGGAATCCGCCGCGGCCGCGAACGCGACGACCGCGCCCGAGGAGCCGATCTCCCCGAGTACCGGCGAGGCGCCGCTGTTCGGTCGCTACACGATCGACGGCGAGCTCGGCCGCGGCGAGATGGGCGTCGTGTACCGCGCCCGCGAGCGCAACAGCGGCAAGCCCGTGGCGCTCAAGACGCTGCTTCCAGGCGTGAGCCTGGGTCGCGAGGGCTCGCTGCGCTTCGCCCGCGAGGCTCGGGCCATCCAGCGGCTGCGCCTGCCTGGGTTGGTGCCGCTTCTCGATCACGGCGAGTCGTACGACACCCGCTACCTGGTCTCGGAGCTGGCGAGTGGCACGACCCTCGATCGCCAATCCGCCAGCACCTATGCCGACCCCAGGGTCGCGGTACGGCTGGTGGTCACGCTCGCGCGCACCCTCGACGAGGCGCATCGGCAGAACGTCCTTCACCTCGACGTCAAACCGTCGAACGTGATCGTGGACGAGCGGGGCGCGCCGCGCCTGATGGACGTCGGATTGACGCGCTCGGTCCACACACCCGAGGAGCACGCGTATCAGTCGCCGACCGACGAAGTCGGCGGACGCACGCTCTACCGCGCGCCCGAGCAGCTCGCCGGAGATGCCGAAGCGATCGGTGCGCGCACCGACGTTTGGGCGCTGGGCGCGCTGCTCTACGAGCTCTTGACCGGCGTGCCGGCGTTCTCGGGTGGCTCCACCCACGACACCGTGCGCGACGTGCTCGCGGAGGATCCCAAGCCGCCCAGCCAGATCGACCCCGAGCTCGGTCCGGCCCTCGACCTGGTCATCGCCAAGGCGCTCGAGAAGCGTCCGCAAGATCGCTACGAATCGGCGTCGCAACTCGCAGACGACCTGGAACGCTGGCTCGCCGGCAAGCCCGTCCAGGCGCGCCCGCGGCACTGGACGCGGCGCTTGGCGCGCCACCTGGAGCGCAACCGACGCCGCATTCTCCTCGCCAGCAGCGCCATCGCCGCGGTGACGATCGCGGCGGCGGCCGCTCTCTTCGGATTGCGCGATCCCCTGACCGGCGTGCGAGCCGATCTGGCGGCACCGCAGGCCAGCGCCCGGGCGGAAGCCTTGTTCCGCGGCCTGTTCTTCGACCAGGAACGCTATGACCTTTCGGCGGTCGGCCGCGTCAAGATG
>CAYVDO010000204.1:0-5207 GCA_964450125.1 uncultured bacterium
GGAAACTCATCCCAAGATCGCGAAGATGCAGGGATTTGGAGCCGATGAGCTGGTAGATGGGTGGCTCCTCGGTCTCGAGGATCGCGACCTCGAACGGGATCTCCGCCGCGGTACGAATTCTTTGCGACCGGGGACACCAAGCCAAAGATTTCGTACCGCTCCAGGTTTTCGGGGGTGGTCCTGCGGCGCTACCGCTCCGGCATGTCCACGATTCGACGGATCAGGGAGGGCCTGGTCCGTCCTGAGCGCTTTGTGGGACGCTACCACTCCGGTATAGAATCTATACCATGGAGTTCGAGTTCGATCCGCGCAAGAGCACGACGAACAAGCGCAAGCACGGGATCGACTTCGACGAGGCTCAGACGCTCTGGGACGATCCGGACCTGCTGGAGATTCCGACCCGTGCGCTCGACGAACCGAGGCACGTCGCCATCGGGCGCATCGGAGACAAGCACTGGTCGGCAATCATCACCTACCGCGAGGACCGCATCCGAATCATCTCGGTGCGTCGTTCACGCGGGGAGGAGGTCGAGCTCTATGAAGGCTAAGGACCTGGAGAAGAAGTTCGACGCCGGCGAGGACATCACCCGTTACCTCGACCTCACGAAGGCCCGCCGCCCCTCACAGGAGCAGAGGCGAGTCAACGTCGACTTCCCCGTGTGGATGATCCGTTCGCTCGACAAGGAGGCTGAGCGACTCGGTGTGCCCAGACAGTCCCTCATCAAGGTGTTGATCGCTCAGCACCTCGACAAGGCGGGCGCCTGATCCGATCCGGCCGACTCGCGTGACGCCCACCGTGCGGCCTTCGCCGCGGTGGTGCGCGTCACACCGAGCTCCCCACCGATCTGGGAGAAGCTCGTCCCGAGCTGCCGAAGGCGCAGTGCTTTCGTGGCGATGACCTGGTAGCACGGCGGCTGCTCCACCTCGGCCAGGTCCACCCGGCAGCTCGTGCGACCAGAGCGTCGCCCCGCTCGCATCGATCCTCATGGCATGGGTTTCGAACGCGAAATTCGGTCCCGGGCCGATGAGACGAGCGACGAGCACGGCGAGAAGGTGCCCGCCACCGGGTACGGGCTTTCCCGCGACGTTCCACAGCGACCGTTCGGAGGGACCGTCGATGCTCTCGACTCCGAGCACGTTTCCGTCCGGATCGATGTTCACCACGTGGATCTGGTGTGTCGAAGCGCGTCCGGTGGCTCGCGCTCGTCCCGGGGTCCAGGCCAAGCGCCGGCGCCACCAGCACCCGGAGCTTGAACCAGTTTTCGACACGCAGAGCGCGGGTCAGATCGATCCCACGCTGCTAGACCAGCCGCCGACGCCCCCGGACTCGAAGCCGTCCGTGAAGATCCCGCTCGTGTCGAACTGGCTGATGCCGCCCAGGTACGAGACGTAGAGGTCGCCGTTGGACGGGTCGACCTGGACGCGCACCGGATTGTGGAGCGGAGTGGCCGCGAGGCCCTTCTGGCAGCCGCTCTGGGGGGTGCACGTCTCGAGCTGGTTCGCGCCCGTGTCGACCCCCCAGCCGAACGCTCGCTGGAAGATCCCGGTCTGAAAGGCGTAGACGGCCACGCGGTTGTTGCCCTGGTCGGCGATGTAGACGCGACCGCGCTCGACGTCGAGGGCGATCCCGTACGGGTCGTCGAGCTGGCCTGCCCCCGTGCCGCGGAGCGAGCCGAAGAGGAAACCCTGGGGCGCGAAGCTCGTGGGTACCTGCTCGTCCGAGAAGACGCTGACCCTGTAACCGGGTTCGCTTCCCGCGAGGTATCGTCGCTCGAGCACGAACAGCGCGAACGACCCCGTGTTCTCGACGTTCTGGCGCATGGCGAGGTCGACGGCGGCGGTCACCTTCCCGAGCTCCTCGCCCGAGTAGCCGCTGCCGTAGCAATAAGGCGGAGGCGTCGGCGAGGGCGAGCAGGTCTCCCAGCCCACGTCGTCGTTCGAGTAGACCCCCCACCCGGCGACGAGCTGCGGGTAGCCGAAGGGATTGAGGCTAATCCGCAGGATGGTTCCCGGGTTGCCGACGAGGTAGGCCCCCGAGCTGGCAGCCAGCATTCCTCTGACGTCGCCGATCCGGTTCCGGGTGTTGAGGTCCGTCTGGAACAGCAAAGTGCCGCCCGCACTGTACGCGTAGAGGGCTCTGGTTCCCGCAGCGGCCACGAAGACTTGACCGATCCCGGCCGCGACGTCGTTGATGAGCGAGCCAGCAGGTGCCGACCAGCTCGTCTCGAAAGCTCCCGTGGCGAGGTCGTACCGGCTCACGGTCTGGCTGTCGGCTGTATAGAGGTCGTGGTTGGTCCAGTCGACGTCGAACTGATAGCCGGTTACCGGAATCGTCCGGACGTAGGTGGCCTCGTTCGCCCCCGCGACGGCAGGAATCGCGCGGAACAGCACACAACCCAGGATGAGCCCCTGTATTTTCATGGCGGCCGATGATCTGCGAGCGGGTATCCAGTGTCAACTCGGGATCGAGGCCGAGAGGTCGCTCTGCGGGGTCCAGGATGCGATTGTGGTCCGAGTCCGCAGGACGTCGTGAGACGCGGGAGAGAGGCACGCAAGCGCCTCGGCGACAGCCTCGACGTTCGCCTCGTCCGGACGTTCCCGCACGGTCTCCGGGATGGCGCGGGAAGCCCGTCCTGGTGGGCCGGGTCGGGAAGGCGCGGCGGCGGCGCTGCGGCGAGCTACGAGGCGCGGAAGTACGGCTGCCGGTCGGCGCAGCCGACCCGCCTCGCCCGCGCGAAGTGTCCGCACACCGTCGTGCTGCCGCCCCGCTTCGGCGTCTACTCCGCCGTCTCGCAGCCGGTGTTCGAGATCTTCGGTCGCTACACTCCCCTCGTCGAGCCGCTCTCCACCAATGACTACGGTGACGTTGATCATCGGATTGGATCCTTTCTGGATCGGCGCCGCCCAAGAACCGACCCCGCGCTCGACGCGGCTTCATGGCTACCGCGCGATAAGCCATGCGCCGCGTCGCGTGCTCCGGCACGGCCCTCCTCGCGCTCACGCAGCGAGGGGGATATCGTCCCGAAGCCGTGAAAGGTCGTGTATCCACGGCAGGATACGATTCAAAATAGGAGGCATTGGGGACACCATTCCGAAGAATTCGTACTCTCGCCCCTCGCGTCCCATGAGCGAACTTTCGCTCCGGAACGCGGCGGATCGGAGGCGCTCCGTCGCTGAGTTCGGTGGTCGGTCAGTGCTCCTGGGCGATGAGCCTGACTGAGCTCAGGTCCGCACTGCACCGGTTCAGTTCGTGGGTCGTTCCAACCGCAGCCCGTGCGACACGAAGGATTCGAAGTCCCGGTCGAAGGAGGCCAACGTTGCGCCACGGGAGATCGCCACGGCCGCGAGGTACGCGTCGTCCACCGAGTTCCGCAGCAACCTTCGTGACGCCTGCACGAGCTCGACGAGAAGCTCCCAGCGGACGTCAGCGTCACTGATGATCTCCGCGCCTGCGCCGATCCACTCGGCCACCCATCCCATCGCCTCGCGGTCGGTCATACAGCCAGCAAAGGCCGGGTTGGTACCGAGTCGCAGAAACTGGTGGATCGTGGTCCAGGTGAGGCCGAACGGCTCCCGATCGTTGATCGCGTCCTCGAGCCAGCGGGCCGCGGGCTCGTGGAGCTCGGATGTCGGGTCGATCGCGTAGAACAGGATCTGGACGTCGGCGATCTTCACCGTTGGCCCGTTAGCTTGCGGAGAGCCTGCTCGTCGCTCAGCGCGCTGGCGAGGCTGCGCGCCTTGGCGATGTCGAATCCGAAGCCCACCTTCCGCGGCTTGAGCCGGTAGCGTCTTGGACGCGCTGGACCTTCATCCTGGTCAGGTGCGCGCTGGAGGAGTCGGTTCAGCGCCTCGTTGAGAGAGACGCCTTCCCGCGCTGCTACGCGATCGACCTTGCGCCGCGTGGCGGGGTCGAGCCGGATCGTCATACGCGCGTCCTGTGCCATTCTCGACCCTTCCGCCTTTCAAAGTGACAGCATAGCTGTCATACCGGCACGGTGCAACGGACGGATCGGCTCCCGGAGCTGGTCCCGCGACACCGAGCCGAAGGCGCGAGACAGAGCGCCGCGAGCGCTCATCCCTTCGGCCCACGGTGCCGGTCCGCCCACCGGGCGGCCGTGGCCGCGGTCGTGCGCGACAAGGCGGGCCCAGCAGCTGCCACAGGGCTTGAGCTGCGTGCTCGGTCTGCAGCTCGACCAGTGCCTGCAGGTCCAAAAGCCGCGCGGAGATCCCCTCGGGCGGCGGCGCCCGGAACACGCGGTCCCGAGTGCCCTCGACAACACCGCTTGCCCACTGCCGCCCGCTCAAGACGCGATACTCGCGGTCGCGAGCGAGTGCCTCTGGGTGCCGTTCGGGCCGGACGTGCCATGCATCGATCGGCCGGAAGAGCTGTGCCTCGATGCACTCGGTCGACTCCACAGCACAGACGGACCAGCGACCGGGTTCCGAGATGAGTGGTGCACGCACGTGGTACACGGACTAGTCTGCCGAGCTGAGCACGCAAGCGCAGGAAGCCGGTGATCAGCGAGCGAGGTCGCGGCATATGGACCGGATGGAACTCGGCGAACGGGTCCGCCAATCCCGCCTTACACCCGGGTGGTGCAATGATCTTCAAGGCGAGACCCGTCCGCGGGCATCCGTCGAGGCTCGGCCACGCTTCAGGCCCGGCGCATGGCCCAACCCCGGACTGCCGGGCGTGCCTACTTCGCGAATCTCCGCGCTCCGCTCCTCGACGACCTTCGTTCGACGCGAAGACGGTGCCAACGCCTAGGCGATTACCAGCTCTCTCCTCGCCCGCATGGATACTCGTCCATCCATCCTTTGGCATGGGCTACTTGGCAAACGGAGCGATCAGATGCACGTCAAAGAAGGGTTCGTTGAGTCAGAAGGGCATCGTCTCGCTTATTTGGCAGTCAATCAGCATCTAGCCAGCGAGGAAGAGCCGAGCATCGTATTCATCCACGGAGTATTGGCATCGGTAAACTTTTGGCTCGATTGCGTCCCTCCTGGCTTCAAGGAACACCGGGCGTGGTATGCCCTGAGCCTACCGGCACACCACCCCTCGACCGTGCCAGCGAATTTCGAGCCTGAGCACGTCGATGAACAGTGGTTCTTCGACTTGATGAACGGAGCGCTAGGATCGCTGCTGGGGGATAAAAAGGTCATCATCGTTGGGCATTCCACGGGCGGATTTGCCGCCCTGAATCTTG
>CAYVDO010000204.1:5217-14294 GCA_964450125.1 uncultured bacterium
AACGTGCTGGGCATCGTCAGCATCGCGGGCTTCCACCGTGGCAAGTGGGGTGGCGTCGAAGGCCTACTGGTGAAACTGGCTGGGCTGGGCACTTGGGCAAAAGGGCTGTTTGTTTCCAGCATCGCGCTGGCGCAAAGGAGCGACTGGATTCGGCGGCTGTTTGCCAGCCTTCTGGCCCATGATCGCAAGGCCTATCGAGCCAACCCGTTGAGCCAACGCATGCTGGACAACATCGGGCGCAACACCCGCCAACAGAACCCCGCAGCCCTCTTTCCCCTGTTCAGGGGCATCGGCTCACTGGATATCGCAGACCAACTGCATCGGATTCAGCTGCCCTGCTACATCTTCGCCGGCACGCATGATCCCGTGGTGCCTGCGGAGCAGTCGCTGCTATTGGCCGGCCGCATTCAGAAGGCAAGGACCGTCGTCTTCCGCAATGTGGGCCACATGCCCTTCATGGAGGATACCGAATCTTACTTTTCCGCTCTGGAGCAGGCCTTGAGTGAAATGGCCGATCAATATCGCCTTCGCACGACACAGCCCGCCACACAGGTCTAGACGAATGAACTACCCTCAGTACAGAGACGACTTGCAGCGCATTCACGAATCGGAAGTCTATGGCCTCGCCGTCTTCGACGCTGCGGCCCGAATGACCTGGGATACAGAGCGCAAAGGCAAATGGCTAACCTTGAAGGCCCTGGAAGAAAAGACCCTGGATCGCTACCTGGCCTACATGCGAGCGTCGAATCAGCCCGTGGTCGAGCCCAGGGCTTGGCGTCTGAAAGGCCGTGTCGAGGGCCTCGCGCTTGGTCTATTGCCGTGGCGCCTCTCCATGAAGCTACTGGCTGATGCTACCGCGCCATTTCAGGCAACGTTCTTGCGATTGAAGAAGAACGCGGAAGGCATGCACCAGGACTTCTTTTCCTACGTATACGCACATGAAAAGGCCATCGAAGACTTTGCGAACAAGGAACTGGCCGAAGACAAGAGCAGCTTGAAGGCTGTCGAGGCCTTGCTGGCCGGACAAGCCGGATCGATCACAGAGGATCATTGCTGAAGACAGGCCATCCCATGATGTTCGGATCACCCTCGAGGGTCACCGCGCAGCCCTCGGCGTCATCACCGTGCGCATAGCGCTCGGGCGTGGGCATCTCGTGAAGGGGCGGATCGGCTCGAGCCTACGCCGGCCTGCCACAGCCCACAACGGATCGGCCTGATTCCGGAGGCTTCCAGACCGTCGGATCGAACGTGCCGCCGGGGCGCCCGTCCGATCTCGGGCTTCCACGATCCGATCGTGCGCCTCCGCCGGCCCGGCAGGGCCGTTTGCGGTCCCGGGAATCGCACGGATCGATCAGGGCACGACGCGAACGCGAATCTCGGGCGGCGCCCCCGCCGATCGCTCGAGCTCCTCGATCCGCGCGCCGCCGGACGCGGGAATGACGCGGAAGGTCCCCGCGTGCGGGACCCGCAGCGTGGCCTGAGCCGGGGCGCCAAAGGCGCGGAGCTCCAGGTAGCGAGCATCCTCGGGTCCGATCACCTCGGGATCGGTCGTCGGGACGAGGGTCTCGACCCGGGGATCGAGGGTGGGGATGACGGCACCGTCACGGACGTACAGGGGCACGTCCCCGAGGGGCACCGCGACCTCGATCGTGGTCGGCCCCTGGTGGACGACGGCGGGATCGAACCAGTCCCGCCACCGGCCCTCGGGGAGGTAGACGCTCCGGCCGGTGGCGCCGCGCTCGATCACTGGGGCGGCCAGCAGGTCGGGTCCCAGCAGGAACTGGTCGTGGATCTGCCGGGCCGTGCGGTCCTCGGGGTAGTGGAGGAAGAGATGCCGCATGATGGGGAGGCCGCGGTCGACCGCGTCCACGGCGAGCATCTCGAGGTAAGGGCTCAGCTCCATGTGGAGCCGGGCCAGCCGCCTGTAGGCCTGGAGGGTCACCTCGTCGCGGTCGAAGGACCAGTTGAGGTCGGAGCTCAAGCCGTGGTGGGTGCGCATGATCGGGCTCACCGCGCCCGCGGCTGCCCAGCGCAGGAACAGCTCGCGATCGGAGGGTTCTGTCGTGAACGAGATGTACCCGGCGATGTCGTGGCCGTAGAAGGGGATCCCCGAGATCCCGAGGCCGAGGCCCACGACGATCGCGGAGGGGAGCCCGTCCCGCAGCTCGAAGCTCGTGTTCTGGTCACCTCCCCAGACCGCGCTCTGGGTCCGGCGGGCGCCGCTGAAGCCCGAGCGCGAGAAGAAGACCCAGTCGCCATCGGGTCGTTCCTCCTCGAGGAGCTCCCGGTTGAGCTCCTGCCAAAGGACTGGGAACTGGTTGTGGAGGAGCGAGCCCGGAGTGCCGTCGCTCGCGAGCGCGGTGAAGGGGGTGTACTCCGCGAAATCGGCCATCCACCCGTCGAAGCCGAGGGCCAGGGATCTGCGGAGGCGATCCTTCATCCATTCCCGGGCCCGCGGAAGACTGAGGTCCGGCTGGCCCACGATGTCGCGAACGCAGAAGAAACGGAGCTCCTTCCCGTTCGCGTCGCGGAGCAGGTAGCCCTCGCGCCGGGCCGTGTCGTGGTCCTCCGTCCCCTCGATCAGGTAGGGGTAATAGTAGGAGAGGAAGCGGAAGCCCTGGTCGTGGAGCTCGTCCGCCAGGACTTCCACGTCGGGATAGACCGCGCGGTCGATCCAGCCGTCGGGCACGAGGGTGATTCCGGTGTCGGTGGGGGCCGACCCGCTCCAGTCCTCCGACCAGATCACGCTCGAGGGGATGTCGTTGTCGCGGAGGACCGCGGCGACCCGGCGGACCTCGGCGGATCCCTGGATGGCATCGTTCCAGGGGGCGAAGATCCAGCGAGGCGGCGGCTCGGGTCGGCCGAGGACCGCGGAAGCCCGCTCCAGGACCTCGAGAGGGTCGACGATGCCGCCGGGTCCCCGCTCGCCGACGATCACCGTGATCCCGATCGCCGGCTCCCAGGTCTCGAGCCGGATCGCGTCCTCGCGTTCCGAGCAGAGCTCGAAGAGCGACCGCGCCGTCGAGTCGAGCTCGAGCGCATAGCCCTCGCTCGACACGTAGTAGGGAATCGGGAAGTACGTGGTCGAGGGGCCGTTGGGCAGCGGGTTGTGGGGTCCGAGCGGCGCGCCCGGCCCGAGCCCGATGCCCCCCTCCTCGGTCCAGTTGTAGCGGGTGTGGCCCCGGTGCTCGGGGGAGTCCGGCCGATGGCCGAGGCCGTAGAAGCGCTCATCGGCACCGCAGCGAAAGCTCTGGGAGGCAAAGAGACGGAGATCGGTGAGCCGCTCGCCGAACGCGAGCACCGGCTCGTAGCGAATCCGGACCGCCCCCGCGCCCACCGCCTCGGCCGTGAACCGGATCTGCCGGTCGGGTCCGGGGTCCCCGTCGGGGAGAGACAGGATCGCCTCGACGCGGTCATCGGAGGTCTCGACGGAGCGGATCGCGACCGGCCGGCGTACCGGTCCCACGGCGACCTCGGGGAAGAACCATGACGACAAGGTCGTCGGCCGGGTGACCTCGCCGTCCTGGATCCCCGCTGGCCCATAGACCGCGGAGGGATCGGCGGCGGGCAGCTCCTCGAGAACGACCTCGCCGTCGGCCCGGGAGATCGTGAGGACGGGCGGCGTGCCAGCCAGGCGCACCATGATCCCATCGCCCTCGAGGAGGAGCTCCGTGGGAACTCCCCCGCCCTCGCCGCCACAGCCGAGGAGGAGCGCGAGCGCGACGGTGGGGATCAGGCGTCTCATCGTGCACTCCGTTCGTGGGGCGGGTGATCGACGACGAGGCTCGCGAGCGCCTGGGCGAAGCGCTGCAGGGTGATGGCCCGACGAACGCTGAAGAAGAGCTCGGCGGGGCCGTGACCCACGACGGCGAAGGCCGCGATCGCGGTGACGCCCCGGGAACCCTGCATCGGCCACCGGGCGACCATGTCCGCAGGGACCCGTCGGGCCTACTCGGCCCACACCTCGCGGGTTCGGGCGTCCGGGTCGAACGCGGGAGCGCTGGTCGAGGTGCCTTCCTCCACGTCGAAGATCATCGTGGGCCGGCTCGCCTCGTCGTAGGCGGGCCAGTCGGGCAGGCTCCCATGACTCGGATCACCCGTCTTCGCGAACGCGAGCCAAGCGTCCATCATGATCTCGACGAGACCTCTGGGTGCGTCCACGCCCCCGTTGCCGTAGATCTCGGGCCAGCCTTCGGGTGCGCCGAGCACGAAGCCGAGCTCGGCCCCGTGCAACGCACCGACGTCGAGCTCCGGACGGGTCGAGCTGCGGGTCTCCCAGTCGAAGCGATAGACGAACACGTGGTCGGGCTGGAAGCGGAGCTGGGAGTCGGCGAAGCGCAGCACGGGCATGCGGAAGAAGACGTCGGTCAGCACCGCGAGCGACACGAGGTTGGGCGCGAGACCCGGGTGGTTGCGGGTGTAGACCTGGGTGGCCTCGGCGATGGTGACGCCCGGGCGCAACCCCGGCTCGGTCAACACCGCCGCCGCCGCGAGGGTCGCCCCGGGGACCAGGATCGGCCAGGTGAGGAAGTCCATCTCCATCATCCACGCGCGCGCCTCGTCCCGGTTGTTCCCGGTGAGCAGCGGGACGTGAGCGGCGGAGCCCGCCGCGACCGCGTCGAGCGGGTGCACCGGGAAGACGTCGCCCTCGAACGTGGGACCGTAGACGAAATCCTCCACGAGGTTCTGCGCCAGGACGGCGTTCTGGGCGTCGAGCAACTCGGGCCACGAGAGCGCGCGCAACGCGGCGACGTCACCGGCGCCGGCCGCCGCCAGGAGCTGCTGGCTCATCCGCGTCGCGTGATCCGCGGATCGCGTGAGGGAAGCCACGTTGCTCTGCGCGATCGCCCGGCGAAAGAGCGCGCTGGCGCCCGGCAGGCCCATGAGCGCGCCCACGCTCGCGCCACCGGCGGACTCGCCGAAGATCGTCACGTCGTCCGGGTCGCCCCCGAACTCCGGGATGTGGTCGCGCACCCATTCGAGCGCGAGCCGCTGGTCCAGGATGCCGGCGTTGCCACTGCCCGGCACCTCGGGGAAGTGACTGAAGCCGAACGCGCCGAGGCGATACTCGACGCTCACGACCACGACGTCGCCACGCGCGGCGAGCGGTGCGCCAGAGTAGAGCGGATCCTCCGTGCCCTCGTAGATCCAGCCCCCACCGTGAATCCAGACCATGACCGGGCGACGTCGGTCGTCGGCCGAGGGGGTCCAGACATTGAGCGTGAGGCACGACTCGTCTTGCGCGAGGTAGATCTGCTGGCCCGGCTCGACGGGCTGCGGGCACGCCGGCCCGAACGCGCCCGCATCGAGCGGTTCTTCGGCCCAAGCACGCACGGGAACGGGTGGCGCGAAGCGCAAGCCCCCCACCGGTGGCTCGGCGTAGGGCAGCCCGAGAAACGCGACCACGCCTGAAGGGGTGACGACGCCTTGGGCAGTGCCGAGCGAGGTTTGCGTCCGGGTGATGGTCGCTCCCGCGCGCGCGGGCCCGCTGCTCGACGAGTCGCCACACGCGGTGATCGCGAGGACGAGCGCCGCGAGCGCGCCGCGAGCCGCACAGATCGATTCAGCGCGCGGCACGATCCGCCTCGATCGTCAGCTGGATGCCGACGAGCACGCGCGAGGTCGCAGCGACCATCGTCTCGCGGGAGATGCGTCGCTTGCCTTGGTGCCAGCGCACGGCCGCCTGTGCGAGCGCGCCGGTGACCGCGACCGCGGTGACCTCGGCCTCGGCATCGTCGATCTCGGAATCCGGATACACCGCACGCGCCAACTCGACGAGCATCGGCGCGAAGCCCTGCAGCGCCTTTCGCGACAGGTCGTCGAGCGGCCGGCTCACCCCGACGACCTCGCGCCAGCACACGCGTGCAACACGGGGATCCTCCACCCACTCGAAGAAGCACTCGAGGCCTGCCCGGATCATCGCCTGGGGGTTTGCGGCTAGCTCCGTCCTGCCGAAGGTCGCCGCGAGGCGGCGGCGAAAGTCCGCGATGCACTCCTCGAAGACGGCTGCGAGGAGGTCGTCCATGTGGTCGAACGACTCGTAGAAGTACCGGGTCGCCAGCCCCGCCCGATGGCAGAGCCCGCGCACGGTTGCGGTGCGGAAGCCCGAGGTGCCGAACACCTCGAACCCGGCGCGTAGGAACGCGTCGCGACGGCGAACCTTGCGCTCGGCGGGGCTCAGCCCACCGTAGATTCGGCCCTCCACGGCCTCATTCGTGGTCGTCGTGTGCATACGGCTCATTTGACACTATGCGTTCTCAGATGGCAACATCGTTCGGCACCCCCCAGATCCGACCGACCCTCCGTCCCCTTCCAACCACCTGGATGCCGATGCACCGATCGAAGCCCGCCCGCCGACTCCTCCCGATCGCCGCGCTGCTCGGGTCCTTCGTGGGCACGGCCTGCGTCTCCGATCAACGTCCCGAAGCACCGGCGATCCTGCGCGACACGTCCATGATCGACGACGACGTCCGCTTCACCCACCCGTACGTGCCCGGGCATCGCACGACGATCGACGGTCGCGTCGCGGCGCAGGTGCAAGGCGCCGGCGTGCTGAACGTCTACCTCTTCGCGCCGGAGAAGCTCGCGAGCCCGATCCTCACGGGGCCGCCCGGACCGGAGCTTCTCGCCGACACGACTCCGGCCCAGCTCACGTTCCCGCCCGAGATGGGCGGAATGGCGCACGGCCACACGGCCCTCTGCGACGCACCCGGCCTCGGTCCGAACGGAACGTCCAACCCCTATCCCTGCGGCCCCGACTCGGCGCACGACTGCTACGACATCACGCTCGTCAACACGACCTCCGAGAGTATCCTCGGCGCCCAGTTCTGGGGCACGCCCATGCACGTCGAGGTCGCGAACCCGAAGACGGCGGAAGCGCGCCTCGTGGAGGCGCACTTCGGCACGCCCGTGAAGGGGAGCTTCCTGCCGCTCACGAACGACTTCCCGGAGCTCTCGGTCACCTCCGATGGCCGTCTCCTGTCCGGTCGCGCGGGCGGCGCCCCGCGCGGCTGGACCAACCCGGAGACCGGCGAGACGCTCGTCCGCCAATACGAGCTCGGCTACTACCTGCTGCCCGACGATGCCGAGCCGTGCGACGTCACGGGGTGGACGACCTACACGCCCATGTCCCACGCGCCGTTCGACCCGCGGATGAAGGCTCGCTACGGGCTCGCGGCGTATCCCTTCCGCGACACCCAGGGCAACCCGATCGAGGACGGGGAGGACATGGGCGGCACGTACCCGTGGGTCGATCGCGCCGGCACGAACGTCTTCATCGCCGCCGTGCCGGGGCGCATCGCCGAGCAGTCGGACGTGGCGTTCCCGCGCCGCTGCGTGACCGAGGGCTGCGAGCAGTACGGCGAGCAGACCGACTGGGACCGCGGCTTCATGGTGGCGGGGCTCTGGACGCACGGAAAGCTCGTCCACCTCGACGCGCTCATCAACAACCTCGTCTGGGCGGCGCCCGTCGACCCACTCGGGCACCCCTTGGTGTCGCTCTACAGTGACGCCGAGGGGGACGACGTCGAGGTGCGGATCGGCGGGGGACGTGGCGGCCCCGGCCCGACCAACCGGAGGCCGCCCGGCTTCTCGGGCAACGAGAACATCCTCGACTCGATGGAGAACCTGCACAACCACCAGGCGAAGGCGCGCCCAGTGACCCCGCGCGACGTCGTGTGGGTGATGGGTACGGGGCTCGGTACCGACGAGATCGTCTTCGACGACTATCTCGACCCGGACGCCTTCATCGTCTCGAACATGCAGGGGTCGATCACGCAGCTGCGCGACCCGAACGGTGCCACCTACAGCATCCCGAAGTACTGGAACGGTCAGACGCGCGTCTTGCTCGCTCCGATCCGCCTGCTCGAGGAGCTCTACGTCCTCGTCCCGGACGCGGTCGAGGAGATCCACCTCCAGAACGCCGCGACCTCGCTCGGCTGGAAGGTGCCCAGCTACGGGCTCGTCGCGGCCGGCACGGGGCGCGTCGAACCGACGGCGATCGGCGGCATCAAGGGCAAGGGCTTCTGGCTCGACGGGCACGACACCGTCACGTACGACGTCCCCGCGCAGACGCGCGCCATCGACGAGACCGACTGGTTCGTCGCCATCCACCTCGATTCGCGCGCGCGCGACGACGCGCCGCGCACCGTCGCGCGCTTCCCGGACGGTACCGAGGTCGCCCTCGCCGGCAGGACGGTGCAGTACCTCGTGGGCGACGAGACCGTGCACGAGGTCGAGCTGCCCACCGGCGGGCCTGGCTCGGGCTGGTTCCACCTCGCACTGCGCCTCACGCGCGGAAACCGCCAGGTAACCCTGCTCCACGACGGCTTCCCGCTCGACCGCTTCGAGACGGGCACGCCGCTCTTCACGATGGCGCCCGGCGCGTTCACCATCGGTCTCTCCGGCTCCGTGCGCCCGGGCTTCGAAGGCTGGATCGACGAGCTCAAGGTGCTCGCTCACGCCGTGAACCCCGAGGTCGCCTGCAACCACGCCTTCGGCACCCTCGTGCGCGTCGACGACAACGACGGCTGGCGCGAGATCGCCGGCCGCTACCCGGCGTGGGCCCACGCCGAGATCGCCCTAGCGTCCGGCGACGGAGACGGCGGCGCGAGCTACGCGTGCTTCCACGACTACTCGACCGACTACGCGGCGAACCTCCGAAACCGCCCGCTGGGCACGAGCAGCGTCCGCGAAGCGATCAACTTCCCCGAGGGCCCGCTGCGCGCCGGCGTGCCACGCCCCGACTCCACGTCGAATTCGTTCTGCCGCGGCTGCCATCACGCGGACGGTCAGGGCGGCCTGTCGATCGAGGCGCTCGCCCTCGACCCGAACACCCCCGCCGAGCTCGATCCGCGCCGACAGCCGCTGCAGCCACCCGCTCGTGTCTTCGGCAACGTTCCTGCGCACTGGGTCGCGCCGGGTGCCGGCCCGGGCAGCCCCGCAGAGGCCTTCCGAGCGCCACCCGAGGGCGTGCTCGTCGATCCCTGGCTGCTCGCGGGCCGCAGCTCCTAGCCTGCATCATTCACGATCGTCGCGCTGCGGCCGCGACAGAGCGCGGCCCTCCACGCGTCTTGCAC
>CAYVDO010000205.1:0-14255 GCA_964450125.1 uncultured bacterium
CTTCGCCCGCGTAGCGGGGATTCTGCCCGGAGAGGGCGGTGCGACGCAACTGTGCGCCGAGCCAGCGATTTCGGAGGGGAGCGCGAGGCGGGGGTCGGACGGGAGCCGCGTTACGGAGACCGGGGTAGCGGGTATTGGGCGGTTCGACTTCCGAGGCGATCCATGGGGCTGCGTACGTTGGCGAAGCGGTGCTCGATGACGTGGCTTCAGATCATGGTCGCAACGCATCCAGACTACCGGTAGTGCGGTCACCCGCGTCACGACCCACGATCGGTTCCACCCGCTATTCGAGCGCGAGCCCGAGGTCGATTGGCGCTCGCGGATCGGCACCGCGTGCGCCACGGTGTGGTTGGAATCGGAGCGACGCCTTCCAGTGTCCGCCTGGACGACGGAACTGGCGACGCGTGCGCTTGTGCTGAGCGAGCGCGCGATCGGAGTGCCCGCGAGCTGAGTCGGGATCCACTAGCGGAATCTGGGTCGTGGCTGGCGCGGCGACGCCGGGTGGGGCGCGCATCGATAGCCGTGCTGCGGCCGTGGCGACTCAGCGGGCGAGGGAATAAGAAGTCTCCCGTGGAGACTCATTGAGAATCAATTTCCGCCAAACAGAACGGCGTCAGGTTGGGAGCGTGCGGAACACCGATTGGTGTTCGAGTGGGCGCGAGGCGTTCGACGACATGCGCGGAACGTCGGTGACCTCCGGCCCGTCGGTGGCGTGCAGCGCTGACCGCGACGAGGGGTCGGCCGTCGTTGATTCGGGAATTGCCGGCGACTAGCGTGCCGCTCGGGACCACGCGCGCCGAGCGCGCGGCGGAACGGCGAGCTGGGCGAGATCGGGATGAGCACCGGCAACGGCGAGTTGCGCTGGGGAGTTCTGGGATGCGCGACGATCGCGCGCCGGATGGTGGCGGCGATCGGCAGCGTGCCGGGCAACCGCGTCGCGGCGGTCGCGAGCCGTAGCGAGGACAAGGCGCGCACGTTCGCGTTGCAACTCGACGTTCCGCGCGCGTTCGGCGCGTACGCTGAGCTGCTGGCGAGCCAAGAGATCGACGTGGTGTACAACCCGCTGCCCAACGCGCTCCACGCCGAATGGACGATTCGCGCGCTGGAGGCCGGATACCCCGTGCTCTGCGAGAAGCCGCTCACGGTGAGCGCGGCCGAGGCGCGCGCCGTGGCTGCGGCGTCGCGACGCACGGGACGGCTGGTGGCGGAAGCCTTCATGTATCGCCACCACCCGCTCTACGAGCGGTTGGCGCAACTCGTCGCAGCCGGCGAGATCGGCTCGATCCGGCTCGTGTCGAGCGTGTTCACGTTCTTGCTCGACGATCGCAGCGAGATCCCCGCGTCGGCGGCGCTGGGCGGTGGTTCGTTGCGCGACGTCGGCTGTTATCCCGTGAACCTGGCGCGGCTCGTCACCGGGGAAGAGCCGGTACGCGCCATGGCGCGCGCGCGGTTCTCGGAGGTGGACGACACGATCACCGGCATCCTCGAGTTCCCGAGCGGTGCGCTGGCACAGGTGAGCGCCAGCATCGAAGCCGACGAGCGGGCGCACGCGGAGATCGTGGGGTCCCGGGGCACGATCGTGCTCGACTCTCCGTGGTTCCCGCGCGACGGTTTTCACTTGATCCGGGGCGGCAAGGCGGAATGGGTGTCGTGTGCGCTCGGCGACAGCTACGCCCTCGAGGTCGCCGACTTCGCTACCGCCGTGCGCTCCGGCGAGCCACCGCGCTGGCCGATCGAGGACGCCGTCCGGAACATGGCGGCGCTCGACGCGCTTCTCGAGTCGGCGCGAAGCGGCGCGGCCGTGGTGATCGAGCCTTTGCTATGATGCGCGCCCTCAGCCGTCGCCGATGCGTTCCACGCATCCACACGAAAGGATCCATACCCATGAGGTGCATCCCCAGAGCGCGGTTCGTTGCGACCGCTTTCCTCGGCGCAAGCCTCGTCATCGGCGGCCGCGCCACCGCCGACGAGTTCCCCACGCCCAAGGTGGACTTCTCGGCCGATTCGCTGACTCGGATCAGCGGCATGGGTGCGCCACCGACACCCGGAGCGGCGCCGGGTCAGCCGATGGAGATCACCGGCAAGATGTACCAATCGGGTGAGAAGAGCCGCCAGGACGTGAACATGGGGGCCATGCAGAACGTCGTGATCAACCGCCGCGACAAGAAGCTCGTGTGGACGATCATGCCCTCGACGAAGTCCTACATGGAGTTCAGTGCCGACGATCCCAAGGTCGCGAAGAAGGACGACCTCCAGAGCTTCTGGAAGAGCCACGACGCCAAGCTCGAGAAGATCGGCAAGGAAGAGGTCAACGGGGTCGATACCACGCATTCGAAGGTGACGATCGCCGCCTCCACTCCCGAAGGGCACGCATTCGAGGGCGAGATCTGGCTCTCCAAGGACAACATCCCCATGCGCATGAAGACCTCGCCGAGCCACGGCGGCGAGGTGGTGATGGAGCTCAAGAACGTGAAGATCGGGAAGCAAGACGCGGCGCTCTTCGAGCTTCCCGAGGGCTACAACAAGATGCAGCTCCCGGATCTCTCGGGCCTCGCAGGCGCAGCGGGTGCCGGCGCGGGTGCTGCTGCCGGTCAGCCAGGAGCCGCGGGTGGCAAGCCGCAGATGTCGCCCGAGCAGATGAAGCAACTCCAAGAGCAACTCCGGAAGCAGCTCGAGCAAATGCAGAAGAACATGCCCAAGGCGCCGCCTCAGACGGCGCCTGCGACTCCCTGACGCGCCTCGCTCGCGAGCTCGCGCTCGAACCGAAGGGCGGCCTTTTCGGCCGCCCTTCGCTGCTCCATGCTCCTCGTCGTCACCGGCGTAGACGACCGCCGGCGGGATCCTGAGCTCTCTTCCGATCGTCACCTTCGGGGGCACGCATGCCTCTTCCACGCTTCGACGGAACGCTCTGCACCGACGTTCCGCCTTATCGCCGTATCGTCCCGTTCTTGATGCGCGGCCGGAACGAGTCGGCCGTCTACTTCGAGCAAACGATCGACGTCACCCGAACGTTGCCGTTCGTGGCGGCGTGGAACGGCTCGCACCCGCCTGATCAGCGCATCACGATTTTCCACGTACTCTTGGGTGCGCTGGCGCGGCTGCTCACCGAGCGCCCCCGCCTCAATCGCTTCGTCTCCGGTGAGCGGATCTACCAACGCAACGGGATCTACCTCTCCTTCGCCGCCAAGAAGAAGTTCGACGACGAAGCGCCGCTGCAGGTGGTGAAGCTAGCGTTCGAAGCGAACGAGCCGTTCGGTGACATGGTGCGGCGCGTGGTGAGCGGCATCGGCGACGCCAAGTCCGACAAGATCACGCAGGTGGACAAGGAGCTCGCGGTGTTCCTGAAGCTGCCGCGTTTCCTGCTCAGCTTGGCGGTGCGCTTGCTGCGGTTGCTCGACTTCTACAATCTCGCGCCGCGCGTCCTGCTCGAGCCCGATCCGATGTACACGTCGGTCTTCCTCGCGAACCTCGGCAGCCTCAAGATGGGCGGCGGCTTCCACCACCTCTACGAGTACGGGAATTGCCCGATCTTCGGCGTCATGGGGCAGATCGAGACCATCCCGGTGGTGATCGACGAGACGCGCATCGAGCCCCGCACGGTGTGCAAGGTGCGGTGGAGCTACGACGAGCGCATCGAGGATGGCCTCTACTGCGCACGCTCCCTCGAGCTCTTGAAACGGCTCGTCGAAGACCCCGCATCCTGGGCGCGATGACCGGGACCTCGCCGATGACCTGAGACATCTCGAGCGTGTTGGCGGCCTCGCAGCGATCGCGACCGTGGGCGCGATCCCGCCCGCCCCTACGGCTTCGCGCACGACCCACGTGCGCTCCCTCAGGCGGGTGACTTCGAGCTCTGGCCGGTGAATCAGCCGGCGGCGGGATCGATCACCAACACGCCGGTGCCGTCGATGCGATCGTCGGCGAGACGAACCAAGGCGTCGTTCGCCTCCTCCAGCGCGAAGGTCGTGACCTGGGGGCGGAGACGGATCGCCGCCGCCTCCGCGAGCAACCCTTCGCCGTCGGCGCGCGTGTTGGCGGTGACGCTGCGGATTTCCTTCTCGTAGAAGAGCTCGCTCTCGTAGCGAAGCGGTGGCACGTCGCTCATGTAGATCCCGGCGCACGCGAGCACGCCGCCCTTGTCGAGGGCGGCCATCGCGGCGGGGACCACGTTGCCGACCGGCGTGAAGTTGATCGCGGCATCGAGCTTCACGGGAGGCGCATCGGTGGTGCCACCCACCCACGTGGCGCCGAGGCAGTGCGCCAGCGCTTGGTGCGATTCGCCGCGCGTGCACACGTACACCTCGGATCCCCGCGCGCGTGCGAGCTGCAGGACGATGTGCGCCGACGATCCGAACCCGTAGATCCCGAGGCGCCCGCCCTGCGCGAGCCCACTGCGCGCCAGCGCGCGGTAGCCGATGATTCCCGCGCAAAGCAGCGGCGTCGCTTCACGATCGCCGAACGCCTCCGGGAGGCGATACGCGAAGCGCTCGTCGACGACCGCGAACTCGGCGTAGCCCCCGTCGTGGGTCCAGCCGGTGTACTCGGAGCCCTCGCAGAG
The DNA here is from genome assembly GCA_964450125.1 of uncultured bacterium. Classification (GTDB taxonomy): domain Bacteria; phylum JADJOY01; class JADJOY01; order JADJOY01; family JADJOY01; genus JADJOY01. The sequence continues at coordinate 4,559 of CAYVDO010000205.1, forward strand.
ATTTTCCTTGCCGCTCGCGCAGTACCGGCACGAGCCGCAGGTGCGGCGCAGCCACGCGATGCCCACGCGGGTGCCCACGGCGAATCGTGTCGCGCCCGGTCCTAACGATTCCACGACGCCTACCACTTGATGGCCGGGAACCAGCGGTGTCCGGCGCTCGGCGAGCTCACCTTCGATCACGTGCAGATCGGTGCGGCAGATCGCGCAAGCGCGAACGCGCACGCGTATCTCTCCGGGACCGGGCACGGGATCCGGCAGCTCCACCAGGCGCAACGGACGCGAATGGATTGGCGCCGGCGCTTCGAGGACCATCGCCTTCATGCGTCACCTCGATGGGCCGCGCGCGCCGGTGCGCGCGATCACGCGAGGAAGAGTGCCGCGGCCGGGTTCTCGGTCTCGTCGACGTAAGGGTAGTCGAGCGCCGCGAGATGCGCGGCGAGCGCTTGCTCGCGACCCGGCTCCAGCCGAAATCCGGCGAGCACCCGTCCCACGTCGCCGCCGTGGTTCCGGTAATGGAAGAGGCTGATGTCGAAGTGTGGCGAGAGGTGTTCCAGGAAGCGCCGCAGCGCCCCGGGCCGCTCGGGAAACGAGAAACGGTAGAGCCGCTCACCGTCGTCGAACGATTTGTGGCCGCCGACGAGATGCTTGAGATGGTTCTTCGCCAGCTCGTTGGTCGAGAGATCGAGGACGCCGAATCCTGCGTCAGCGAGCTGCGTGCAGAGAGCCGCGGTTTCGCTGGCGCCGCGCACGGCGACGCCCACGAATACGTGCGCACTGCGAGCGTCCGAGCGGCGGTAGTTGAACTCGGTGACGTCGCGATCGCCGACCACCCGGCTCAGGCTCAGGAAGGCGCCGGGGCGCTCGGGGATCGTCACCGCCAGCTCGGCCTCGCGCTGCTCGCCCAGCTCGGCGCGCTCCGCCACGAAACGCAGCCGGTCGAAGTTCATGTTGGCGCCGGAAGCGATCGCCACCAACGTGGCATCGTGGACGTTCTCGCGGGCGCACCAGGCTTTGAGGCCGGCAACCGCGAGCGCTCCCGCTGGCTCGAGGATCGAACGCGTGTCCTCGAACACGTCCTTGATCGCAGCGCAGATCGCGTCCGTGCTTACGAGCAGGACCTCGTCGAGGAGCGCGCGGCAAATCCGGAAGGTCTCGTCGCCGATCCGCTTCACCGCGACACCGTCGGCGAAGCGACCGACGTCGGGCAGATCCACGGGATGGCCGGCGGCGCGCGCCGCGTGGAGAGTCGGCGCATCCTCGGGCTCGACACCGATCACACGCACGTTCGGGTAAAGCCGCTTCACGTAGAGCGCGATGCCGCTCGCCAGGCCGCCGCCGCCGACGCACACGAAGATCGCATCGATCGGATCGCGGTGCTGACGCAGCATCTCGAGCGCGATCGTGCCCTGGCCGGCGATGACGTCGGGATCGTCGTAGGGATGGATGAACTCCATCCCGCTCTCTTGGGCGAGCTTGCGCGCGTGGAGTGCCGCCTCGTGGAAAGTCTCGCCGTGGAGCAGCACCTCGCCGCCCAGGGCCGCGACCGCCTCGTGCTTGATCCGTGGCGTCCCGACCGGCATCACGATGACGGCGCGACATTTGAGCCGCCGTGCCGCGAGCGCGACCCCTTGGGCGTGATTTCCGGCCGATGCGGCGATCACCCCCCGGGCTCGCACGGCCTCGGGAAGCCGCGAAAGCTTGTTGTAGGCGCCGCGGATCTTGAACGAGAAGACGGGCTGTAGGTCCTCGCGCTTGAGCAGCACGCTGTTCCCGAGCCGCGCCGAAAGTCGTGCCGCACGCTCGAGTGGCGTTTCCACCGCCACGTCGTAAACGCGCGCGGTGAGGATGCGTTCCAGGTAATCGTCGAAATCGAACGTGCCCATGGTCACCGACCGAAATTCAGCCCGGGCTCGAGCATAGCGGTCCGGCGCCCCGCGCGGAGCAGTCTGCCGCGGGCGTGAGCCGCGCCGAAGTGCGCCTCCGGCGTGGGGCCGGTGCTGACTTGGCCGCGATCGGTGGAGGCTGGAGCAGTTGATCGTGACCGAGAGCTGACCCGGCTGGGGGCGGTAGGTGCAGGGCTCTCGTCACCCATCTTGGGTTCGCTGCGAATGGTTGCGGCGGCCGAGGGACGGGCCGCCCTCCAGGCGAGTCGATGTGGGAGTAGAGGCGCGTCGGTCCCTCGACGCGCACTACTCGCCCCGAGCCGCACGACGGATTTGCGGGGGGCGTGAAACGCCCCAGATCACGGACCGTGCCGACCGATCTGCGCCCCGGTCTCCGCGCTCGCCGTCAGTCACTCCGCGAGCCGGCAGGCGAGCCGCAAGCGAAGCGCAGCGACTTGGGGGTGGGACCCGCGGCGGCGGGCGCGCCCCCCGCGGGGGGGGGGGGGGGGGGGGGGGGCCCGGGGGGGGGGGGGCGGGGGGGGGGGGGGGCCCCCCCCCCCCCCCCCCAGAAACTCAGACGTCGAACGTCGCGAGCGGCGGCGCGCGCCAGATGTCGAGCGCCATGCTGTCGTCGAGCTCGAGGTTCTCGAAGGTCACGACGTAGGGCGCGGCATTGTCGCAGTTGTACGTGATGGCGAGCCGCGCGATCTGCCACTTGCCTTCGGTGGGTCCGACGAGCGCGACGCTGTGGGCGAAGCTCCTCGCGTCGAACGCGCCGCGAAAGGTCTCGCCCGCGCCGGTGCCCCCTTCGGGCTTGGGAAACTCCATCGTGTGGCCGTTGAAATCGAACTTCACCGGCCCCGCGCTGCCCTGGGCGCCGGTCTGGATCTCCACCTCGAACCTGTTCACCCGCGGCATGCGCTCCTCGTGCTCGGCCGCTCAGCGGAAGTACGGGTTGAGCCCGGCCTTGTGATCGGTCTCGTCGTAGATTGCACCCACGTACGGCACCGCGTTGCGGAACGAGCGGTGGATGCCTTCCTTGAGTGTCAGGTCGGCAGCGCTGCAGCCCTGACAGCCGCCGCCCATCTTGATGTAGACGCTGTTTCCCCGCACCGCGGTGAGGCTGATGTGGCCCGAGTGCGCCGCGACGCCGGGGTTCACCTCGAGGTCGATGACTTGCTGGATCTGTGTGCGGATCTCGTCCTCGGCAGGGATCTTCTCGGTGATCATGCCTGCCACCGCAGCCTCTCCGCTCTCGAGCTGGCCGCGGATGCAGGCACCGATCTCGACGGCGAGTGCTTTCCAATCGCCTTCTTTCGCCTTCCGCGTCACGGTGACGGTGGAGTCGTCGATCAGCACCGAGTCGATGCCCTCGAACGCGAAGAGCTTGTCGGCGAGAACCGAGCCCTGCGTCACGCCCGGCCCCGCGAAGTACCACGAGCGACCTGGGAAGATCGGCCGGCTCGCCATGAACTTGCACGCGTCCCCCGAGAGCTGGGGCTCGGCCTTGATGCGGATCGCGCTCGGGTCGCCCTTCGCTTCGGATTCCGTCGCGGCTCCGAGCGTCGCGACGGTGGCGGGTGCCTGGACCACCTGCCGCTGCTTGGGTGGCGCCGCTGCGCTCAGACCCATCGATCCCAGCGACACGAACGCGGCAGGAGCGGCGGCAGCCGTCGGTGCGGCGCTCGGGCTCGGCGCCGGGCTCACCTCCGCGCCACTGGGCGGGGCTACCGGCGGTGTGGGTGGTTGATAGCCCTTCTGGTACGGGAACGCCGCGTCCCAATCGCGTTCCTTGCGTCCCAGCAATCGACTCAGGCCGTCGAGCAAACCCATGCGAAGCATCCTCCTCATTCGCGATCGACTCTAATCAGCGCTCGCACGGAACCGCAAGGTGCGCATCTCTGAACGCGCGAGCACCGCCCGCGTGGCGCTCGGTGCAACGCGGGGGCTCGACGCACCCGGATGGACGGGCTCAAGCGGCGCGCCGCGCGGGGCTCGGTGCGTCTCGGCGGCGGGCGGTGTCGGAGGGCGGATCCGCGAGCGAGAGGGAGAGCGCGCTGGGATCGGAAGCGGGGACGGCCTTCACCTCGACAGGACGGGCCGCCAGAAGCTGCGAGTGGGTGGCGGCGAGCACGGTGGCGAGCCTGGCATTGGCGCGGTCCATCGCCGCCATGAGCTCCGCCGCCCGGCTCAGGTCGCCGCCGGGAACCTGTTCCAGCACTTCGCGGGCGAGTCCCACCAGCGTTTGCATCGCCTTTCGCGTGGTGTCGACGTCCGCCGCCGCGACGAAACTCGCGCTCGCGAGGCGCGCCAGCGCAGCATCGAAGCGAGGTACCACCGCGTCGAGGCGATTGCGCTCGCGCTCGACCTCTCGGCTCGAGAACACGTCGTTGCCGGGCTCGTCGACCTCGTGGGCGAGCCGGCCGAGCTCGGCGATCTCGGTGGCGAGCGCCGTCGCGCGGGTGTGGACGGCGACCAGGCGGTGGCTGATGGCGATGTTGCCCAGCACACTCACCACCACCAGCGCCGCCAACGCATCGTCGAAGGCGCGGCGGTGCGGCCGATTGGGTGGAGGTGCGGGGTTCGGCTGCGCTGTCGGGGCCATCAGCTCCGTCATCGGCAGCTCTTCCAGATCCATGAGCCCGGCGCGAGCCGGGACCGGGCGGATGCGCCGCACGACCGAGGTCCGTATCATGGATTCATGTCTCAGGACGCCCCCGCACGCCATCCGCGCCTGCCTACCTTCGTGCTCGTCATTCTCGGTTTCGTTTGCGCGCCGAGCGGTTGCACGCCCACCTGCCCACCCGACTTCCATCCCATCACGCTGCCGGAGCGGATGATCGGCCTGTCGCAGACGCCGGCGACCGTGGTCCCGATCGCGCAGGAGCTGGGGGTGCGCTACACGCGCCCAACACTGGCCTGGCGCGAAATCGAGCCCACCGTGAGTCCGCTCGGGCTCACGGTGGACGAGCTCCGCAACCATCCGGAGCGGATCGACGACTACATCGTGGGACACACGTGGTCGAGCTTCGACGCGGAGATCGGCGGCATGCTCGCCGGTGGGCTGGTGCCGGTGCCGATCGTCGGCCACGGCTACGTGGGTGCGCTGCCGAGGCTGGCGGCGGCGCCCGACCAGCCTGCCGATCCCGATCACTTGGGGCGCGACGAGTACCTGGCACGCATCTACCTGGCGGCGCGCGCCACGGTGGAACGCTACGACCACGACGGCCACCTGGACGCGCCGGGCGAATTCCGCATCGCGTATTGGCAGACCGAAAACGAGCTCAATCAAGCGTTTCTCACCGCGCTCTGGGGCTGGCGCTCGCCGAGCCTCCTCGAAGCGTTCGGCTCCGCGTGGCAGGACTGGGCCTACGTCACCCAGATCCTGAAGACACTGCGGCTGGCGGTGAGAGACGCCGATCCCACGGCGCTCACCACCCTGAACTTTCACACCGACATCTCCGACGAGCTGATGCAGTTCCTGCTTCAGCCAACCTGGCTCGCGAGCATCCAGCAGTGGCGCTTGGAGATGGATTTCCTGGGGATGGACGCGTACCCGAACTACTACCGCGCGTCGCCCGTTGCGGGAGCCGCGGTGGGCGAGCGCGTGGCGCGAATTCAGGGTGAGAGCTGCGGCATGCCGATCGTGGTGGTCGAGACCGGCTACCCCACCGGCCCAGCCGTCGAAGGCTTCGACGAGGAGCAGCAAGCCGACTACGTGCAGACCGCGTTCGATGGCGCCATCGCCGCAGGGGCCAGCGGCTTCTTTCTTTTCGGTACCCAGACCTCGGAGACCAGCACCGTCGAGATCACGCCCGAGGACCTGGCCAATCTGGCGCTGGTGGCCGATGCCTACGACAATGGCGACGTGGGGGCACTCGTCGGATTTCTCCTCACCAACATCGACTACATCCAGAACCATTTCGTGTACGTGCTCCAGGCCGTCGAGCCTTTCTGGGGCCTGGTCCGTGCCGACGGGTCGCACAAGCTCGCCTGGGACACCTACGCCGCCATCGCCAGCGCTGCTCCGTGAGCGCGTAGCGTCGTATCGACCGTCCAGCATCTGGTCGGCTGCGACGAGCAGGCGATCGAGACCTCTCCGATCGGCACTTCCGGTGCGACGCCGGTCCAGGGAAAAGCCCGAGCTTCGCGAGGCTATTCGTGACCGCTCAGCGCTCCACCACCTCGAACACCATCGACGCCCAATAGCTCCGCCAGTCGGCGCCCGCGTCCGGGTCGGCGGGCTCCATCGCGGTCACCTTCACGAGCCACGCGCCGGGATGATCGAGAACGAGCTTCGCGCGTCCATGGGCGTCGGTACGCACGCTCATCGGCGCGTCCGGCGCGCCCTTCTCCCGCGCGATCACGAGCGCCTTCGCGAGTGGTTTGCCGCGGAAGAGGACTCGCACCGGCAAGGAAGCGCCGGCAGCGAGCGACAGGACGTCGCGCTCGGGCACGATCTCGAGGGTGAGCCCGAGCGGGGCGGTCGGCTGTCGATGCGGGCCGCCCGAGCCCACTTCGAGAGCGAGCTTGGCGCACCGCGAGAAGAGCTCCCGCACGCCTCGCTCGCTCTCGCCGCGCGCCGCTCGCTGGTCCGCGATGACGTCCAGGCCTTCTTCCGCGAGGTATTTCGCAAAGGTCGTAGCATCGAGATCGACGCTGCTGGGGCCGCTTTCGTAGGCGATCCAGTGCAACCCGGCGTCGTTCGAACGCAAGAACCCCGCAGGCAGCGCCGGATCGACGATTCCGGGGACCTCCATCTCGGCGCCTGGACCGCGATCGAAGAAGCGCACGATCCGATCCGGCTCGCGCGGCACAGCGTCTCCGTTCCATCGCTGACCCACGAAATGGCTGATCCACACGAGCTGGCCCGGGTTTGGCCGGAAGGACGTCGGCTCCATCCAGTAGTCGTGAGCGAAGGCGCGCGAGCTCAGGGTCACCAGCACGGTTGCGGCCGCGACGGCGCGAGCGACACACTGCGAGTCACGCCGTCGCACCTGCTCGTACGCCCCCGACGAGGAGTCCTCTCGATGAAGCCCAAGTGCCGCTGGCCGCGACTTCTTCGCGAGGTCGCGCGGAACACGTTGCGGCTCGCGATGTCGTTCACTCTCGCCTGTGCCGCGCGCGCTCCCGAGCCGGGTGCGTCGAATGCCACCGACGTCCGTCAGATGGTCGACGGCGGCGCGCTCGCCGATGCCCGCGAAGAGCCACGCGCGAACCCGCTCTATCCACGCGATTCCGCCGCATCCGAGCCCACCGCCGCGCGGCTTTGCGACGTGCTGCATGCGCTGCCTCAGTCGCGCCGAGCAAACTGTCGCGGCGAGTCGTCGAGCGCCGGACTGGCGCTCGAATGCACCCGGGTGCTGAGCGCCGCCGTGCGGGATGGTGCCGTCGTGCTCGATCCCCGCGCCGTCGATCGCTGTGCCGCAGACGCAACGGCGGCGCTCGCCGGCTGCGAGTGGGTCGCTCCGGTGCTGCCGCCGGCGCCACCGAGCTGTCGAGATCTCGTGCGCGGCAAGCTCGCGAGCGGCGCGCGCTGCCGCTCCCACCTCGAATGCGCCGACGGGTTCCACTGCCGTGGCGTCGGTCCCAACGCCGCTGGCATGTGCGCGGCGCCAGCCGCGCGCGGTGCCGCTTGCGAGCGCGCCGTGGATTCGCTAGCGACGTACGTCCAGCCGCTGGGCGTCGACGCGCGGCATCCCGCGTGCGACGGAGTGTGCATCTCCGGCAAGTGCACGGCTGCTGTGCCGAGCGGCGGTGCGTGCATTGGTTCCGCCCAGTGCGCTGCGGGATCGTCCTGCGTGAATGGACGATGCGCGGCGGAGTCGACGACCGGATCGGCCGCGGCTCCGCCGCGCTGAGCGGGCGCTCTCGCAGGCGCCGGTTACGGCGTGGTGGCGCCGTGTCCTTCGAAGAGGCCCTGGTGCGGTAGCGCCAGCCAGGGGAACTCGGCCAGGTAGTTCTTGTCGTTGTAGTCGACACCATCTCCGAGTGGAATCGCGCCTCCCGAGAGAATCACCGTGAGCAGCGTGTCGCTCACGTCGACCTGCTCGCTGTTCGGCCGCACGCCGCCGGGAATCATGCGGCCGTTCGGGAACTGGGAGTCCACGGCAATGTCGAGGCGAAGAACGTCGCCAGTCTTGCCTGCCTCGATGGGCACGTGGTGAGCGCCGGGAGTGGGGATGTCGTCCAGGTTGATGGTCTGGAGGATGTCGACGCGGTTCGACTTCAAGCTCTGCACCGTGGCATCGGGCACGCCCAGCGCCGCGTAGATGCCGAGGAACTCGACGTCGCGCACCAGGATCGGGTTCAGGAAGTAGGTGGCGAAGTTCTCGACGTCGGTCTTGGGCGTGGTGCGCAGGTAGAGCGATTGATCCTGGACGCCGATCAGCCCTGCGTTGACCAGCGGCAATCCTTCCCGTCCGATCTGCACCCAGGGACCGCAGTTCGTGACGGTCCCGTCGGCGTTGTAGGTCTTGTTCTGGCGCCGGCTCGCCGACGTCCAGATGCCGAGCAGCGTGTCGTCTCCGGGAGTGCCGTTGTGCGCTGGCGCCTGGCCGGTGCCGGTCACCTTCGAGGTGGGGATCTCGAGAGCGATCACGTTCAGGTTGAAGCCGGCGAACACGTCCTCGGATTTGCCCTTGGGCTGCAAGTTGATGACGTCGAAGATGCCCTTCTCGTCGAGATAGAAGCCGTCGTCACGGGTGCCGGCCCAGGCGCGGCCCTCGGAGCCGTTGCTGCCGAGCGGCTTGATGAAGGAGGCGGCGAAGGCGTCGTCGTAGAGGGCAACCGTGTGGCTCGCCGGGTCGTTGGGGTCGAAGTCCCCCAGCCCGTACGCGATGCGGTCCGTGTGTGGGCCGACGTTGGGCGGTGCCACCGGGATGTTGCTGCCGATCACCGTGGACTGGCCGTTCTCGACCTTGGTCACGGTGTAGGTCTGTTGCACGCCGCCGAGCTGGATCAAGAGCTCCTTGCCGCCGCCGGGAGGCAGCGCGAGATCGGCTTCGTCGACGGCGGTGGGGTTCGTGGACTGGAAGCGAATCTGGTAGGTGAGCGCGTCGTCGAGAACTCCCGTGCCGCGTGCGATGTGGAACTCGTAGAGCACGTCGTCGCAGAGCCGTGTTTGCTGATTGCCTTGCCCTGGCTCGTGCAGGCCGTTGTAGCCGGCGATCAAGTAGAGCTTGTCGTGCGAGCCGGGTGTGACCCAGGCGTAGAGATCGGTGTTGTCCGCGCACGGATCGTTGAGGATCGCCAGCGCCTCGCGATGGCTCGAGGCGCGCGCCTCGGTCGCCACGGCGAGCGCGCTGCAAGCCGCCAGAGCCGAAAGAAGAAGCTGCGTTCGTTTCTGCATGGAAAACCTCTCCTGCCCCGGAGTCGCGAACGACTCGGGCTCGTCGTGGGAAACGTCGATCGTGACGAGGCGTCACGCTCGCGCCGTCGCGAGCGCCGCGCTCGAATCAGCCCGTCTGACACTCGCCTGCAGCACCGCCGCAACTGCCGCGCAAGCACGCGCCCAGCGCATCGGCGTCGCAGCCGCTCACCGAGGCCACGCACGCGGCCACGTCGCTCGACACCCGCGACGCGCACGCGTCGGTGGCGAGGCATTGCCCGTTACCGTCGAGAAAGCACTGGTCGCAACCGGCGAGCTTGCTGCACGCATCGGAGGCGGTGGCCGGTGGCGCCGCTCGATGATCGTCGTTGCTGCACGCGGCCGATACCGCGAGTGCCAGCGGCAGCAACCACGTGGCCCAGCGCCTGCGGCGGCCGGGCGTCGATCGGGGTGGGTGGCTACGTTCTTCGCTCATGCATTGCCT
>CAYVDO010000206.1:0-14197 GCA_964450125.1 uncultured bacterium
GGTTGGGAGTCGCGCCGTCGAGGTTGTAGGTCGCTTCGAAGGTCGTCGACCCGGGCGCAATCGACCACACCACCGAGCCGCCGGAAAGGCTCGGGAACCCGTCCCATCCAGGCGACAGGGCCTCGGTGCCGCCACCACCCCGCGCCGCCGGGGCCGCAACCATCGTCCCGGCCAGCACGGCCGGGACGGCCCATCGACCGAGAGTCTGTCGACGCCAGGATCGACCGCCCATGTCGCGCTCCTCGGCTGGCGTCGGTCGAGTCCGATGGGAGGAACCGTGCACCAACGGCCACGCCCGCGACACGCTACGCCCGCACGATTGCCCAGGTCAACCACGCCGGCGTGGCGCTCCTTCTGCTCGCGCGGCGGTTCGACGGTGCGCCGGGCAGCCCGGCGTGGCATGCCCACGGCTTACGCCCGCGCAGACCGTCGTCCACGGTTCGCGTGGATGGGACGTCGGCCAGCTAGCTCTAGCTACACGCTTGTGCAGAACGGGCGCTGCAAACGTTGATCGGTGTTGCAGCCCGGCGGGTGATTTTTGTGCAAGAGCGTTGCCGAACGGGGAAGTCCGGTCGCCCAGCACCCTCGGAGGTGACCTGCGGAAGGACGCGCCCGGGAATCCCGAGGGGAGCGGCTCGACGTGCCGGCGGACTGGGCAAGGGCCAGGGACTTGTGCGCACGCTCCCACATCGAGTGCGGCCGAAGAGGTGGCGACGAAGAGGGTGAGCAGTGTGAGGGGCGGTGAATCGCTGTCACAGGGTCGGCGGCGCGGTACGCAGGATCGGCGGTCGGCTGAGCGAGACCCACGCCCGCACCCGGGTGAGCACGGCGTCGGCGCTTTTTGCCGTCCGTCTGGAACTCGCCAGCAGCGGAGATGCGACTCAAGCAACGCATTGTTCGACTCTTGATCCCCGAGATCGTGGTGGACGTCGATAAGGCGAGATCGTCCTCGTCCCACTCGTAGGTGTGTTCCCCGGCGCCGCTGCGCAGTCGAACGGGCTCGCCGTGCGCTTCGCCTGGCCGAGCTACCCATTCACCAAGGGCAGCTACGCCGCGTATCGGGTGGGGCAGTACACGACGATCGCGGGCGCCGAGATCGAGAGGGTCGACGGGGTCCACTTCTGCGGCGAGCACACGAGCCTCGACTACCAGGGCTACATGGAGGGGGCGGCGCTCACTGGCGCCGTGGTTGCTGACGAGATCGCGGCGGACTTCGGGCTGAGCGCAAGGATCTCGTCTCTCTCGACGACCGCCCAGCGCGTGATGGCACGTGCCCGTCTGGCGCGCACATCACGAAAACGGTTGGCGACGCTACGCCGCTTGCAACCGCGCTGAGAGCCCGTGCGGCACGAAGTGCCGCGACGCGCGAGCGGCATCGTCAGATCGGCGCCGCGAACTCGCGCTTGTAGATTCGTAGCGCGGCCTGCAGCACCGCCACGAACACCGGTCCGAACACCAGCCCGGCGGGGCCCATCGCCGTGGCGCCGCCGAGCAGCGACAACATCAAGAGCAGGGGGTGGATGTTGACCCGCCCCCTCATCAAGAGCGGTTTCACCACGTTGTCCGTCTGCGCCACCACCACGAGCCCGAAGATGGTGATCGCCAGCGCCCAACCCGAGTGGCCGGTTGCCAGCAGATAGAGCGCGCCGGTGATCCACACCGCGGCGGCGCCGAGCGCGGGGATGAACGACATCCCGAACGCAACCAGCGCCCACAGCGCCGCCGGCTCGAGGGGGGATACCCAGAAGAGCGTGCCCAGAAGCACCCCGTTGAGCGCCGCGGTGGCGGCGATCGCGACGAAGTTCGCGATGATCATCTCGCGCACTTCCTGGGCGATCGCCAGTTCGTGGGCCGAGGCGAGCGGCGAGATCACCATCGCGAAGTCGAACAGCCGATCCCCTTCCGCGAAGAGCACGAACACGAACAAGAGCCACATCGCCACCGCAAGGCCGGTGTTCGCGGTGGACGCGATTGCCTGCGGCGCAAAGCGCGCCAGCGTCGCGCCGATGCGGCTGCCTGCCGACACCAGCGGCGCCTTGAGGTCGATCTGGCTTGCGTCGAAGCCGGTCAGATCGCCTGGCACCAGCGCGTCGAGGCGATGGACGACGCCGGACACCCACGCGGTAACGGAGTCGAGGGCGGCCGAGAGCTGTCCGCCTTGAAGCTGCTCGACGATGCCCTGCGAGAAACGGATGACCTGCGTGAGGATGACACTGACCAGACCGCCCAACGGCAGCAGCACGAACGTCATGAGCGCCATCACCGAAAGGCCCGCCGCCAGATAGGCGCGCCCCCGGCAGCGTGCGAGCATCCACGCGTACACCGGCGAGCACAGCACCACGGTGACGGCAGCCAGCCCCGCGGGCACCCAGAAGGCCCGCATCATGTAGGCGAAGAAGACGAGTAGACCCGCCAGGAACACCAAGAACGACACGCGCTCGCTCCGGCGGCGAGGTTCGTTCGAGGTGCTCATGCGCGAGGCTCGCGGGCGCGCTTCGCACACCCGGGACACGAACCGGTCAAGCCGGGAGCTCTTGTTCCTTGGGCGTGCCGCGCTGGCGCTTCTGGGCGTACGTCTTCACCTGGCGCTCCATCGCGGTGAACGCGTCGCGGATGGCGACGTGGATGTCGTGGTGCGCCTGGTGCTCGCCCGGCTCGTTGCTCACCACCAGCTCTTGCCCGGGGACCGTGACGTCGATGCGGACCTGGAAGACTTTGCGCTCCTTGTGGGAATGCCGATTGGGCGCTTCGATCACCACGCGGCAGCTCTGGATCCGATCGTAATAGTGGCCGAGCTTCTGCGTACGCTCGTGCACCACGCCCTCGATGGCCTCGGAGCTGTCGATCTCGTGGAACGTGACCTGAAGCGGAATCTCCATGGTGGCTCCTCGCTGTTGCCACCGGACGCGATCGGCGTTCGGTGGTCGTGGGATCGAAAGGAACGGCGATTCGAGCGATCCGAGGTGGAGCTTTGGACGCTCGGCGGGGTCGCGAAGGGGGTGTGTCGGGCGATCACGCTTGCGACGAGCCGGTGGCCGGTGCCGCAGCGAGAGCGGGGGTCGCATCCGCACCGGGCTTGTCAGGGTAACGCGTCCAGAGCTGGCCCCAGTGGGTCTCGCGACACCACTTCTCGAAGGTTTTCTTGTCCTTCATCGGCCAGCGGTAGTAGTCGTGGTAGGCCTCGCTCCCGAACACGAACGCCCACACCAGCGGCGTGTGGAAGAAGAGCTTCTGCGCCCATTTGAGCGGGCCGAACCACATGAGATCGCCGATCAAGCTGGCGCCGTTGTCGCCGACCACGAAGCCCCAGCTCTCTTTCGAGATGTCGGCGCCGACGACCTCGATCTCCTCGATCTTGCCCACGCCCAGCCCCGCCTCGTGAGCGAGCCGGATGTACTCGAGCTTCATGGGGTCGAAGCCCATCATCTTGGCTGCGACCGCATCGATCGCCACCTGATCCTCGGACGCGAGGATGTAGTCCTTGATCACCGGAATCATGGTACGCGGTCCGGGGCCGTTGCCGCACGTGGTGCCGTCCATGACCGCGAACAGGCCGGCGTGGATCTGTTGCTGGATCGCCAGCAGGTCCACCAGGGTCTTGTGGATCCACGAGTGGGTGTAATGACGGTGGTTGTGGAGCAGGCCCCCGAACGCGTTCTTCATCGCGCCGGTGGTCTCCGTGTAGATGTGGCACTTGACCGTCGGCAGGTGGACGATGTTCTTGCCGAAAAAGTAGTCGGGAATGCGGATGCCATCCGGATAGATGCGGTGGAGCACCCGCGTTTCCTTCTCGGGCTTCACCACCACCCATTTCATGTCCTCTTCCTTGAAGTTGAAGAGAACCGGGATGCCGTACTTGCGGAAGAGTGGCACGTACTTGTTGAGGTCTTCACCCTTGAACGCGTCCGTGACCACGGTCTTGTTCTGGACGCAGGTGAGGTCGCGATAGCCGGCGGCGCGCAGCGCCTGGATGGTTCCCTCGAGCTGCCACGGCGTGGTGTTGGCTCCCGGGAACGGGAAATGCCAGGAGATGTTGTCCTTGAGGATCGTGGTGGCGTCGGGCTCGAGCGCCTGGCGGTAGCCGCCCAGCTCCATCACCTTCTGCGTATCCTCGAGCACCGCTTCGGGCCGTGTCTTGACGACGGCGACGACTCCCTTGGGCATGATGCCTTCTCCTAGTGTGAACGGCCGCGCGAACGGCGAACGTCGCGGCGCGGGGGTGAGGCCTGCGAGGCGATCCTCACCGGCACACTCGAAACGAGCTTACCCTGCGTGATCGGGAGTGTCTCGCGAATCGAGCGCGGGTTGAGCAGGAGACCATCGCATGACCGCGATCACCGAGCATTACGAGCGATTGCTCGCCCCCGTCTACACCTGGATGGTCGGCGGGCCGGAGGAGGCGTTCCGTATCGCCGATGCGGAGCTGGCCGCGCTCGCCTTGCCGAGCGCGCCGGGCGCGGAGGTGGTGGACCTGGGGGCGGGGTTCGGCGCGCACGCGATCCCGCTCGCCTGCCGCGGCGCGCGGGTCACCGCCATCGACGGCTCGCGGCTCTTGCTCGACACCCTCGAGGAGCTTCGCGGCGATCTGCCCATCCGCACCGTGCACGGCGACCTCCTCGCCTTTCGCCCGCACCTCGAAACGCCGCCGAGCGTGGTGCTGTGCATGGGGGACACGCTCACGCATCTTCCTTCGCGCAGCGCCGTCGAAGAGCTCGTCGAGGAAGTGACCGCAGCACTCATTCCGGGCGGCACGTTCGTGGTCGCGTTTCGCGACTACGGCGTGCCGCTGGCCGGGGAGGCGCGCTTCATTCCCGTGCGCAGCGACGAGCGACGCATCCTCACGTGCTTCCTGGAATACGACACCGCCACCGTGCGTGCGCACGACATCCTGCACGAGCGCGTCGGTGAGGCGGGAGAGTGGGAGATGCGGGTGAGCGCTTACACCAAGCTCAGGCTCGCCCCCGACGACGTGACGTCGATGCTCGAGCAGCGGGCGTTCGAGGTCCGGCGCGGCACCGGCGCACGCGGGATGGTCCGTCTCGTGGCGACGAAGCGAGCCGCACCGTGAGCACGACGAGCGAGACCGTCGCCATCGAGGTGCGCGGGTCCGTTTGGATTCTGAGTGTGCGCCGCCCGCCCGTGAACGCCATCAACTTCGAGGTCGCGATGGCGATCGAGCGTGCCGTCGCCACAGCGGTCTCCGAAGGCAACTGCGCCGCGATCGTCCTCACGGGCATTCCGGGAGTGTTCTCCGCGGGCGTCGACACCCGCGAGGTCCCTGCCTACGACGATGCGAAGCGCGCCGTCATGTTGCGTGCCGTCGACCGCACGGTGCTCGCGCTCTACGGCGCCCCCAAACCCGTGATCGCCGCGCTTTCCGGCCACGCGCTCGGCGGCGCGTTCGTGATGGCGCTGGCGTGCGATTTTCGGATCGCGGCGCGTGGGCCGTTCAGGCTAGGGCTCACGCAAGCGCAAGCGGCGACGGCGTTTCCCGCCGGCCCGCTGGCGATCGTCCTGGCCGAGCTGACACCGGCGGAGAAGCGCCTGCTGGTGCTCGGATCGACGACGGGAGCGCCGGACTCGCCGCTCTTCGAGCGACTGGTGGATCGCGTGGTCGAGCCGGAGGCGCTTCTCGACGAGGCGGTCGAAGCGGCCTCGCGGCGGGCGTCGCTCGGCGGTTACGCGATGGTGAAGCAGCAGCTCCGCGCGCACGTCGTCGCGGAGCTCGAGCGCATCGTCGCGGACGCCGGTGAGCCGCTGCGCGCCGGGCCTGGGTGATCCTCGCCGTCGCGATCCTCAGTCGGCTGCGGAGAGCAGCCCGTAATAGCGCCCCAGCCAGTACGCGATCAGGTAATCGTCACCCGCGTACTCGAAGAGCTCGTCGGAGCCGCCGCACACGTCGGCAGGGTTGTTGTCCCACATGAACCCGACGACGCAGCGCTCGCCCGGCGGGAAGGGCTCGGTGGCCTTGGGCGAGATCTCGTCCCAGCCTCCCGGCAGACCGATCAGCTCGGCGATGATCGGTCCCAGGAAGTTGAGCAAGTCCACCACTGGGTCCGGTGTGTAAGCGCCTTGCGTCGGCTGCACCTTGAGCCGCGGCGGAAACGGCACCGCGTTCAGCACCGCGCGATCGGCCGCGACGTCGGCGTCGCTGTAGCTCGCCGCTCCCTCGCCCCACGCCACGAAGTCGAAGAAGCTCTGCTGCGTGCCGGCCACCCAGCGGTAGAGGTTCTCGCGCGTGAGAAAGCGATCGAACTCCGGGTTGGGTGAATCGCCGAGCAAGATGGTGTGCTGCAGCGTGTGGCCGAGGTTGTAGGCGAAGTACTGGAAATACGTGTTGAACGGCGCCCAGGTGCTCAAGAGGTACGCGAAGAGCTCGCGCTGGTAGACCGCGGGCATCATGTCGGCGAAGCGCCCGCCGACCACACGTGCCGCCACCTCGTGGAATGCGATTCGCTCGTTGCCAGTGATCTCCGGCGCGGTATCGCTCGGATTTCCGTCGGGTAGCACGATCAGGTAGTCGTCGGCGACGAGCGCGTCCATGACGCGCTCGACGGCGCCGCTCACCGCGGCGCGCGTGTCCGCGTCTCCCGGCTCGTCGAGCAAGAACTCGGACGTGAGCAGCATGCCGTAGAACCAGCCGATGTACGTGTCCGAGCTGGTGTTGCCGAGCCAGTAGGCGCCGGCGTACGGGCCGTCGGTGATCAGATGGCAGTTGTTCGAGGGCTCGCAGGTGTTGCCCACGTACGCTGCCCACGGGCCTTCGAAGGGCGTGACGCTCCGGACGACGAAGCCGGGCTTGGAGGTCACCGCCTCCGCGGCCAGCAGACACTCCAACCCGCGGCGAGCGTTGATCTTGGCCTGTGGGTCGCGGGTGATGTGCCAGCGCAACGCCTCGGCACCCACGTATGGGCCGGTCCAGCTCACGGCGTCGCCGATGTCCTCGTAGCGGACGGCGACGGTCTGCGAGGCGTCGGCCCACACGGTCTCGACGCGGCAGCCGTAGCCGATGCCGTGGCGCTCTTGCCAGTTGTCGCTGTACGCCAGCGCTTTGTCGAGCAAGGGGCCTGCGCTCGCGGGAACGGCGCCGAGCACGATCGAGACGATGACCTGAGCGGCCAGTCGGATGGATGTCGAGGTTCGAGTACGCATGGGTTCACTCGTGGCGATCGAGAGGAACGGACGGATGTGGTCACGCAGCGCGCGTGCGGTGCCCGTGCGCGTATCGCTCGATGATACCGAAGCCGTCGAGATCCGCGCCACGCTCGCGGCGCCGCCGTCCGAGTCCGCGCGCTCAGCGTGCGGTCAGCCCGCCGTCGACGGGAATCACTGCGCCCGTCACGTACGAGCCGGCGCGCGAGGCCAGGAAGAGCGCGACGCCTGCGACGTCGTCCGGTCGCCCGATGCGCCCCAGCGGCACGTGTTGGGCGACCAGCGACCGGCTTTCGGGGTTGTCGAGCAAGAACGCCATCATCTTGCTGTCGAAAGGCCCAGGTGCGATGGCGTTGACGGTGATCTTCTCGCCGGCGAGCCGAAGCGCCAGATGCCGCGTGAGCATGTGCACCGCGGCTTTGCTCGACGAATAGGCGAAGGTCTCCTGCACCGGCACCGCGATCCCGTCCACGGACCCCACGTTGATCACCCGCGCGGGATCGTCTGCGCTCGCGGCGGCACGCAGCAGCGGTAGCAGGCGCACCGTGAGCGCGAAGGGCGCCTTCACGTTGATGCCGAGCACTTTGTCGAACGCACTCTCGGGGTACTCCTCGAGCGGCGCACCCCAGGTCGCGCCCGCGTTGTTCACCAGCACGTGCAAGGCCGGCTCGCGCTCGGCGATCGCTGTGCCCAACGCCTCGACACCGGCCACCGTGGCGACGTCGGCGGCGATCGCGACGCACGGTCCCAGCGCCGAGAGCTGCTCTGCAGCGCGCTCACACGCGTCTGCCTTGCGAGCACTGATGAAGACCTTGGCCCCCGCCGCCAGGAAGCCGTGGGCGATCATGTACCCGATTCCTCGCGAACCGCCGGTCACGAGCACGGTCTTGCCGGCGACCGCAAACAACGTGGCGGGATTCCCCGCGGGCTCAGCCGTCATCGTACCTGCCTCGCGCGCGGCGCGGCGCCGTCATGGCGTCGCCGCGGCCTCCACTTCGGTTTCCGGCGCGGTACAGCGCGCCGCCTGAGCTGCGACGTCCGCGACCGCCACGGTCGCGTTCGCCATCCACTCCTGTGTGGCGTTCCAACTACCGCGGTCGACGATGTCGAACGGGCGCGCCAGGGACACGATGCCACGGCCCGGATCGGCGACCGCGGGACGGACCTCGGCTGCCGCGCCTGTGCTGCGCGCGAGCTGCTGGCGGATCGAGTCGCACGTCTCCGCCGTTCCGTCGCTCGGGCCCGTCGTGGCCACAGGGGAAAGGAGGCGCACACGCGCCTCGTGGAGTTGGCGATCGACCGCCAGCTCCAGGCTCAAGCGTTTCCCGTCCGCGTTGGCGCGAATCGCGGGCTCGGGGCCGACTCGAAGCCGCACGAACCCAGGCCGCACCCGTGCGAACGACGCGCGCATTCGGGTCCAGAATTCGATCCGCAATCGCTCGATGCCGCGCCGGTTCGTATCGTGGATCGTCAGCATTTCTGCGAGAACCCCGCTGCGATCGAGGCCGTCGACCAGCGCGTCGGCGATCACGCCGTGCAGGAGCGCCGTGGGGTGCGAGTCGTGGGGGGCCAGGATCAGCCGCAGGTCGCGCTCGCTCGAGATGCCGTGCTCGCGCATGTAGCGGTGCATGAGCCGCATCGATTCGACCACCGGAAAGCCGAGGCGGCGCGCCAGCTCGCGGACCTCGTCGTAGACGGCGGGGTGCCCGAGCACCGCCACGCGGAAGCCGTGCTCGTCGCTCGAGTCGCGCAACCGGACCATGGCCTGTTCGTACGCCGGCCAACCGACCATGTCGCGATACTCGGGCGGCACTTTCTCCGGATCACCCTCGAATCCCACCTCGCCGCGTGGGGCGTCCGCCAGTGCGAAGTCGTCGCGGACGGGTTTGCCGCTCAGCAGCGATCTCAGGAACTCGCCCAGGAACGACTGGTCGAGGGCGAGCGGACTGGAGCGCCGCCGGATGAAGTTCGGAAGATCGTCGTCCCCCCCCACGAAGTTCACGATCACGATGTCGGGCTCGTAGGCGAGGCATTTCGCTTCGAGCGTTTCCACCTCCATCACCGTGTTGTAGCCCGGCACGGCGGTGTTGATGGCCTGCCAGTCGAGCTCGGGGTGCTGCGCCGCGAGACGCGTCGGCAGCACGGACATGAAGGTCTCGTCGTCGCCGACCCCGAAGCCGAACATGATCGAGTCGCCCAGACCGATGATGCGCACCGTTCGGGGCGGCTTCTGGAGCGGGATCTCAGCGCTTCGGAACCCGGCGCCGTTGGTGTGGACGGGCCGCACGTAGTTCACGTCGAGGTTCGGAATGAGCTCGTAGATGATCCGCGGGTTGGGGTTGATCTGGATCATCTCGGTGAGTGCCACCTTCTTGCCGGCGGGTGGTGGGAGGCGCGCTTCGAGTCGGTGCACCGAGCGATCGAGACGCAGGTCGTCGTACCAGGCGCGAAGCCTGAGCCCCATCTCCACCTGGGCCACCGCGATCAGCGCCAGCGCCAGCCCCAGCGCGCGCTTCCGCCGCGCTGGCGGCGCCGGAGAGTCGCCCGCACTTTCGCCCGTGAATCGAGATGTGCCCATGGAAAAAGCCCGCGCCCGCGCTTTTCTACACGATAATGCTTGCAAGCGGCTCGCGCCGTCTCGTAGCTTGTCGTGCTGCACGTGTGCGCGTCGCATGACGCTCCCCCCATGGTCCCCGCCAACAGCCGATCGCCCCGAAGGCGCAATCCGCGAGGACGGCCACGGAAATTCCACGAGCCGTCGCGGCCGATCACGGTCACCTTGCCCGATCGCACGCTGGAGATTCTGGCGGAGCTCGGGCCGGACCGTGGTCGCGCCATCGTGGCGGTCGCGGACTCGTTCGCCGAGCGCCGACACCTACCCCGGCCGCGCGTGGAGGTCGTCCAGGTGGCCGGCGGCATCTCGGTGATTCTCATCGGGCCGTGTCCGCCGCTCTCCGAGATCGAGGCGTTGCGCACCATCGAAGTGAGCCCTGGCCGCTACTTGCTCACCATTGCCCCCGGAACGCCCATCTCCGCTCTCGAGGTGGAGCTGGCCGATCTCGTCGAAAGCGCCGTCACCTCGCCGCACGACAAGGTCTTGCTCGAGGATCTGACGCAAGTGCTCCGTCGTCAGCGACGCCGCAAGGGCATCCGCAAGGCGGAGATCCTCTTCGTCGAGGAAGGCTGACTCGCCGTCCCCGCCGCGGGATCGCTCGCGCGTGCTTCAGGAGCCATGTTCGCGTCACGGCTGCCCGCTCACGGAACCTCGAGTGCCGCCGCCAGCGCGCGGTGGCGTTGGTCGCCGCGCCGAGTGCAATGAGCATGACCGCCGCGAAGCGACGGGCGGGAGCCCCCAAGATCCGTCGCGAACGGAAGGGCGGAAAGCGCACGACCGACGTCGCCACCCGCGACGGGTCGCATTCGCAGGCGCCCGCTGCCGCCGGATCGCGCGAGCGTGTAGACGGCGCGCCGCCCCCCCTGCTCGTCGGGCCGCGGCTCAAGAGCCTTCGCAGGCAGCAGCGGCTTTCGCTGCGGGCACTGGCCAAGCGTACGGGGTTCTCGGCGAGCTTCTTGTCGCAGGTGGAGCGCGGCGAGACCTCGCCCTCGCTGGCGTCGTTGCAGAAGATCGGGGCTGCGCTGATGATCGAGCTCCCCGATTTGTTGCGCCCGCCGGATCGGCCGGGAACCGGCCCGGTCATTCGAGCGGGTGAGCGGCCAATCGTGCGCAGCGAATGGTCGCGGGCCAGCGCTGCGCCGCTCGTCACCTGGGATGAGTCGAGCCCCATGGCTGCGTTGTTGCTGACGCTCGATCGAGCGGGCCGCACGGGATCCATCCGCCGGCCGGCGGGAACCTCTGGGTTCGCCTACTGCTTACGCGGCAGCGCCACCGTGACCCTGGACGGAGAGATGCATCGCGTGGGGGTCGGGGATTGCCTGCTGCTCGACGGAGCGGTCAGCGCACGTTGGGAGAACGCGGGACGTTCGCAGGCGCAAGTGCTGTGGGTCTCGGTGCGCCGCGTCGCCGTGGACGGTTGATCTCGGGCGACTTCGGCCATCGCAGCCGCGCTTTACAACTGTAAAGCCGGACTGTACACCGTCCAGCTCGACCGCTGGTCGGGTGAGCCGTCCGAGCGCGTTTCGCGCTCGGACTCCACGACGTATCCGATGGACATGATGGGACGCGCATCCACGCCGCGGTCTCGCCGATCCCCATACGCCTTCGAATCGGGGCTCGTCGCGTCGCAGCACCGACTTCTGCTCGGTGCCATCACGCTGACCGCGCTCGCGCTGCGTTGCTGGGGCATTCGCTGGGGCGCTCCGGCACGGCTCGATCTTCATCCCGACGAGATCGAGTACGTCATGAAGCACTCGCTGGAGATGATGCAGCGCATCCGGGAGGCCTTGAGCCAGGGCGGCAGGTTCGACTCGAGCACGCTCGATCCCGTGTTTCTCAACTACCCTGGCTTCCTCAAGTACCTCATCGCCTTCGCTTCGCTGGCGTGCGGGCGCCTCGGCGTGGTGACCGAGACGTGGCACGTGTACGTGGTGGGTCGAGGCATCGTCGCCGCGTTCGGGGCTGCGACGGTCCCCGTCGTCTACCGCCTCACGCTGGAACTGGGAGCGACGCGGGTCGGAGCGCTGCTCGCGGCGTCGTGGATGGCGTTGCTTCCGCTGCACGTCTGGGAGAGCCACGTCGCGGTCACCGACGTGCCGATGACGTTCTGGATCACGCTGATGTTGCTTGCGGCGGTACGCCTGTCACGGACGGGCGAGGTTCGCGACTACGCTTTCGCTGGCGCGGCGCTGGGTTTTGCCGTGGCCAGCAAGTACACGGCGGCGATCTTCGTGCTCGCCATCCCGATCGCGGCGCTCGCTTCCAGGCGACCGCTCCTCGACACGTCGAAGAAGCTGATCGGCTGCGGCTTGCTGTCGGTGGCGTGCTGCTTCGTGGTGACGCCTTACAGCTTCCTGCGCTTCGAGGACCTGCTCGCAGCGATGGCGTTCGAGCACGACCACGTGACCAGCGGCCATTGGGGTTTCAACGCCGAAGGCGCCGGGTGGCAGTTCCGCCGCGGCGTCTACCAGCTCGCCGCCGCGTGGCCGTTCAGCTTGGGGTTCGCCCTCTATTCGAGCTGTATCGCAGGGACGGCGTGGGCGCTCGTCCACCTGAACCGGCGCACATTGCCGGTCGTAGGTGCGTCGGCGGCGTTCGCCGCGGTGACGATGAGCTGGCTATTCACCCCGCTGCGCTACTCGATGCCGTTGCTCGTGGTCGCCGTGTGCTTCGCGGGACTGTGGCAAGGACGATGGCTCGCCTCGCCACGCTCGTCGCAGCGCGCCGTCGCCGGCGTCGCGGTCGCCGTGACCGCGGCGTACACCGGCCTGTTCGTGGCGCAGAGCACCTCGCGCTACACGCACGACACCCGCGTCGAGGCGGCGCGATGGCTTGCGGAGTCGGTGCCGCGGGGCGCATCGATTCTGCTCGCCGGATCGAAGCCGTTCGTCGCGCTTCCTACGGATCGGGGGCGATTCCGGCTCCACTTCGATCAGGATCGCGCCGTCGCCGACCTCGACCGGCGCGAGCCGTACGACCTGATCCAGATCAGCTCGTTGCTCTACGAGCGCTTCTATCGCGCCGGCGACGAGGCGTACGTGGCGGCTTACGACCGCCTGCGCGATCCCGCCGGCCCCTTCGAGCTGGTCGCGCGCTTCGAGTCGCGCTTCATCCACAAGGAGCTCTACACGCGCCTCGATCCCATGTTCGGGGGCTACTTCCTCTCGCCGACGCTCGAGTTCTACCGCCCCAAGGCGGGGCGCGGCGTGGAGCAGCGCGACCCCGCCTGATCGGGCCTGGGCGGCACTCGCAGCCGAAGACCGATCAGACGAGGGCGAGGGAGGGCGGCGCTGGCCCGGGTTCGCGACGGGCGCGGCGCAGCTCGTTTCAGGACTTCACGGATAGAGGCTGCCGACTCGCTTGGCCTCGAAGCCCGTGTAGTTCTTGGTCTCGGCGGGATCGCGAATCGTGATCTCCCAGACTTTGGTCGAGTCCGAGCGCCGCACCTCGGCGTACTCGCTCCAGTTGAGTCCGAACGGGATCGGCGGCTCGCCGAGACCGTTGTTGGAGATCAGGTAGTTGCCGTTCGCCAGGTAGTCGATGTCACCGCCGCCGTAGTCGTAGAGCGACGGGCTCCACGCTGGGTCGATGTACTCCCAGACCTGGGAGATGGTGCCGTTCAGGAAGTCGAACGAGTACTCGACCGAGCGCGACACCTGCGGATCGTGAAGCTCGCCGTTGTCTAGCACGATGAGATTGCCGTTGGGCACGATTTCGGGCCCGTGCTGCTCGCTCGGCAGCAATCCGGGGCCCACCAGCGGCAAGAACGGCCATGCGTCGTCCACGGTGGTGTCCGGCAAGTCCTCCCCGATCACCCAGTCCATCGACTGGGTGGCGCGGTTGAGCTTGAAGATGATGCTCTGCACCTTGCACGAGACCAGCACCGAGTCGTCCGCCTCGAGGTACTGGATCGCCGTGCAGCGCATGCCGTCGCGGGTGTTGGTCTGGTAGAGCAGGTTGTAGTTGGGGTTGTTGAAGGAGGCCCAGTTGGGCACGCGGTGAACGTCGATGATGTCGAGGAGCGGAATCTCGCTGACGACCGAACCGGCGCGGGTGAACTCGACGATCACGTCGCCCACGACGTTGCAGACCCCGCTCGGACACAGCGACTGGCTCGGGTAGCCGGAAAGGCTGCGCAGCTCGGTGGCGATCACCAGGAAGTTGCCGTTGGGCAACTCGCGGAAGTCGTGGTGCATGCTGTCGATGCCGAGGCTCGCCGCCGTCCACTGATTGACCACGTTGTTCAGGTTGTCGAGCTCGACCAGCGTGCCGTTGGGTGCCGCGGGATCGTTGATGCCTTTGCTCTTCACGAAATAGAAGTGGCCGTCCGAGCCCTGGACGATGTGCGTCCCGACGTTCGAGTCCTGGTGGTACCAGACCACCTTTCCGGCAGAATCGAGGCCGTAGATGTTCCCGCCCCCCGCCGACTCG
>CAYVDO010000207.1:0-14180 GCA_964450125.1 uncultured bacterium
AGTGGCGCCTCCTCGAGGCGGCTCATCGTCTCGCGTCGAAGCAGGCCGAGACGGCGCGTGCGGCCCGGGCTGTCACCGAAGCCAGGCTCGCAGCCGAGGAGACGCGCCGAGGCGAGCGCGAGGATGCACGGCGTGCGCTGGAACGATTGCTCGCGCTCGGCGAGCAGCTCGAGCGCTGGCGGGAGGCGCAGCGCGCTGCGGCCGCTGCGGCGGAGCGGGTGGCGGTCGTCGAGGCATCGGCCGTCGCCGCGCGCGGGGCGATCGAGCGGGTCGAGCAGCAGCTCGCCACCTGGGCCGAGGCGCGCATCGCGGCTGCGGCGGCTCGAGAGCGCTTGGCGAGTCTCCGTGCTCTTGCCCAGGAGGCGCTCTCGCTCTGCGATCGGCGCCGCGCGCTCACGCAGGCAGAGCAAGCTCTCCATGAGCGACGTGCGCGAACGGCGGAGGCGCACGCGGAGCTGATGCGCACTCTCGACGAGCAAGAAGGTGCGCGCGTGCGGCTCGCGACCGTGGAGGCCGCGTGGCGCTCCAGCCAGGCTGAACGTCTCGCCACGACGCTCGTCGCCGGCGAGGCGTGCCCGGTCTGCGGCTCGCTCGATCACCCGCGGCCAGCCACGAGCGCGGACCAGGTGGTGGACGACGCAGCACTCGACTCCGCTCGCACGGCGCATGCCGCGAGTGAGCGCCGCCGCAGTGCTGCGGAGCGAACGCACGCGGAAGCGGCGACGCAGCTGGCCGCGCTGGAAGGCGCGCATGCGGCACAGCGAACGGCATTGGCCGATGACGCCGACGAGAGCGCCGAAACGCTCGAGGCGCGTTCGCGCGCGGCAACGACCGAGCGCGATCGCGCCGAGGCGGATGCTCGGCGCCTCGACGAGATCGACCTTTCGCTCACTGCCGCACGCGCGGAACGCGAGGCGGCTCGCGCCGCTCTCGCGAACGTGGAGGTGGAGCTGACGGCGGCGCGCCAGTCGAGCGCCGGCGCGGAAGGTGTGGTCGTGGAACGGGTGGCGGCGATACCGGAAACGCTGCGCAGCGCCGAGGCGCTCGCAGCTGCCACGCGCGAAGCGAGCGCCCGTGTCGACGCGCTAGATGCAGCCTTGGCGGACGCCGATACTGCTGCCCGGGCCAGCCGCGAAAGCCACGAAACCGCTGCTCACGCGCTCGGTGCCGCCGAGTCCGCGCTCGCCGTGAAGCGCGGCGAGTGCGAGCGGCTGGGGCCGGAGCTGGCGGCGAAGCGCGAGCACGCAGGATTCGCCGACGACGCAGCGCTCGGCGCCGCGATGCGCACACCCGAAGCCGTTGCTGCCCTCGACGAGCGGATCAAGGCCTTCGACGGCGCCCTCGCCGCGGCCCGAGATCGCTCGCAGCGCGCCGAGCTCGCAGTTCGCGATCACGAGCGACCGGACATCGCCGCTCTCGTCGCGCGTCACGACGAGGCGAGGCAGCGGGCGGAGGCGTCGAGCAACGCGATCGTGGCGCTCGAGGCGGAGCAGTCGCGAATCGCGAAGGCGCTCGCGTCGCTGGGCGAGATCGTCACGGAGCGCCGCACGACCGATGCGCGCTTTCGCGGGCTCGGCCGGCTCGCGGAGCTTGCCGACGGCAAACGCAATGGGTTGCGCATGAGCTTCCAGCGCTTCGTGCTCGCGGCGCTTCTCGATGAGGCACTGACGGCGGCGACGGCGCGGCTGCGGGCGATGAGCCGCGGCCGATTCGAGCTACAGCGCGCGGCGAGCACCACCGACCTTCGCCGCGCGGGTGGGCTCGATCTCGAGGTCTTCGATTTGCACACCGGGCAAGGTCGCTCGGCGCGGACGCTCTCGGGTGGTGAGAGCTTCCTGGCGTCGCTGGCGTTGGCTCTCGGGCTCGCGGACGTGGTGCAAGCGCACGCAGGCGGGATGCGCCTGGACACGCTCTTCATCGACGAGGGCTTCGGCAGTCTCGATTCCGAGTCGCTCGACCTAGCGATGCGCGCTCTCGAGGATCTGGAGCGCGGCGGGCGCTTGGTGGGGATCATCTCCCACGTGGCCGAGCTTCGGGAACGGATCGACGTGCGCCTCGAAGTGACACCGTCACGCAGCGGGTCCACGGCCCGGCTCGTCCTGCCGTGACGCGCAACGCGCTTGCGGGCTCGTCCGCGCGCCGGGTGCGCGGGTGCTGCAATAGGCACTTCAGAAAGAGAAAGTACCTTGAAGGGATCACGAACGGCACGCGCCAGCGGCGCGCCGCGAGCGCAGCGAGGCGACTCGGGGGTGGGGCCCCGCAAAAACCGCGCTTTTTGCGGGGCGGGGGGCTTGAAAAGCCCCCCGAGGCAGCATCAGCAGGCCCTGAAGTAAGCGCAGAGGGCTTACTTCAGGGCCCGCTTCCGCGCCAGCCGCCGGGCGCGAAGTAACAGTAGGCGCGCTCACATTCGAACCCGCGGTTCTCGCGGAAGAGCGCTTCGCATGCGCGCACCAAGGGCTCGCCCTCCATGCCGCGGTCCACGTGTTCGAGTGCCCGCGCGAGCGACCGTACGTCCGCGACTCGCTGGCTCAAGGCGTAGCGCCGCCCGGCGACCTTGAGGCTGCGCACGCCGCCGCGCCCCAGCGCGCCCACCGAGCACAGCGCGCAGCGATAGCGCACGCGTGACACCGTCATGTAGTCCACGTGGTAGCGGCGCACAGCCTCCACGTCGACGCCCTCGGCGCCATCCTCCACCTCGACCACGAGCTGTTCGTCCTTGAGGTGGCACGGCAGCATCTCGCTCTCTTCGAGCATGCCCATGAGGAGCTGGGGCGGGATGTGCGCGGTGATCGGGCGCAGCAAGCGCTCGACGCGTGGCTGCGTGAGCAGCTTGCCGGCCAGCGTCGGCGCTTGCTGAATGGGATGCAGGAAGCCGCAATGGCCGTCGACGAGATGGCAGCCGTCGTTCATGACCAGCACTTCGAGCTCCAGGTCGCCGGCGACGCTCACCAGCTCGGCGATCTCGGGCTCGGTGAGGTGGCGTGGCAGCACCGCGCGTTGGAAGCCGAGCGCCCGCCAATGAGCGAGCGCCTCGCCGTTGAACGCTGCCGCCACGCTCGAGAGATGGAGCGGCACGCTGGGAGCTCTCTCGCGCAGGCTCGGCAAGAGTGCGGCGTCTGCGACGATGAACGCATCGACGCCGGCGTCGCCGGCGCGCTCGATCTGCTCCACGGCGAGCGGCAAGCTCGCGGCGGTGAAGTGGTTGTTGAGCGCCAGGAAGACCTCCGCACGCACGGCGTGGGCGCGGCGAACCACCTGGGCGAGCTCGCGATAGTCGACGAGGTTCGAGCCGGCGTCGTCGCGGCGATTGGCATGCTCTACACCCGCCTCTCGCGCAGCCTCGTTTCGCGGTTGGACGCCGCAATACAGCTCGCTCGCACCCGCCGCGACGAGCGGCTCGACGTCACTCGGCTCGGAGACGGGGGCCGTGATCGCGGGTCGCCTCATCGCCTCACATGGGTAACGCGGGCTGATGGACGAGGCGATCGATGCGCCAGCCGCGGGGTGCCTCGGGCGGCGCGGGATTCTCGTAGAAGTAGCTGTTGCCCTTGAGCTTGAGCGGCATCACGTGCTCGCGCTCGACGCGGATCGTGTAACCGCGGCATTCGCGGGCGCAGCCAGCGAGCGGGAAGGGCGCGCGCTCGGGGTGCTGGCCGAGGCTCGCGGTGGGACACGTGCGCGACGTCGACACCAACACGAACGGGTAGTAGAGGCTGCCCGGAATCTCGAGGTGCTCGTCGCCGGGACCGTCCTCGAGCCCTTGCGCCAGATGCTCGTACTCGATGCGCACGAAGCCGAGGTCTGCGAGCGAGCGCAAGAAGCCGGGGATGGCGACGGGGGTGCCGCGCAGATGGGCCTCGCCTGCGCCGCCGCGTTCGAGGTAGTGCGGAATCATCGGGTCACGCTTGAGCTTGTGGAGCAGGCGCCCGAAGATCAGCGGAAACGCATCCCCTCGCTCGCGCAGCAAGCGATGAGCGCCCCAATCGTTCACCACGATCTCCGCACCCGTGGCATCGCGGGCGAGCACGTCGAGAAGTCGGGCGAACGGCTCGAGGTCGGGCTGCGCGAGATACGGCGTGACGAAGGTGATGGGCTTTCCGGCGGCGTGGGCCCGAGCCAGGACCAGCCGCAGCTCTGAGGGGCGCGGCAGCAAGCGCGGGCAGACTTCGTTGCCGAAGTAGAGGCGATCCGCGGCGGCGAGGTCCTCGTCGCTGAGGCGTGCCGGGTCGGAAACGAAAAGAGCGGACTCGTTCACCAGCCGCACCGGGAAGGCGAGGCCGAGGCGGGGGAGGCGCGCGGCACCGCGGGCGCTCGAGGCCGCGCACGAAGACGAGGCGCGAACGCGAACGTGCGGGCAGAATAGGAACCGCTCGAAACGGGCGTCAAGGATAGCGCCCGTCGCGGACCGAGCGATGCCTCACGACTCCATTCGATCGAGCGATTGCCTCGCCACGCTGCGCTGTCCGCGCTGCGGCGAATGCGCGCTGCGCCGGATCGTGGGTGGGAACGCGATCGCATGCGATGGCTGCGGCCACCTGGTTCGGTGGTCGCGAGGATTCGGCGAGTTCGTGGAGGCCGTTGGCGCCGCGTCCGATCCGGCGGCGGGGCTCGATGGAGAGGGAAGCGTCGCACGGCGCTACGACGGCCTCGCTGGGGCGAGTTACGACTGGCTGGTTCGGCACGAGGTGAGCGCAGCTTTTCTCTTTCGACGCTTCTGGGGTGCCTCTCACGCCCGCGTGGTGCGTGCGCTGGCCGCGCGACTCGCGGACGCGAGCGGCGCGCGCATTCTGGACGTACCGGTGGGCGGCGGCGCGGCGCTGGTGCGCCACCGCGAGTGGCTGGCGGCGTCGCGTTCGGTGATCGGTGTGGATCTCTCGGCGCGAATGCTCGAACGAGCGTCGCGGCGGCTCGCTGGGATCGGACTTCGCGAGGTGGTGTTGCTGCGCGCGCCGGCCACGCGTCTACCGCTGGGAGACGGCACGGTGGATCGTGTGCTCGCGGTGAACAGCCTCCACTGCTTCGCCGATTGGATGGGTGCGCTTCGGGAGGTCCGACGCGTTCTCGCGCCCGGTGGAGTGTTGGTCGGGTCGTGCGTGGTGCGCGGCGGCGGTGCCGCCGCCGATCGGCGCATCGAGCGCATGCGCGAGCAGGGCCACTTCGCTGTGGCGCTCGAGGCCAGCGAGGTGGAGCGCGCCCTCGTCGCCGCCGACCTCGCGGCCGTCGATTGCGAACGCGAGGGTGCGGTGCTGGTCTTCGAGGCGCGCCGCTGAGGTCGGGCTCAGGGGAGGACGAACGCGAGCAAGCTCGCGGCGACCATCGCGCCGAACGCGACTCCGACCACCCGTCCGAACGCAGCGCCGCCCAGCGCGATCGCGATCCCGCCCTTGACGACCGTGTTCGAGATCACCGCGACCCAGATGGCGTTGGCGGCGACGTCCACGTCGAGGCCGCTCTTCGCGAGGCCTGCCATCGAGAGCGTGATCGCATCCACGTCGGTGGTGCCGGCGAGGACGCTCGTCACGTAGATGCCTCGCGATCCCAGGCTCTCGTTCGCCGCCTTCACCGCGACCAGGATCGCGGTGAAGAGCAGCGCGAACTTCACGGCCTGGGAGAGCTCGAAGGGGTTCGCGAACGCGACGTTCGCTGGCGTGGACGCGGACGCACGCGCTCGGCGCAGCAGGACGATCGCCACCGCCGCGCCCGCGACGGTCATCGGCACGAGCGTGCGGCAGAGTGGGATGAGCGTGGGGCGGTGGATGAACGCCACCAAGATCAACACGCGCACGTACATGATGCTCGATGCGAGGACGACGGCCAGCGCCGCTGGCTCCACGATCGAGCGATCGCGCCGGGCACTGCCGGAGGCCGAGAGCGTGACCGCAGTCGACGACACCAGCCCGCCGACGAAGCCGGTGAGCCCGAGACCGCGGCCTGGCCCGAGGACGCGGATGGCGACGTAGCCGACGAAGCTCACGCCCGCGATGAGCGCGATCATCCAGCCGATCTTGCGTGGATTGAGCACCGCGTACGGGCCCAGATCGCGATCTGGCAGCAGCGGCAGGACCACCACGGCCACCAGCAGGAACTTGAGCGTTGCGTAGACGTCGTCCTTCGACGCTTGCGCGACGAGCGAATGCAGCACGGGCTTGAGCGACAGCACCAGCGTCATCACCACCGCGATCGCCGACACCACCACCAGGCGGCGCCCGGTGGGCTCGATGACGTGCTCGGTGGTGGCGAGGGCGCCGAGCAGAAACGTCACCAGTGCTGCGATCTCGGACGTGAGCCCCGAATCCCCACCGGCGCGCAGGCTGCGCAGATGCACGACCCCGAGCAGCGACATCACCGCCACGAAGGGCACCAGCACGATGCCGACGCCCAGTGATCGCGCGAGCAGCGCCGAGATCGCGCCTGCGAGCGCGAAGAGCGGGAAGGTGCGCGAGCCGCCGAAGACGAAACGGCGGTCCTCGGCGCTGGCTGGATGCGACTGCTCGCGCTCGAGACCGATCAAGAGACCGACGGCGCACGCCACGGCGAGCGAGAGAAAGGGTTCGTACGCATCCATCGCCTTCAATCCTACCCATCCCAGCGGACGCTTGCGACGGCACGCCATTTGAATGAGCCGCACGCCATCGAGGGTGGGTGGCACCATTTCTTCGGCACCATTTCTTCTCTTCTGGCGTGTTCGGGCTGCGCATGGTGCGCGGACGTGCACCGGTTGCCGAGATGCCCTCGACTGTGGCCGCATGGACGCGTCCTGCCCGACATCACCCGCTACGTATCGGCGATCACACGCGTTCTTCGCGACCGCTGATGGCAACGGGATGCTCGGTCGAAGGCGTTGCGTGCCACCGGTTGCCCGAGCACGGACGGCTGCAGGTCGAGATCGCGTCGCAGGTCAATCCCCTGACGGCCGAGAGGAGCATCAATGACGCCCGAATCCACCGCTTCGATCCAGGACGCCCGTGCTCGCGCCCGAAGTGCGCCCACTGCGCCCGCGCCGCTGCTGCGCGCCGAGGTCGCGCCGAGTGGACGCCCGCTGGTGGGGTCAGGGCGCGTTCCGCAGGCGACCCCGGGATGGACGAGCGCAAGTTCCGCGGAATTCTCTCCGCCGGGCTCAAGTACCGGGCGCGCGACATCCACTTCAAGGTGGGCTCGCCGCCGCTCATGCGCATCCTCGACGAGCTGCGCGAGACGCCGATCCCCAAGCTCAACGCCGACGACATCGAGTGGATCGTTCAGTTCCTGTTGCGGCGCAGCCATCACAACCCTGACAACCTGATCGACGAGGTCGAGACCTGCTTCGAGCTCGAGAACGCGGCACGTTTCCGCGCCAGCATCTTCTGGCAGATGGGAACCGTGGCGGTGGTGCTGCGCATCGTGCCGAGCGAGGTCCCCTCGTTCGACTCGCTCGATCTGCCGCGCTCGATTCGGCAGGTCGCGGATCTCCACCGCGGGCTGGTGCTGGTCGCCGGCGTCGCCGGATGCGGCAAGTCCACGACGCTTGCCTCGATCATCCACGAGATCAACCGCACGCGGCGGGCGCACATCGTCACCATCGAGGACCCGGTCGAGTTCGTGCACCGGCCGATGTTGAGCTCGATCACCCAGCGCGAGGTGGGGCGTGACACGCGCTCGTTCAACGCCGCGTTGCGCTCGGCGTTGCGCCAGGATCCGGACGTGATCTTGGTGGGCGAGCTGCGCGACCTGGACACGATCGACACCGCGCTTCGCGCGGCCGAAACCGGGCACCTGGTACTCGCCACGATCCACACCACCGATACCGCCAAGACCATCGGCCGCTTGCTCGGTGTGTTCGGGCAAGGCGAGCAGGCGGCGGTGCGCTATCGCCTGGCTGAGAACCTGAAGGCGGTGATCGCGCAGCGATTGCTGCCACGCAAGAACGGCGAAGGCATGGTGCTCGCGTGCGAGGCGATGTTCTCGAACCTCACGATCCAGGAGTGCATTCAGGATCCGACGCGCACCGGTGAGATCACGGATATGGTCGCCCAGGGCGGCGACAAGCTGCACACCCATACGTTCGACCAGCATCTGACCGAGCTCTACCGCACCGGTATCGTGGACCTCGAGATCGCGAAGGCCGCCTCGAGCCGGCCCGGCGACTTCGAGCGGGCGCTGAGCTTCGAGTAGCCGCGCGGGGCGTGGCCTGCGCCCAAGGACGGGCTCCCGACGCTGCTTGCGAGCGGCGCTCGTCGTTGCAGCGCAGCGAGTGGCAGGCGCCGGCGTCGTCGCCGGTGTAGTCTTGTCCACCATGCCTGGTGCCGAATGCGTGCGGCTTCGTCGACGTCGCGCGCGCGCGCTCGTCGCGCTGATCGTTTGCGTCGTCGGTGCCGGGTGCGTCGGCGGCATCATCGGCACCGGTATCGACGTGGTGGGCTCGACCGTCACCTACCCGTTCAAGAACGGCCTCTTCGCGAAGCTGTACGAGTACGACAACACCTCGCCGGAACCCTGGCGCACACTCGAGGACGATCAAGGCCGTGACTTCGGGAACGAGCTGGTCGGCCTCGCGGTCTCGGGTGGCGGCAGCCGCTCCGCCTACTTCCTGGCGTGCGTGCTCGATCGACTGCGCAACGTGCAAGTCGATCCGGCTCCTGACGGCGCGGGCGCGCCCACGACGCTCCTCGACGAGGTGGATTTCCTCTCCGCCGTCTCGGGTGGTGCGCTCGCCTCCACCTACTACACGCTGCTCCGCCCAGACACCTCGGATACGGCGGCGCTGGACGAGTTCTTCCGTCAGTTCCGCACCGACATGCGTCTCAACTTCGAGATGCGCAGCGTTGGTCGCACGCTCCTCATGGGGCGCGCCATTCCGCTCATCCTGACTCACTACCATCGCGGGCACGTGCTCGCGGAGGTATTCGACTCGAACCTCTTCCACGATGCGACGTTCGCCGATCTGCCCCAGCCCGGACCGCGACATCCCACGCTGATCGTCAACGCGACGTCTTACTCACGCGGAAACAAGTTTCTGTTCACGCGGCTGCCGATGAGCCGCTTCAACGACTCGCGACTCATGCGTGGAGTGCGTAAGCTCAAGCTGATTCGCGGGAGCTACACCGACCTGCATCGGCCCTTCGAGAACACCGGCTTCGACACGTTCGCGAGCGACATCGGAAGCTTTCCGCTCTCGTTCGCGGTCGCGGCGTCGGCTGGCGTGCCGAGCGTGCTCGGGCCGACGGTCCTCAAGGACAAGTCGCGCACCGACGCCGATCTCTTCGAGGAACTCGGCGACGGCGGTCTTTACGACAACTACGGCCTCGAGACGCTCGTGCAGCTCTTCGCGACGATCCTCGAGGAGCGCCCAGGCATGCGGGCGCGCATCATCGTCGTCGACGCCAGCTCGTTCTTCGAGGCGCAGGTCGACCGCCCCGACTACACCGTCGCCGATTATGCGGACCGTGTTGCGTCGATCGCGTGGCTGCGCACCAGCGACTACACCGAGATGCTCTATCGAACGCTCGGAAGCATCGATCTGAAACGCTTGGAGCAAACGGCAGCGGACGGGACCGGCGGCTTGAGCTTCGGCGCGCGCCAGTCGCCGTTTCGAAATCTCGACCTTCAGGTCGTGAGCCTCTTCCACAAACCGGAATCCCCGACCGCCTTGGACCTGCGCGACGGGCTCGATAGTCGCCCGTCGGTGGTGGCCAAGGTGTACAAGACGTTGGTCCCCGAAGCGATCCGCGATCCCGCTGGGTTTCTCGCAAATCTCAACCAGGAGATGCGCGGAATCCTCACCCGCTTCTCGATTGCGGACGACGCCGCGGACTTGGTCGACGCGCAGGCGGAGCTCGCGGTGCGCGACGTGTTGGAGAAACGGATGTGACAGAGCAGAAAGTGCGAGCAGAAAGTGCCACCCACGTTGTTAATCTCGGAGGTTGGACGGGCGTGTCACGAACTCGCTCGATTGCTCGAATACCCTTGGTTGATGGGAAACGCTTATAGGACTCGTGGACAAGCGAGCTGATGAGTGCCATCGCGGCGAACGCCGATACGCCTGCGACGTGCCCGATGCGCATCTATGACCGCAGAATGGTGGTCGAAGTCGTTGACGTGGCGATCGCCATCGGCCCCGCAATGGGACGATCCACGCTCGCCACGGCGGGAAGGTGAACGCGGGGAACCGTGCCCGGAGCTCGCCCTGGCGAAACCTTGCAGAGATCTCACGGTACGCCCAGAGCGGAAGTTTCGCGGAAGGTGCCCCACCCGGAGGAAGGTGCGGAGGAAGGTGCTGCGGAGGAAGGTGCCACCCACCTTGTCGATCGCGGGCGGTGGACGGGCGCTATGCCAGCTCGCTCGATTGCATGAACCCCGTCGGCTGACGGGAAACCCGAAGAGGATCTTCGGGCAAGCGAGCTGATGTGTGCGATCGCGGCGGAAGTCGCTACGCGTGCGACGTGCACCCTGCGCGTCAATCACCGCGGAATCTTGTTCGAAGTCATTGACGTGGGGATCGACATCAGGCCTGCGATGGGCCGACCAATGGTCGCCAGGGCGGGAATGTGAATGCGGGGAACCGCGCCCGAAGCTCACCCTTCCGAAACCGCGCCGAGACCTCGCGGTACACCGTCCGAATGGTGCGCCACAGATCGCGAAATTCCTGCCAGAGCGCGAGTCTTGAGGTGTGACAGAGTGGCCGCGGCGAGTCGTCGGATTGTTTCGGTGCGTCGTTGAAGGCCTGACGGAGGATTCTTTTCACGCCGAGAGCCGGCTTGCCGCGGTGCTGTTCGCGCAGGGCCTGTGCCCGTCGATGGACGGCGTGTGCGATCCGCTGCGGATCGAGCACCCGTCCATCGGCATCGTCGACTGGAGAGATCGCGACGATCTCCTCGTCGAAGCAGTCTTCCTCTTCTTTGGCGTGCTTGCCCGCGCGCGTGGCACGGGAACTGGCGACGCGCTGATCCGGCTCGCTCGGCCGGCGGAACCGGTAGATCTCGGGTTGGTCGAGCTTGGTCCAAAGCAGGACGCCGGGCCATTCGCGCCAATCGTGTGTCAGTCGGTCGATCATCGGGTTGCAGACGAGATAGGCGATGCGTTCGCAGACGGCATCGTCATCGAGAATGGGCTCGGCGGAGAAACGTCGATGGAAGACGGGACCGCGTCGATCGCGAAAAGCGTTGACGTCCTTGGCGAGCTGGCCGAAGAAGTAGCCGAAAAACGCGCTGAGCGATCCATCGAGATCGGTCACCACGGCATGTATGTGGTTGGACGCGACGTAGATCGCGTGCGCGTGGATGCCGGGAAAGCGCCTGAGCGCGCGCCCGAACCAGAAGCCGACACGCTGATTGAGCGGGTCGCTCGGCACCAAGAGGAATCGCGCTTCGAGAGCACGCGAGGTGACGAACCATCGCGTGCGGGGACGCAGCCAACGAATGGGTCGAGGCATAACGGCCACGCGTCACGCACACGGCATACCAGCGGTGGGCCTTCAGAATGTTTGCGAATTCTGCTGAGCAGCGCGCGCGGCTGCGTTCGGGGGGGCGCAGCCGCTGGGCCCCGAGGGGCGCGCCGGCACGCTTGGCGGAGTGGTCGCACCGTGCCCCAGTATCCATCCAGGCGTACAGCTTCCAACCGCTGCGTAGGGCGCTCCATGCCGCGAGGGTGGCACCGCATGCCTGGCACCGCATGCCTGCCGGGGCACCGCATGCCGGGCAGCACCGCATGCTGGCACCGCATGCTGCGGCATGCTGCGAAGGTCGGCCGGAGCAGCGTCGCACAGGTGCCGTCGCGTCGCGGCCCGCGATGTCTGGCGCATGCTAGAGTCGCGCACCATGCCCCTGCTGCCGCTCGCGGAATCCGTCGTCGCTGCGTATGGCGGCGCCGACTACTGGCGCAATGCCAAAGCCGTCGAGGCGGCGGTGTCGGCGAGCGGCTTCGCGTTTCTCAGCAAGTTCCAGCCGGCATTCCACCGTATGAAGGTCCACGCGCGCGTCGCGGAACCGCGTGTGCGCATCCGGCCCAGCGAGTGGGAGGGCCAGACCGGGATCCTGGAAGGGCAGGCCGTTCGCCTGGAGGACGGCGGTGGCGGCGTGGTCGAGATGCGGGACGAGCCGCGCAAGCTGTTTCCGGGCGGCCGGCGGCTCCTGTGGTGGGATCGGCTCGATCAGACGTACTTTTCGGGCTACGCGCTCTGGAACTACCTGACGTTCCCGGCGCTCTTGCTTCGCGACGACATCGCCTGGAAGCAGGTCGGCGCGCGCACGCTCGAGGCACGATTCCCCGGGAACCTACCGACTCACTCTCCGGTGCAACAGTTCCACTTCGATCCCAAGAGCGCGTTGCTCGTCCAACACGACTACACCGCCGAGGTCTTCGGCTCGTGGGCGAAGGCGGCGAACGTGGTGCTCGCTCACGAACGTTGGATGGAGATCCCGTATCCCTCGCGCCGGCGCGTCACTCCCCGCAAACCCGACGGCACCGCGCGGGGCTTTCCCATTCTGGTCGACATCACCATCGACGACTGGAAGTTGGTGTAGTTGCGCTGCCGCGCTCTCGCGGCCTTCGGCACGGATCCACGCGGTGAACCTCGCGCCGGGCTCGCGCGCTTCCTCTGGTGACTTCTCGGAGGAGGCGCGTGCTCGCCGTTCCGCTCGATCGTTGCGAATTCCTCTTGCGTCCGGCATGGCTGCTCTGCGATGTCTTGCCGGCGATGGACGACGGCGGGGCCCGAACCGCGTACGCACCCGAGTCCCGCGTGGATCTCGATTTGGTGGCGCGCGCCAACCGCGGTGACGCGGACGCCTTCGAGGCGCTTTATCGTCGCCATCGCGACTGGGTGCTCGGCGTGGCACGACGTTACACCACCAGCCCCGACGACGCGCTCGACATCCTCCAGGACACGTTCGCGTACTTCTTCGCCAAGTTCCCCGGCTTCGAGCTGACCGCGGCGCTGCGGTCGTTTCTCTTCCCAGTGGTGAAGCACGTGGCGCTCACCCGCAAACGCAAGACGCGCGCCCACGCCGATCTGGCTTCCGTCCCGGAGCAGCTCCTCGGCGTCCGGCCCACCGAGCCGTCCGAGATCGACACCCTGCTCGTTGGCCTTCCCGAAACTCATCGCGACGTGGTGTGGCTCCGTTTCGCCGACGACATGAGTCTCAAGGACATCGCGGTGGCGCTCGACATTCCGCTCGGCACCGTGAAATCGCGACTGCACAACGGTCTCGAGATGATTCGGGAGCGGCACGCGGCGCTGCGCACCGACGCGCTGCCGGCAGCGGCACGGCGCCAGGAGGCCGGCTCGTGAGCGGCGCACCGCACCTCGATTGGGAGGCGATCGATCGGGTGCGCTGTGGCGAAGGCTCTGCCGAGGAGCGCGCCCACATCGCTGCTTGCAGTGCATGCCGCGCAGAGCTGGATGGGATCGAGCGCGTCGCTAGCTCGCTCAAGCAACGAATCGCCGCCGGCGGTACGGGCGTTCCCCGCGAGCGGGAGGACGCGATCCTGGCCGCAGCGCGCGGCCGTGCGGCGGCGATTCGCTCTGGCAAGCTCGTGCGCTTGCCGTGGTGGAGGCAGCCGCGCGCCCTCGCGCTGGCGGCCTCGCTGATGGTGGCGGGTGGTGCCGGCTACCTCACGTTCCTCCAGCGCGATGCGCCATTGGAGCGGTCGAAGGTGGCGGAATCTGGAAGGCCGGCTGCAGAGCTGCCCGCGTCGACCGCGGCCGCGCCGGCGGCCCCTGCCGTACCTGCGCCTGCGCCACCCACGGCAGCGGGTGACTCACGCTCGCTCGACGATCGGATGGGCACGAGCGCACCGGGGAGTGCTGCGGAGGCGGTACCAGCGCCCGCGCCGAGCGAGCATGCGCTCGCGTATCGACAGGACGCCGACAGCAAGCTCGCCGGGGAGCCGGCGAAGAAGGACGTAGCGCTCGCGAAGACCAAAGTCGCGAAAGGTCGAGAGCTCGACGAGCGGCTGCGCGAGAGCGAAGCGAACCCTCCGGCGCCGCGCACCGAAGAACGCGAGCATTTCGACACGCTACGTGGGCCGTCCGCGGGCAAAGACGTTGCGGGCGCTCGCTCGGCGGATGCGGTCGAGCGCAAGCAGGAGCAGGCTTCGACGACGACCCTCGAGGAGCAGGCGCTCGAGCGGGGCGCCGTCCGCCAGCCAGTCGCGGCCGCAGCAAATGCACCCGGTCGGACTGGCGATGAAGCGCTGGCTCCCTC
>CAYVDO010000208.1:0-14151 GCA_964450125.1 uncultured bacterium
GTCGAGAACATGCTCTACATGCAGTCCGCATCGTCGAACGACGGCTCGATGGGCCTGAGCGTCGTGTTCAAGCTCGGCACGCCCCTCGATCAAGCGCAGGTGCTCACCCAGAACCGTGTCGCTGCCGCAGAAGCCCGGCTACCCGAGGACGTACGCCGACTCGGGATCACCACGAAGAAGCGCTCGCCGAGCATGCTGATGGTGATCAATCTCATCTCGCCCGACAGCAGCCGCGACGATCTTTATCTCGGTAACTACGCGGC
Source organism: uncultured bacterium (assembly GCA_964450125.1). Taxonomy (GTDB): domain Bacteria; phylum JADJOY01; class JADJOY01; order JADJOY01; family JADJOY01; genus JADJOY01. The sequence continues at coordinate 264 of CAYVDO010000208.1, forward strand.
GATCCAGGTGCGCGAGGAGTTGGCGCGCGTGGACGGCGTGGGCGACGTGCTGGTTTTCGGCGCCCGCGACTACAGCATGCGGGTGTGGCTCGATCCCGAGAAGCTCGCCTCGCGCAGCCTCGCCGCCGACGACGTGGTGCGGGCGTTGCGTGAGCAGAACGTCCAGGTGGCTGCGGGCCGCATCGGCCAGCCGCCGGTACCCAAGGGCACGCCCTTCCAGTACCCGATCAACGCGCTCGGTCGGCTCGTCGACGCGGAGCAGTTCGGCGACGTGATCCTGAAGGCTGGGCCCACTGGCGAGACCGTCAAGCTTCGCGACGTGGCGCGGATCGAGTTGGGCGCCCGCAACTCCGACATGTCGAGCTACATCGACAATCAGCCATCGGTGGCCATGGGCATCTTCCAGCTCCCGGGCTCGAACGCGCTCGCCACCGCGGAGCGAGTGCGCGCGACGATGGATCACCTGAAGTCGCGTTTCCCCAGCGGCGTGGATTATCGCGTCGGGTACGACACCACGGTGTTCGTTGCCGAGTCGGTGCGCGAGGTGTGGAAGACGCTCGTCGAGGCGTTTCTGTTGGTTTTCATCGTGGTGCTGGTCTTCCTGCAGGATTGGCGACCGACGTTGCTGCCGATGATCGACGTGCCGGTATCGCTCATCGGCACGTTCGCGGTGATGGCGGCGCTCGGCTTCTCGCTCAACAACCTGTCGCTCTTCGGTTTGGTGCTGGCGATCGGCATCGTGGTCGACGACGCCATCGTGGTGGTCGAGAACATCGAACGCTGGATGCGCAAGGGCTACGCGCCGCGCGAGGCCACCTACCACGCCATGCGCGAGATCACCGGGCCGGTGCTGGCGATCACGCTGGTGCTCGCTTCGGTGTTCATTCCCACGGCGTTCTTGTCCGGGATCAGCGGCCAGTTCTATCGCCAGTTCGCCCTCACCATCGCGTCGGCGACGCTCATCTCGGCCATCAACGCGCTCACCATGGCGCCGTCGCGGGCGGTTCAGATCATCCGCGTGGGCGCGGATCCCGAGAAGGAGCACCACGAGGCATTGCCGCGCGCCGGCTACGTGCTCGTGTTCGGGGGGCTCGCCACGCTGCTCTTGGCGCCGCTCGCGAGCCGCTGGTTCGGTGCGGCCACGGAGGCCGCTCACGGTGCGGCGGCGCACGCGAGCTCCGCGGCGACGTGGTGGGCGCGCGGCGTGGCCGTGGCGGTCGGTGGCTCGGCCGGCTGGCTCCTGGCGCCGGCAGCGAATGGCGGGATGTCGCGTTTCTTCGCGGCCTTCAATCGGTTCTTCGCGCGCTTCACCGCTCTTTACGGCCGGCTCTTGTCGCGGGTGCTGCGCTACGCGGCGGTGGGGATGGTCATCTACGGCGTGCTTCTCGGGCTCGGCTACGTCGCGTTCCGGATGACGCCGACCGGATTCATTCCCGAGCAAGACAAGGGCTATGTGATCGCGGTGGTGCAGCTTCCGGACGGCGCCAGCCTGGAGCGCACCGACGCGGTGGTGCGACGCGCCACCGACATCGCACACACGGCAGCGGGCGTGTCGCACGTCGTGGGATTCCCGGGGTTCTCGATCCTGTCGGGTTCGACGCTGCCCAACTCGGCGGTGATGTTCATCGTCCTGGATCCCTTCGACGAGCGGGTTCGCGCCGGGCTGGGTGTGAACGAGGTGCTCGCCGATCTGCGCATGCGCCTGATGGCGGTCGAGGACGGTTTCGTGCTCGCGTTCGGTGCGCCGGTGGTGGACGGGCTCGGTACCGTGGGTGGCTTCAAGATGCAGGTGCAGGATCGCGGCGCGACCGGGTCGAAGGCGCTGCAAGCGGCGGTGGAGGAGCTGATCGCACGGGCCAGCCGCGAACCGGGATTGGTCGGGCTCTTCAGTGGCTTCCGCGCCGGGCAGCCGCAGCTCTTCGCCGAGGTCGATCGCGACAAGGCCAAATCGCTGGGCGTGCCGCTCGCGAACGTGTTCGACACGCTGCAGATCCAGCTCGGCTCGCTCTACGTCAACGACTTCACGCGTTTCGGGCGGAACTGGCAGGTGCTGGTCCAAGCAGACGCACCCTTCCGCGTGCGCTCCGAGGACATCCAGCGCCTGCAGGTGCGCAACGAAGGCGGCGAGATGGTGCCGCTCGGGACGCTGGTGAGCGTTCGCGATACGATCGGCCCGGCTTCGGTGAATCACTACAACCTGTTTCCTTCCGCCGATCTCACCGGCTCGACGCTGCCGGGTGTGAGCACCAAGCAGGCGATCGAGAAGATGGAGCGGCTGGCGCGCGAGGTGTTGCCGGCCGACAAGACTTTCGAGTGGACCGAGCTCTCTCTCCAGGAGATTCTCGAGAAGAACACCGCACCGGCGGCATTCTCCCTCGGCACGCTCTTCGTGTTCCTGGTCCTGGCGGCGCTCTACGAGAGCTGGTCGCTACCGCTCTCGATCGTGATGATCGTGCCGATGTGCCTGGTGAGCGCCGTCGGTAGCCTGCTCGTCATGCGCATGCAGAACGACATCTTCTCGCAGATCGGATTCGTAGTGCTGATCGGGCTCGCCGCCAAGAACGCGATCTTGATCGTCGAGTTCGCTCGCGAGCGCGAGCAGGAGGGCATGAGTCGGGTGCAGGCGGCGATCGAGGCGGCGCGGGTACGGCTGCGTCCGATTCTCATGACCTCGCTGGCGTTCGCCCTGGGCGTGCTGCCGCTCATCACGTCCGAGGGCGCGGGAGCCGAGATGCGGCGCTCGCTCGGCGTGGCGGTGTTCGGCGGGATGGTGGGTGTCACGCTCTTCGGGTTGGTCTTCACGCCGATCTTCTACGTCGTGATCCGCGGCCTCGCGGCACGTTTCGGCGCTCAGGCCGAGCCGGCGGCGGCCCCGACCCACCCTTCGTGATCGGCGTCGGCGTCGGGGCCGCGAGCGCTGGCATCTCGTGCGGCACCGTGCGCCGGCGCGGCTCGAACGACGCAGCGCGTGACACGCTGGGGACGAGTGAGGTACGAAGCGGGCGTGGCTCGGCGATTTGGCCGACAGACGCCCGTAGCCCGAAACGGAGATCCACAGTCATGGCCAGGACGATCCGCAGTCTCACTCACGCGTTGGTGCTGATGCTCGCCGTGCTGCTCAGCTCGGCAGATCGCGCCTCGGCGGAAAGCCCGCTGCCGAGTGCCGTGAAGAACCTTCGGGGGCAGTGGTTGAGCGTCGTGAACTATCCGCCGAACGGCGGCGGCTCGTTCGTCATGCAGGTTTCCCAGAGCGGCGCGGCACTTCAGGTCGACGTCGACGGCTACGAGACAGACGAGCATGGGCCCGTCGGCGCCGGCATCGTGTCGGACGCGAAGGTGCTGATCCTCATGGACGAGGGATTCAAGCGCTCGGGCTTCGGCCTGGTGTTCGCCGGCAAGCTGTTGGGCAGCTCGCTGATCGTCGGTTCGTGCCAGCGTCCGGATGGCCAGATCGGCACTTGGCTCGCGGTCAAGCTCGGCGGCGGATGAACCGGGCGCCGGCTACGCCCGGGACCCGCGTCTGGTCAACTGCGTGCCGTCTTGCGGTAGCGCGCCTTGGCGGCGCGGCCGCGCCGTTCCAGAAGCGGCTGCATCGCTCGGCGGAGCGCCGGGAACAGGTAGCCCAGCGTTGCCATCTTGGCGCCGAGGGCCGGCCGGACGCGTTCCAGCCTGCCGTCGAATGCGCAGTCGAGCACCAATGCCGCGATCTGCTCGGCCGTGCTCATCGGCTGCGAGAAGACCAGGTCGGGAACCTGATCGGGATCGGCGAGGATGAAGTCGGTGGCGATCGGTCCTGGCGACACCACCGACACCCGCACGCCGTTCGCGCGCAGCTCCTCGGCCAAGGCGAACGTGAACGCACGCAGCCCGAACTTGGTGGCGGAATAGACGGCCTCGTGAACCAGGGGCACGCGCCCCGCGAGTGACGCCACGTTCACCACCGCGCCCAGCTCTGCGCGCCGCAGATGCGGCAGCGCCAGGCGCGTGAGCACGATCGGTGCGACCAGATTCACGTACACGATCTGCGCCAGCTCTTCTGGCGCGTATTGCTCGATCTCGCCGCGTCGATTGGCACCGGCGTTGTTGACGAGAACGTCGAGCCCGCCGAACGCGGCGACGGCGGCTTCGACGAGTGCCTGGCACTGAGCGAGGTCGGCGACGTCGGTGGGAACGGCGCGTGCTGCGCCGCCCGCTCGTGTGATCTCTTTAGCGACGCGCTCGAGCTCGCCCTTGCCGCGAGCGGCCAGCACCACCTTGGCGCCTTCCGCGGCGAATGCCTTCGCTGCCGCGGCGCCCACACCGCTCGAGGCGCCCGTCACCAGCACCACGCGATTCGCGAAACGTCCGTGAGCCATCGCTCGACCTCCGCCCGCGGCGAGGGTAATGCGACCGGCGAAACGCGTCGTCTACGGTGCGCACCGTGGGCCCCGGAGTGAGGAGGGGGTCCCGCTGGGCGGAACTCCCTCGACCCGATCGCCGGGGAGGCGAGCGGTTTCGCGGCGAACCGTCAGCGATCCACCGGCGTCAGGACCGTGGGCGAGCACGGATCGTCACGATCAAGCCAACGGCAGCGGCGAGATCCACCGCGAGGTCGAGCGGCGCACCAGGGCGCTCGGGCAACACGCCGCCGTTTCCAGCCTCGCCGAGCTGCTGCTGGCAACCGCCCGGGGCGTCGATGCGCGTGGTGATTCGACTCGCACGCAGCGATGGAGCGCGCGCTCCATCGGGTGCGGGGACCACTCATCGTGGGTGCCCGGATCCCTCACGCCGCGGCGGTGTGAGCGCCGTGAGCGTCAGCACCACGAGCGGCATGGCCCACAGATCGAGCGGCAACCGCAAGCGATTCTCGATCAGCGCACTGGTGGCCGCAGGCACCATCACGCCGACGAAGGCACCCAGCAAGAAGAGCGCGAGCGCAGGATCACGGCGCGCCAACCCCGCGACACCCGCGAGCGCCATCAGCCAGAAGAGGGCGTTGACCCAACTCGGCAGGCTCATCCACGCCGGGTAGAGCGGTGCCCACTCGTAGCGGCTGAAAGGGCGCGGCGGTGCCAGCAACTGGCGCCGTAGCTCGCGCAGCAGGCTCAGCGCGGCCTCGCCTGGGTGCGCAGCGACGAGCTCGCGGGTGTCGCGGCGCTGGACCTCGATGCGCTCCGGAAGCGCTATGGCGCGATAACGCGCGAACGCCGCGTCGCGGATGTCGAAGAAGTCGCCCTCTCCGAGTGCGGCGCGCAGGCGCGGCATCGCGTAGCAGGAGATCGTTTCGGGGCCGATCGCGGACGCGGTGGCGACGCCGTGGTGTACGAAGTTCGAGCCGACCACGAACGCCGGTACGAGCAGCGTCGCGAGCCAGATCCCCAGGCGCTCTGCGTTGGCGCGGGCGTGGGCTTTGGCGTCCATCAGCAGGACCGGCAGCAGTGCCGGCACGAAGAAAAACGTGGGGCGAAGCGTCTGGCACGCAATCCATGCGAGCGCCGCCAGTCCCGCGCGGCGCGTGCCGCCTATTTCGCGCCAGACGAGGGTCGAAGCGAGCGCCGCGGTGGCCAGGAACGCATGCGGCGCATCTGTGAGGAGCTCGGGTGAGTACGCGAGCATGGCCGGCCACGCAGCGGCGATGAGCCCGGCACCGAGCACTGCTGCGCGGCGCTCGGTGAGCCGGTGCGCGACGCACATCACCGACCACGCTGCGACTCCTGCGAGGATCGGCTCGACCCACAACGCGGCCAGCATGGTGCCGAACGTTCGCTGCGCCAGCGCGAGCAGCCACGGATAGCCCGGCCCGCGGATCAGGTACGACGCTCGGCACGGGCCGTGCGCGAGCACGTCCTCGGCGACCCGGATGTACGAGGTGGAATCCGGTGTGATCCATGGCGACACGCCACCCGAGCAGACGAGGCCCGATGGGGTGCATCCGTTCGCGCGCGCGAGGTGAACGAGGTTGATCCCGTGCAGCACGCTCACCAGCACGGCGAGCGCGAGTGCCGTGCCGCGTGGCCACGTGTCCACGGGATTGTGTGGTGGCGCGCGCCTGTCCCCGGGGGCATCGTGCATCGCTGGCGCTCGTTGCGATCGTGGGTGGCGCGGGCTGAGAGTGCGCGAGTCTACCCGCGACCCTGGTAAGCTCGCATCACCCCGAATCGCAGAGCCGCCGCGCTTCGAACCGGCGCCGTATCGCATCATGTATCGATCGCTCTCGATCGCGGCCATCGCCCCAGTCTTCGACGAGGCTGCGAAGATCGGTGCGGTGGTGCGGCGCACGCCGCGCGAGGTGGTGGATTGGCTCTTGGTGGTGGACGACGCCTCCACCGACGGCTCGGCGTCGATCGCCGGCCACGGCGGCGCCGAGGTGATCTCGCTGCCGCGCCGCTCCGGCGTGGGTGCTGCGATTCGCGCCGGCTTCCGCGCGGCGCTGGCGCGCGGTGCCGACGTCGCGGTGGTGATGGCCGGCAACGACAAGGACGCCCCCGAGGAGATCCCGTCGCTCGTCGATCCGATCGCCGACGGCCGTGCCGACTTCGTGCAAGGCTCGCGTTACGCGGCCGGCCGACGGGAGCGAGGCGCGATGCCGCTCTACCGTCGCGCCGCGACGCGAGTGCATCCGCTCGTCTTCTCGTGGGTGGCGGGTCGCCGGGTGAGCGAGTCGACCAACGGCTTTCGCGCTCTTCATCGGCGCGTCCTCGAGGACCCACGCCTCGATCTCGATCAGCGTTGGCTCGACGGCTACGCGCTGGAGCCGTATCTCTACCTGCGTGCCATCCAGCTCGGGCATCGTACGGTGGAAGTGCCGGTGACGAAGGTCTACCCGCCGCGTGCCCTGGGCCAAACCAAGATGCGGCCCGGGATCGATTGGTGGGAGATGCTGAAGCCGCTGGTGCTCGTGGGGCTCGGGTTGCGGCGATGACCGGTGCGCCGCGGATCCCGTTGCTCGACCTCACGCTTCAGCACGCGGAGGTGGCGGACGAGATCGCGGTCGCGTTCGAGCGCGTTCTCGCCAGTCAGCGTTTCGTGGGCGGACCGGAGGTGGAGGCCTTCGAGAGCGCTTACGCGGAGCACGTCGGCGTCGCTCACTGCGTGGGTGCGGGCAATGGTACCGATGCGCTGGAGCTTGCGCTCCGCGCGCTCGGCGTCGGGCCGGGAGACGAAGTGGTCGTGCCGGCGAACTCGTTCATCGCCACGGCGCTCGCGGTGTTGCGCGCAGGCGCGCGGCCAGTGATCGTCGATTGCGAGGCCACGACCCTCGGGCTCGATCTCGAGCAGACTGCCGCACGCCTCGGGCCTCGTACGCGTGCCGTCGTCCCGGTGCACCTCTTCGGCCAGCAGATGCCCCTCGAGGCGCTTGCCGCGTCGCTCGCGAACACCGGCACCTGCATCGTCGAGGACGCCGCTCAGGTGCACGGCGCTCGGCGCCGCGGCCGACCCGTGGCCGCGCTCGGCGCAGCCGCCGCCACGAGCTTTCATCCGTCGAAGAACCTCGGCGCATACGGCGACGCCGGTGCGGTGCTCACCAACGACGACACCATCGCCCGCCGGGTGCGCGCGCTTCGGAACTACGGCAGCGAGGCTCGCTACGAGCATCCCGAGGTGGGCTTCAACTCTCGTCTCGATGCGCTGCAGGCCGTGGTATTGCGGGCCAAGCTCCCGCACCTCGCGCGCTGGAACGCTGCGCGCGCCGCTGCGGCGGAGCACTACGACGCGCTGTTTGCCGACGATCCACGCATCTCGCCACCTCAGGCGCTCCCCGGCAACGAGCACGTCTGGCACCTCTACGTGGTGCGTGTGCCCGCGCGAGACCGGGTGCTCGCACATCTCGCCGAAGCGGGGATCGAAGCCGCTGTCCACTACCCGACGCCTCTGCACCTCGCCGGCGCGCTCGCCTCGCTCGGCCATCGTCCCGGCGATTTCCCGGTGGCGGAGCGGCTGGCGGGTGAGATTCTGTCATTGCCGGTTTTCCCGGGCATCACCCGCGAGCAGCAAGAGCGCGTGGCGGGTGCGCTCGGGGCGGCGCTGGATCGCGAAGGAGTCCCGCGATGACCCGCGATGCCTCGGTGTTCGTCCACGAGCGGGCACTCTGCGAGTCCGACGACGTCGGACCGCGCACCCGGGTGTGGGCGTTCGCCCACGTCATGCGCGGGGCCAAGATCGGCGCCGACTGCAACATCGGCGATCACGCGTTCATCGAGAGTGGTGCGGTGCTGGGCGATCGCGTGACGGTGAAGAACGCGGTGTTGGTTTGGGACCGGGTGACGATCGAGGACGACGTGTTTCTCGGCCCCAACATGGTGTTCACCAACGATCTCGTGCCGCGCGCGGCGTTCCGGAAAGACGCGTCGCAGTTCCTGCCCACGCGCGTGCGGCGCGGCGCTTCCATCGGCGCCAACGTCACCGTGGTGTGCGGTGTGACCGTCGGTGAGGCCGCCTTCGTGGGTGCGGGAGCGGTGGTGGCGCGCGACGTGCCTGCGCGGGCGCTGGTGGTCGGCAATCCGGCGCGGTGGATCGCGTGGATCTGCGATTGCGGTGAGCGGCTCGGGAACGATCTCGCGTGCCGCTGCGGTCGGTGCTTCCGCCTCGAGTCGACGGCAGAAGGCGTGGCGCCGCTCGGTTGAACGGGGGCCTCGGAATCGCGCGCGCGGGTGGCGCTCGCGCGTCGTGAGCGGAGCGCGAGCATGGAGTCGAAGGGTCACCCCTGCGTTCGCGTCGCGCGGCCCGAGGATGCCGAGCGTATCGCCGCGATCTACGCGCCTTACGTCGAGTCGACGCCCATCACGTTCGAAGTCGACCCTCCGAGCGCGACCGAGGTGCGCGAGCGCGTCGAGCGCATCCAGGCACGCTGGCCGTGGTTGGTGTGGGAGGAGAGCGGCCGCGTGCTCGGCTACGCCTACGCGGGCGAGCATCGTACCCGCGCCGCGTATCGCTGGTGCGTCGAGGTGGCGGTGTATGTCGATGCCGGAGCGCACCGACGCGGTGTGGGGCGCGCGCTCTACGGCGTGATGCTGGCGATGCTCGTGCGTCAGGGCTTTCGTAACGCCTACGCCGGCATCACGCTGCCGAATCCGGCGAGCGTCGCACTCCACGAAGCCGTCGGCTTCGTGCCGGTGGGCGTTTATCGGCGTGTCGGGTGGAAGCTCGGCGCATGGCACGACGTGGGTTGGTGGTCTCGAGATCTCGCCCCCCACGACCTGGAGCCGAGCGAGCCAGTACCCTTTCGCGAGTTGCGCTAACAGGATGCTGAAAAAGGGCGCGCGCCAGAGGCGCGCCGACGAGCGTAGCGAGTCGCCTCGGGGGTGGGGCCCCACGAAAACCGCGCTTTTCGTGGGGCGGGGGGCTGGAACAGACCCCCGGGAAATACATCGGCAGGCTCGCAAGACTCGCTTCGGCGAGTTTTGCAGCAGCCCGCTGACCGGCTCGCGGGAGACGGTCAGTCGATGAGGATCGCGGAGCGGTGGAAGCGCGTCACGATGTTCGGATCGGGCACCAGCGAGGTCCGCGCATCGTCCTTGCCCCGGTAGTCGAGGTTCGAGAGCAGGTAGCGGATGCTCTCGAGACGCGCCTTCTTCTTGTTGTTCGCCTTGACGATGATCCACGGGCTGAAGCTCGTGTGCGTACGGCTGAACATGCCCTCCTTGTAGCGCGTGTACGGCGCCCAGAGCTCCTGGGCGCGCTGGTCGAGCGGGCTCAGCTTCCACTGCTTGAGCGGGTTCTTGCGCCGCGACTCGAAGCGCGCGAGCTGCTCTTCCTTGGAGATCGAGAACCAGAACTTGACGATCGTCACGCCGTCCTCGACCAGCATGCGCTCGAACTCGGGGACCTGGCGCATGAAGCGCTCGTATTGATCGCCATCGCAGAAACCGTTCACCGGCTCCCCGACCGCGCGGTTGTACCAACTGCGATCGAAGAACACGATCTCGCCTCGGTTGGGGAGGTGGCGCATGTAGCGCTGGAAGTACCACTGCCCCACCTCTTCCTCGGTGGGACGCGGCAGCGCCACCACGCGCATGGCGCGCGGGTTCAGGTGCTCGGTGAAGCGCCGGATCGTGCCGCCTTTACCAGCGGCATCGCGGCCCTCGAAGATCACCGCGATGCGTTTGCCTTTCTCCTGTGCCCAGCGCTGCATCTTCACCAGCTCCACCTGCAGCGACTCCAGCTCGTCCTCGTAGTGGAGCGCGGTCTTGATGCGACGGATGTCGATCTGCTTGGCGCGCAAGAGCTTGATGAACTCGCGCGAATCCAAGAGCGAGCTGATCTCGTTCTTGGTGAGAACGGCGATCGGCTCGGGCGCCGCCGGTGGGGTGGTCTCGGGCACTCGCGGGACAGCACGACGTCCCGGCTTGGCGGTTCGCGTCGAGCGGACCGGACGAACGCGGGCTGCGGGACTGGTGACGTCGACTTCGGACGGCGGGGTGAAGCGGGCGGCGCGGTCGTCCATGGCCTCTCCCGATGAAGCACACGTCGTAAGACGCGAGCGCGGAGGCGCGAGCGTGGTCCGACGGCTTCCGGTCGCGCAAATTCCGCGCCAGCGCCCATCTGTGCGCGAGGTCGGACGCTGGGTCAGGTGCCCGAGAACCCGCGAGGTCACGTGGTCACCACGCGGTGACGCCGACTCGTCGTCGCTCGACGAGAACACGGTCCAAACACGGCGATTGTGGCCCACGGCGCGTGATCGCACGCGTCTTTCGGTGCTGGCCCGATGCTTGAATGGTCGGGCCGAGGTGGTACGGTTCGCGACCGCGCACGCCCGCAACGAAGCGTGGCTTGCCGGCTCGCCAGCGAGAGAGGGGAAATTCATGACCACGATCGAGGACGTCCGCGCACGCGAGATTCTGGATTCCCGGGGCAATCCCACCATCGAAGTCGATTTGCTCCTCGAGTCGGGAGTCGTCGGGCGGGCTGCCGTTCCGTCGGGTGCGTCGACGGGAGAGCACGAGGCGGTGGAGCTGCGTGACGCCGATCGCAAACGATACGGTGGAAAGGGCGTCAAAGGCACGGTTGCCAAGGTTCACGAGGAGATCGCTCCCGAGCTCATCGGCAAGGACGCCGCCGACCAGGCCGACATCGACGCGTGCCTGATCGCCCTCGACGGCACGCCCAACAAGAGCCGGTTGGGCGCCAACGCGATCCTCGGCGTGTCGATGGCCGCGGCCCGCGCGGTGGCCAACGTGGTGGGCTTGCCGCTCTATCGCTACCTGGGCGGTGTCCCGGCGCGGGTGCTGCCGGTGCCGATGATGAACGTCATCAACGGCGGCATGCACGCCAACAACGGCATCGACATCCAGGAATACATGATCATGCCGGTGGGGGCGCCGAGCTTCTCGGAGGCGCTGCGCTGGGGCACCGAGATCTTCCACGCGCTCAAGAAGATTCTCGCCAAGAAGGGCCTCTCCACGGCGGTGGGTGACGAGGGTGGCTTCGCGCCGGCGCTCGGAGACAACGAGGCGCCGCTGAAGGTGCTGATCGAGGCCATCGCTGCCGCGGGGCTCGAGCCGGGCAAGGACGTGGCGCTGGCTCTCGACGCCGCCTCGAGCTCGTTTTACTCCGCGGAGAAGAAGCGCTACGAGCTCAAGGCCGCCGGCAAGGACGTGACGTCGTCCGAGCTGGTCGGCATTTGGAAGGATTTGTCGAGCCGCTATCCGATCGTGTCCATCGAGGACGGGCTCGCCGAGGACGATTGGGATGGCTGGCTCGCGTTGACCAAGGCGATGGGCGACACGGTGCAGCTCGTCGGCGACGATCTCTTCGTGACGCAGGTGAAGCGACTCGAGATGGGAATCGAGCGCGGGATCGCGAACAGCGTGCTCGTGAAGGTGAATCAGGTCGGCACGCTCACCGAAACCTGTGACACCGTGCGCCGCGCCACGCAAGCCGGCTATACGTCGGTGGTTTCGCACCGCAGCGGCGAGACCGAGGACACCACGATCGCGGATCTGTCCGTGGCGCTCGGCACCGGCCAGATCAAGACCGGTTCGCTCTCGCGCACCGATCGCACCGCCAAGTACAACCAGCTTCTGCGCATCGAGGAGCAGCTCGGGAGCGCGGCGATCTATCCCGGTCGCGCCGCTCTTCGCGTGAAGGCGTGAGTCGCACGCGCCGCGAGGCGCGATGCAGCTCGTGACGGTGGGCACGTCATCGCACGTGCCCACCGCCGCGCGCGACACCACGTCGCTCTTGATCCGGCCAGCCGCCGGGTCGCCGGTGCTGGTCGAGGCGCCGGGCTCGGTGGTGCGGAAGCTTCACACGTTGGGAGTCGATCCGCGCGCGCTCGAGCACGTGATCTTGACCCACGACCACACCGACCACGTCTACGGCTTCCCGCACCTGGTGCACTCGCTCTGGCAGCACAGCGGAACGCTTCACGTCCACGCGCCGCCGCGCACCGTGGAAACGGCGCGGCGGCTCCTCGAAGTGCTGGGGCTCGGCGGCGAGGACTACCCCGAGATCCGCTTCCACGCCGTCGAGCCGTCGGACCGGCCGCAGCTGCTGATCGAGCACGCCGGGGTCGTGATCCAGGGTGTCGCGTCGGATCATCCTCGCCCCACGTTCGCGCTGCGCGTGGACGAGCCCGCGAGCGGACACTCGTTCGTCCACTCGTCCGACACCCGCCCATGCGCCGCGATCACCGCGCTCGCGCACGGCGCGCACACGCTGTTGCACGATTGCGCCGTGCCGCACCGATTCTTCGATCTCGTGGGGCGCTACCACAGCACCGCTCGCGAAGCGGGCGAGGTCGCCACGCGAGCCGGTGTCGAGCGGCTGGTGTTGATGCACCTGCATTCCACGCTCGGCTTCGCCGACGACGAGCTTCTCGCCGACGCACGCACCACGTTCGCTGGTGACGTGGTCGTGCCCCGGGACGGCGAGACGCTCGATTTCCCCGTGCACGAGCCGGGCTGAGCGGGGGTGCGTTGCGCCGCCCGCGACCCGGCGCGACTCGGAAACCTCGCGGTCAGGTACGGTCGGAAACCGGCGGTCGACGCATCGAGCTGCGCAGGATGCGCTTCAAGTCTCCCACGAACGACTTGGCGACCTTCGTGGTCTTGTTCGACGACGTGTCGCTCCCCAGATCGCGCACGAGCTCGACGATGCGGCGCGGGCGGAACGCGAAATAACAGACGTAGAACAAGAAGCTGCCGAACGTGACCAGGCACGACACCGTGAAGCCGCTCATGCGCTCGTTGTACGAGGTCTTCACGGCACCGAAGTCCTGGAACGTGAAGAGGCTTCGCAGGTAGTCGTCGTCGAGGTCACCGATGACCCCTCGCTCCACGAGCTTGCGGAACGATTCGGTGTTGGGCTGCGGCGAGTAGGCGTTGACGTTGACGTTCGTGAATCCGATCCACGCGCACCGGACGATGGCGCGGTAGGTGTTGATCACGCTTCGCCAATCGTCCTCGGGGAAGCCGATGATGAAGAATGCGCCGACGTTGATCCCGGACCGCAACGCCGAGCGCGCGGACTCGAACATCCGGTCGAGCTTCACCTTCTTCTTGATGGCGGCGAGCACGCGGGGATCGCCGGACTCGGGCGCGAAAGCGAACTCGTGACATCCCGCGCTCTTGAGCGCCGCGGCCACCTCCTCGTCGACCACCTCGCTGCGCGTGCCGGAGGGGAGTTGGAAGCTGATCGCGAGCTCACGCCTTCGCACCTCGGCGCAGAAATCGAGAATCCAATCCCGTCGCACGATCGCCGTGAGGTCTTCGAATTGGATGTCGCGGATCTCCCGAGCGACGTAGTAGTGCTGGATCTCGTCCACGAGCTTGCGGACGTCGCGGGGAATCCAGCGAGTCGTCCACATCTGCGGGCTGGTGCAGAACGTACACTGGTACGGACAACCGCGAGTTGCGAGCATCGGGATGAAACGGCCGCGGGCGGCGCCGTGAGGCTGGCTCACCCGGAT
>CAYVDO010000209.1:0-5787 GCA_964450125.1 uncultured bacterium
ACCAGACCGTGCGGGTACGCGACGAACTCCTTGACCTTGGCAGGCAGGCCCAGCGACTCGACGGTCGGGATCTCGGGGGGGATGATCCGAAACACGCCGTTCAAGCCGCGCCGGGCCCGGAACACGTTGGCGCGATAACGCCCCGCGCTCGGGACTTCGTAGGCGAGATCGACGCTCTGGCGAGTTTCGAGCTCGACCCGCTGCCCGTCGCCGAGAAGCTCGAGCAACAAGGCCTCGACCTCGGCCTCGGGGATCGCCGGCGCTTCGGCGCGCTTCAGGTCGCCGAGGATTCTGAGCATGGGCGGCGAACCCGCGGCGATGTGAAGGTCGGACGCACCCATTTGGCGCGCACGTCCTAGCAACGTGTCGATGCGTGGCATGGCGAGTCCTAACTGATCTCTCTCGACGCGACGCGCGAGTCGAACATGCGAGTGGAATCGGCCGCGCGCATCGCTCGATCAAAGCCGGGCGGCCACGCCCGCGCCGCGGATCGAGGCGCTCATTCGAGCCCCGCGGGGCCGATCTCGCCCTCGCGGTGAAACGGTACGCGCACGTCGCCCAAGATCGAGTCCACGACCACGTCGCCCTCGAGCGCGTAGCGACTCTTGGTGAGCCGAACCAGCGACTTGAGCGTCTTGCCGATCGACTCGTAGTTCACTTGAAGAGGTAGCTCGACCTCGGTCTGCGCGTTCTGCTCGAGGACGATGGGTGTCGTCACGTCTCCCGAAAGGAACTGCTCCTCGTTGACACGCAACCGATAGGTCACGGCTTGGATTCTCTGGGTGGCACCCGAGAAGTTCGTGAGCAGCACCCGGAAGTTGAGCGGCAATCCGCCGGAACGCGGCACGCCGACGTCCACGTCCAACACCTTCACCTTGATGTCGTCGGGTGAGACCTGCCCCAGATACGCGCAGCCGGTGACCGTGAAGAGTCCCACGCACGCGATCGCCATCCACTTGCGCATCGGTTTGTTCCTCCCGCGGCACGCGTGGTAACTCGCGCGATCCAGCGGCGCCGTGGTTCTATCCTCCGCCAGTCGATTCGGAAAAGGTGGGTGGACGCTCACCCGCCGTCGTGCCGGCCGCCCCGCCATGCCGATTCGCGTCCGTGACCTCCGCTGCCGATCGCGCGACGACTCCGAGTCGTGGCGCGAATCGGCCGCGCACGCTCTCGGCGTGCCTCTCCCTACGGTACGCAACGTAACGCTGGTGCGGCGGTCGCTCGACGCACGGCGGCGCCCGCCGGTCTGGGTCGTGACCGTGGACGTCGAGGTCGACGACGAGGACGCGGTGCTCGCGCGTGCTGGCGGCGCCCGCGTCGTGCGTGCCCCCGAGCTGCCCGCGCCCTTCTCGGTGGGACGGCGGCGCGGCGACGTCCAGCCCATCGTGATCGGCGCCGGGCCAGCCGGTCTCTTCGCCGTGCTCACCTTCCTGGAGGCGGGGGTGGTGCCGCTCCTGGTCGAGCGCGGTCAGGCCGTCGAGCAGCGCTCCCGCGACGTGGCGCGCTTCTTTCGGGGTGGCGCCTTCGATCCCGAGAGCAACATCCAGTTCGGCGAGGGCGGCGCCGGGACGTTCTCGGACGGCAAGCTCTACACGCGCCGCCGCGACGCCGACCTGGAACGGGTGCTGCGGCGTTTCGTCGAGTTCGGAGCACCGTCCGAGATCTTGACCGACGGACGGCCCCACATCGGCACCGATCGGCTGCGGCACGTGCTCTGCAACCTGCGGGCGCGGTTTCGCGAAGCGGGTGTCGTCGAGCGATTCGGCGAGCGTGCACAGCGATTCGAGCTTGCCCACGGCCGCCTGGCCGAGCTGGTGCTCGCGGGTGGCGAGTGCCTGCATCCGGAGGCGACGGTGCTCGCGGCGGGCCACAGTGCTCGCGACACGTTCGCCGAGCTCGAGCGCGCGGGCGTTGCGTTGGCGGCCAAGCCATTCGCGATCGGCGTGCGCATCGAGCATCCCCAATGGTGCGTGGACGTGGCGCGTTATGGGTCACGCCGCGAGCGTGCTGCCGGAGCGTTGCCGCCTGCGGACTACAACCTCACCGCCCAGGTCGCGGGACGTGGTGTGTACACTTTCTGCATGTGCCCCGGGGGTCGGATTCTGGCTGCCACCAGCGAGCGGGACGCGGTGGTCACCAACGGCATGAGCGCACACTCGCGCGCCGCGCCTCGTGCCAACAGCGGTGTGGTGGTCACCGTCGATCCCGCGGACTTCGGCGGCGACGCCCATCCGCTGGCGGGAATCGCGTTCCAGCGCCGCTGGGAGCAGGCCGCGTTCGAGGCTGGCGGCGGCAACTATCGAGCGCCCGCCCAGCGACTCGTGGATTTCCTGGCGGGACGGCCGAGCGAGGTCGAGCTGCGTTCCAGCTATCGACCTGGCGTCACACCATCCCACCTCGCCGCCTGCTTACCGGCGTGGGTGGTCGATCCTCTCGCCGACGGGCTGCGGCGCTTCGGTGCGCAGATGCCCGGCTTCGTGAGCGATGACGCCGTCCTCGTGGGTGTGGAAACGCGCACCTCGTCACCGCTGCGCATTCCGCGCAACGATGGCGGCGAGGCCGAGGGCGTGCGTGGCCTCTTTCCTGCCGGCGAGGGCGCCGGCTACGCGGGCGGCATCACCACCGCGGCCCTCGATGGCATGCGAGCGGCGCGCAACGTGTTGCGCGTCCTGGGAATCGAGAACGGCTCGTGAGCACGCCTCCCCCACCGGCGGCATCCACCGCGCGGACGCCGCGCCTCGACAACGACCACGACTCGCACGCCGGGGTCGAGCGAGCGGAGGCACGTACGCGCATCGTGGTCGCCGTCACCAGCGCGATGATGGTCCTCGAGCTGGTCATCGGGAAGCTCACCGGCTCGCTGGCGCTGGTTGCCGACGGGTGGCACATGGCGACCCACGCGGGGGCACTCGGCCTGTCGGCGTTTGCCTACGCGTTCGCGCGGCAACGCGCGAGCGATTCGCGGTTCAGCTTCGGCACGGGTAAGACGTACGCGCTGGCCGGCTACACGAGCGCGGTGCTTCTCGGGTGTGTCGCGCTCTGGATGGGGATCGAGTCGGTCCGGCGTCTGGTCCAACCGGTCACGATTCAGTTCGGCGAGGCGCTGCCCATCGCCGTACTGGGCTTGTTGGTCAACCTGGTGTGCGCACTGGTTCTCGACGCCGGTCACCACGATCACGAGCACCGTCACGGCGATCCGCACGGCGTGGACCCGGAACACGCGGGACCGGGGGATTCGAGCCGCCACGCGCACCACCACGACCACAACCTCCGCTCCGCCTACCTCCACGTGATCGCCGACGCGTTCACCAGCGTCCTCGCGATCGCGGCGCTCCTCGCAGGCAAGTTCCTTCATTGGACCTTCCTCGACCCGATGATGGGGCTCGTGGGCGGTATCGTCATCAGCCGTTGGGCGTTCGACCTGGCACGTGGTTCGGCACTTCAGCTCCTCGACGCTGCCGTCGAGCCCGAGCGGCTGGCACGCCTGCGACACGCACTCGAGGCCGACGGCACGAGCTGCGTTCTGGACCTGCACCTCTGGGAGATCGGCCCGAACCGGCGCGCGTGCGTGGCTGCGATCGCCGACGGCGACGGGCGCGGCGCCGACTCCCACCGCGAACGCATTCGCGCCATCGAGGACGTGTGCCACGTCACCGTCGAGGTCCATCCCTCGACCGGTGATTCGCCATAACCGCGTCACCGCGAGCTTCGAGCGAGCATCACGCCCATGCGGATCGTCGGCGCGCTCAGCATGCTCGTCGCCCTCGCCTATCTCATCTGGCGGATGCAGACACGGCGGGCGTGGATCGAGCGGATTCCGCTCGTCCTCGACGTGGCGTTGGCGATGGGGCTCGCGGCGTTCGGCATCGGTGCCTTGACTCTGTCGAGCTTCGGCGGCGCACTGGACGCGGGGGCGCGGGGTGCAGGGCTCATGGCGGCGGCGCTGACCGCCGTGCATCTGGTTGCGTGGATCGTGGGGCGCATCCCCGGCTGCTCGGGCATCCGCTTCGATCTGGAGCTACCCGTCGCCGAGCGTGACGACGCACTGCGCTGGCTCGAGCACCGGCTGATCGAAGAAGGCTTCCGCCTCGAGCCCCACCGCGCGGGCGGCGACGTGGTCGCCTACCAAGGCGGCAACCCTTCGGCGTGGGATCGGCGCATCCGTCCCAAGCGGCTGTGGGCGACGCTCGCTGCCAACCCGGCCGCAGGGCACACCGTGGCGCACGTCCGCGTGCGTTACGTGCCCCCCGCGATCGGCCTCGATGGACCCTTGCGCGTACTGATCGAGGCGATGCTGGTCGAGGACGCAGCCGTACCCGCCGAACGATCGAGCGTGCGCAGCGGTGACTGGTTCCCCCTCGAGTTCCTGGTGATCGCCGGCTTCCTGGTGTTCTTCGCGATGATCAGCTTCTACCGCTGGTGACCCGCGGCGAAGAAAGAGCCCGCCCCCGAGATCGTCGGGCTGGCGGGCTCACCAACGAGGCCGGCTCTGGATCGGCCGGTCGATGCGGTGACGGTCTCAGCCGGTCACCGGTGCTGCCGCGAGGAAACGGGGTCGGGTCACGAGACCGCGACCTGGATCTTCTTCGGCTTCACTTCCTCCCGCTTGGGCAACGTGAGATAGAGCACGCCGTCCTTGTAACTCGCCTCGATCTTCTCGCGGGCCACGGTCTGCGGCAGCGAGAAGCGGCGTTCGAACGAACCGAAGAAACGCTCGGTGCGATGGAAGCCATTGGCCTCTCCGCGGGCCTCGCGCTTGCGCTCGCCCTTCAGCGTGAGGACGTCGTCCTCGATGCTGATCTCGACGGCCTTGGGATCGATCCCCGGCAGGTCCGCGGCGAGCCGCACGGCATCCTTGTCCTCGTCGATGTCCACACGCGGCGTCCATGCCTCGCTTTCCACGCTGCCGAGGTTGCGCGGCCATCCGCGGAGCACCTCCTCGGCGAGCGCGAAAGGATCGTTGAGTGGTGAGTAACGAAGCAGTGCCATGACGAGCCTCCTTGGGTCTTTTCGTCCCGTTTGTGTCGTTTTTTGCGCCGATTTCTGCCCGCTTTCGTTCGGCCTCCTCGTCGCAAGCCGAACCTAAGTCGCGCCCCCTGGCTGTCAAGGGGCACGCGTTCGTGGTGATTCGCTGCGCTCGTCGGCGCGCCTCTGACGCGTGCCGGTCGGGCCATCTGCCCACCTCGGGGTCGCTCGATGCGCTCGTTTCAGAGCGAGGACGAGACGTCTCGGCTGCGGGACGATTCGCCGCCGGTGACGAGTTGGATCGAGACGCCACGGGCCCGAGCTTGCCGCCCGCACGCCTGCTTGACGGAGCGCGGGAGGCGCCGATACTTCGCGACTTGCACTGCACGACGCGTGGCTCGCCTGCACGCGATCGTCCTCGCCCCGGATTCGGCACACATTCTGCTCACCAGGAGATACCCATGGCGGACTCGACGCACGGTCTCAAGCAACGCCTGCTCGGCCTCGGCACCGACAAGCTTCAAGAGCTGATGGGCGAGCTGATGAAGAACGAGCATTTCCAGCAAGCGATCGGCAACGGCATGACCCGGGCGCTTTCGGCCAAGAGCCAGCTCGACAAGAACATGCAGACGATGCTGGCGCTCTTCAGCGTGCCTTCACGTGCGGACGTACGTCGTCTCGAGGACCGCATCGAAGCTCTGGCGGGCCAGCTCGCCGCGCTCAACGCCCGCCTCGACGCGCAGAGCGGCGGCAAGCCGGGCGCGACTGCCGGCGCTGCCCGACGCGGCGGCGCGGCCAAACGCAAGCACGCCCGCTGACGAC
>CAYVDO010000209.1:5797-13979 GCA_964450125.1 uncultured bacterium
GGCTCGGCGCCCGGGACGCGCGCCGCGGGGACGAGGAGCATCGCCATGCAAGCGCACGAGCCCGAGCCCGCCGGCACCGCGCCGGTACCTCCCTGGATCGTCGCCGACGCGGCACCCTGCACGCTTCCCGCGGAGTCCGCCCAACGCGTCGGCGCCGCCGCCGGAATGCGCGGCGATCCGCTCGCCGACCTGATGGGCGTCTCACGCGCCATCGTCGAGTTGCGGGCGCGTATCGCTCGCGTTGCGGCGACCCGCGCCAACGTGCTGATTCAGGGCGAGAGCGGGACCGGCAAGGAGTTGGTCGCCCGCGCGATCCATGCGCTTTCCGATCGCGCCAACCAGCCGTGGGTCGTGATCCAATGCGGCACGATTCCCGACGCGATCGCCGGCAGCGAGCTCTTCGGACACGAGCGAGGGGCTTTCACCGACGCCCGGGCGCCGCGCCGGGGACGGCTCGACGTCGCCCATCGCGGCACGGCGTTTCTCGACGAGGTCGGCGACCTCTCGCCGCTGGTCCAGGTGCAGCTGCTCCGCACCCTCCAATTCGGCGAGATCTCGCGGGTGGGCTCGGACCACACCCACCGCGTGGACGTGCGGATCGTCGCCGCCACCCACCGCCCACTCACCGAGATGGTCGCCGACGGCCGCTTTCGCCAAGACCTCTACTGGCGGCTGCACGAGCTGCCGATCCGCGTGCCCGCGCTGCGCGAGCGCGTCGAAGACATCCCGGTGCTCGCGCAGGTGTTCCTGGAACGCGCCAATCGCGAGTACGGCCGCGAGGTGTGTGGGATCGCCGAGCCGGCCCTCGCTGCCTTGCTGCGACACTCGTGGCCCGGCAACGTGCGCGAGCTCGACCACCGCATCCGCCGCGCGGTGATCGAGTCGGAGCACGAGGGTCCGCTCGAGCTCGGCGCCTTCGAGCTGCAGGAGCGAAGCGACGCGCTCACGTCTCCAGCGCCACCACTCGACGCACTGCTGGTGGAGACCGAGCTCGAGCTGGTCACGCGCGCGATCGTGAGCCACGGCGGCAATCGCACTCGCGCCGCCGCGGCGCTGGGCCTGTCGCGACGCACGCTGCAGAAGAAGATGCGCCGCCTCGGCATCGAGTGACCCGCGACCGGCGCATCGCGGAGCAGCCGCGTGGCAACGCGCTGGCGACGGCCCCGCGCGAGTCCCGTTGACGCGCGGCGGGGTGCGCCCGCGAGTGCGGCTAGGTGCGGCCGCCGGGGCGCGCTTCGACGGCCTCAGCGACCGCCGGCACGGCGATCTCCCTGCAAGACCTGCTGCCCGTGCGCTTCCACCGCAGCGGCATCGCGCTTGCGCCTCGGCGCGTGCGCGCCGCGAGACCGGCGGCTGCACGAGCGCGGGGGGGGGCATGGCAAGGGTGCGAATCCGATCACGCGACGACTCGGGCTTCTCGCTCCCCGAGCTGCTCGCAGCGCTGGCGGTGGTGGGCGGGCTCTGGCTGGTGGGCAGCGTGGCGCTGGCGCGCGATTCCCACGCACGCGTCCGCGTGGCCGCCCACGAGCTGGTACTGGCGCTGCGCGTCGCGAGGGCACGCGCGATCACCCTCGATCGCACGGTGTTCATCGATTTCGCGCCGACGCCGCTCACGCCCGCCGACGGAGTCTACGCGGCGTTCGCCGACCTCGACGACGACCACGCCGAGGACCCAGGCGAGCGCGAGGCCGCGCAGGTGCTCCTCGACGGCTTTCGTTCCGCGCGGATGGTGAAGGTGCTCCCTCGGGGAGTTCGTTTCGGCGCGCCGGGCGTGCACGAGGGGCCGGGCGGAACCACGGTCTTTGCCGATGGCATCTCGTTCAGTGGTGGCACCGACAAAGTGGCCTTCTACCCACGCGGCAATGCCGGCGCGGGAACCATCTACCTCCACGCAGGAGATGAAGTCGAAACCGTGTGGGCGGTGCGCACCAACTTGTCGGGAACCATCGAGAGCTGGTCACTCGAGAGCGGCCAGTGGCGCCGGCGATCGTGATATGACCCGAGGTCGTGGAACTCGTCGCACGCGCCACGCGCAGCCGCATCGATCGCCTCGTCCTCGGCGTCACGGCGTTCGGCAGCGTCCTGGGGCTCGTTTTCGTGTGGCTCACCATCGATCTGACGCCACGCCAGCAGCGGGCCGTGGTGGCCGTCGACGTGTTGATGGCCATCGGACTCGGATCCTTCGGTCTCGCCCTGCACCGACGTGCGTTCCGGGCGATCGCAGCGCGCTTCGTGGATGCAGCGGGCGCGGGTTCCGGGCGCGCCGCGGACTCGGCGGCGTTGGCACGCCTCCAACGCTATCCCGCGTGGCTCGCCTCACGCCTCACCGGAGTCGCCGTGGTGCTTTTGGTGATCGGGCTCGTGATGGCGAACGCGAGCTACACACGCTTCAGCCCGCAGCAGCTCCTCGGCGTCGCCGCGGCGGGCGTGTTCGTCACGTTCACGTTCGGCGTCGCCTGCTACTTCCGTTGCCGCTGGTCGATCGGACCTGCGCTCGCCGCGCTGATCGATCGCACCGGCGAGCTGGCGCCCGCCACCGGCGGGCGGATCACACTCGAGCTCTGGCTCTTCGCGCTCGCCGTCGCGGTGGTGCCCGTGGTGTTCCTCGGCTGCGTGCTCTCCCACCAAGCGCAGCGTGCCATCGAGGCATCGCTGCTCGGTGCGCGAGCCGAGCGCCTCGGGGCGCTGGCGCGCGAGATCGCCAGCGAAGGACTGCCGCTCAGCCCGCAGGCGTTCGAAGAGCGCATGCGGCGCTCGGCGGGACACGACGGCACGCTGCTCCTCGCCTGGCCGACTGGCGAGGTGATCTACCAGACCTCCACGGAGCTCTTCGTCGATCCCGGAACCGGCCGCCTGCGCGAGCGCACCGGAGGGTTCTACCGGCTCGCCGACTCGAGCCTTCCCGCGGAGCTGATCGCGCGCGTCGGCACGGGCGAGATGGCCGGCGCGCTCGACATCGTGGGCGAGCGGCTGGTGGTGAGTCAGCCGCTCACGAAGGTCGCCCCGGATCCGCTGCGTGCACCACGGCTCTGGTGGGTTTTCCCTCGTGCGACGGGTGCGCTCGGCGACGCCCTGAGCATCGTGGTGGCACTGGGCGCCGGCGTGCTCGCTTTCGTGGCGGCGCTGATCGCGATCTTCGCGCAGATGCTCAGCGGACCGCTGGCGCAGATCGAGGAAGCGAGCGAAAGAATCGCCCGCGGTGACCTCTCCAAGCCGGTGCGGGTCACCACCGACGGCGAAATCGGCGCGCTGGCGTTGAGCTTTCGGCGCATGCACGAAAACTTGGTGCGTCTCATCGGCCGGGTGAGCGACGCGGCCCAGCAAGTGGGCTCCATCGCGACGCAGCTCGTGGAGCGGGCCGAGCGGGTCGATGGCGCCGCGCGCACCCAGGTGCGTTCGGTGGAAGACAGCGTCTCCTCGATCGCGAGCATTAGCCAATCGATCGTGGGGATCCGCAGCAGCATCGCGGCGCTCGAATCCGCTGCTGGCGACACCGAGACCTCGATTCAGGCAATGGGTCGATCCATCGTCACCGTCGACGGCCACGTCGAGATGCTGAGCCGATCCGCCGAGAGCACCGCAGCGTCGATCGCCGCGATGGCCGGTTCGATCCGCGAGGAGGCCGCGGCGAGCACCCAGCTCCAAGGCGAGTCCGAGACCACCGTCGAGGCGATGCTCTCGATCGATCGTTCGATGCAGCAGATCCGAGAGCGCGCCGACCAGACCCACGCGCTCGCCGAGCGCGTGATCCACGACGCCGGGGAAGCCCAGTCCGCGGTGGCGAGAGCGGCGGCATCGATCGACCACATCGTGGCCACCTCTGCCGCGGGGCGCGACGCGATGGACACGCTGCAGCGTCACATCGAGGAGATCGACCAGGTCCTGCGCATCCAGCGCTCGATCATCGGTGGCACCAAGCTGCTGGCGCTCAACGCCACGATCATCGCCGCGCGCGCCGGCGAGGGCGCCGCCGAGCTCGCGGTCATCGCCAACGACATCAAGGAGCTCTCGATCAAGAGCCGGGAGCGCGCCGCGGACATCGAGCGTTTGGTGGAACGCATCCGCAGCGCCGGCGCCAGCGCCCAGCAAGCGGAAAGCGCCGGCCGCGCCAGCATCGAAGACGGTGAGCTGCGCTCGCGTGAAACCGGCGAGTCGCTGGAGAAGATCGTGGCCAGCGCCGTACTCTCCACCGAAAGCGCCAGAGGCATCGCCCACGCGGCGCAGGAGCAGGCGCGGCAAGGGCAGTACCTGCGGCGGGCGATCCAGAAGGTGGCGACCGGAGTCGCTGCCATCACCCGCGCCACCGAGGAGCAGCGCCGCGGTAGCGAGCGGATCCAGCGCGCCACCGACGAGGTCCGGGGCCACGCGCAGATGGTGAAGCAGAGCACCGCAGAGCAGCGCGACGGCATCGAGCGGGTGGTGCGGCGCGTGGCCACCATTCGCGACACGGTGGTGAGCGTGCAGCGCTCGACCGGCGAGCTCGACCGCAGCGGTGCGCGGGTCGCCGAGGCCGTCGAGACCATCCGCGCCGCCACCCGCGACAGCAATGCGCTGATCGAAGCGATGAACCGGCACGTGCAACAACTCTTCGAGCAAGCCGAAGGGCTCACCACCGAGGTGCGCCGCTTCCGCCTGGGGGACGGGACGCACCTGGGTGGCTTCACCACCGACGTTCCGAGCGCGCTGCCGCCGTTCGCCTCCTCGAGGCCCTCGGACGGGAACGAGGCCGGCTGAGCGCCGCGAGACCTGCGCCGTGAGCCCGGAAGGTCCGCTGCGCGTCTCGATCGTGGTGCCGCTTCTCGACGAAGAAGCGTTGGTCGCCGAATCGCTCGATCGGCTGCGGGCGCTCGGACCGTTCGAGATCGTCGCCGCCGACGGCGGCAGCCGCGATCGCACGGAGGCGCTGGCGCGTCCCCGCGTCGATCGCTTGCTCGTGACTTCTCCGGGTCGTGCGGTGCAGCTCAACGCTGCAGCCGCCATCGCCCGCGGCGACGTGCTGCTCTTCGTCCACGTGGACACATTGCTGCCCGAGCACGCTCTGGACGCAGTCGGTGCGACGCTCGCGGATCCCACGGTGATCGGCGGCGCCTTCCGCGTGTCGATCCGGGACTCGCGCGCTCGCTATCGGGTCGTCGAATGGGGCGCGAACCTGCGGGCCACGCTCACCCGCGTGCCCTACGGCGACCAAGCGGTCTTCGTGCGTCGCGCGCTCTTCCGGGAACTGGGCGGGTTCCCGCTGTTGCCGGTGCTCGAAGACGTCGCGTTCGCCAGGCGCTTGAAGCGCGCCGGGCGCGTGCAACTGCTCCACGAACGCGTCGCCAACTCACCGCGCCGTTGGGAACGCGAAGGGCTCGTCTACGCGACGCTGCGCAACTGGCTCATCACGCTACTCTTCGTGAGCGGCATTCCGGCCCGCCACCTCGCCCGCTGGTACCCCAGGGTACGGTGACTGGATGTTGAGAACTGATTCTCAACACCCTGTCGATGTTTCCTCGGGGGTCTGTTCCAACCCGCCGCCCCGCAAAAAGCGCGGCTTTTGCGGGGCCCCACCCCCGAGTCGGCGCGGCAACGCGCCGCTGGCGAGGGCGCAGATGAACGACCCGGTCAGCATTCCCCACCCGCCCGTTCCACGCG
The DNA here is from genome assembly GCA_964450125.1 of uncultured bacterium. Classification (GTDB taxonomy): domain Bacteria; phylum JADJOY01; class JADJOY01; order JADJOY01; family JADJOY01; genus JADJOY01. Next base: position 11,432 of record CAYVDO010000209.1, read on the forward strand.
ACTTGGGCAATCGACGCGGCGGCCACCTCGTCGGATAGCGAGATCGAGCTGATTCCCGAAGACCCGCGTCACCTCCCCAGCGCCGAGCAGCAGCAAGCCGCCGCGCAGTACTTCCGCCACCTCGCTCCCGAGGCCGACGAGATCGAGCTGAGCACCGACCCGCACGTCGTGTTCCGCGACCGTGGCGAGAACTTCGAGTCCGTTTCGTGCCCGAGCTGTCACGCAACCCTCGACGACGACGTGTGGGGCGAGCTCATGGACGCCGACTACGACGGCGAGGAGTTCCGCTTGCAGGCGTACCCCATGCCTGGTTGCGGTGCGTCCCACGACTTGAATGCACTCGACTATCGCTTTCCGCAGGGATTGCGCCGATTCGCGCTCACGGCCCGCAACCCGAATCTGGGCGAGCTCGCACCGTCCACGCATCTCGAGCTGGAACGACTCCTCGGCTGCAACCTGCGCGTGATCTACCGCTAGATCTGAAGCCTCTCGCGAGAGCGTCAGGGGTGCCCTGGTGTGATGCCGTGCTCGGTGAGGAACGCGAACGTGTCGTTCCAGAAGCGTTGCGCTTGCGGCCGCCAGACGAGCGCCTCGAACGCGTGCACCTCGCCCGGGTAGTACTGGGTGCGGCAGGGCACGCCCAGGCGATCGAGCGCCACCTGCAGCCGGCGGGTGTCGTCCAGAAGTGGATCGCGGGTGCCAACGCCAGCGAAAAACGGCGGTAGCGGCCGCTCCGGCTTCTCGCCGCTCTCGAAGATCACGAGCGGATCGGCGAGGGCCCGATCGTTCGGCGCCGTGGACTCGCTCACGCCCAGATAGGCCTCGCAGGTCTCGGCAATGCGATCCGCCAGCCACGGGCGCAGCTTCTTGCGACGGCGGAAGCGCTCGTGGTCGGAGACCTGCAGGATCCCGCACGCCGGCAACGCCGCCACCGGTACGCGCTCGCTGTCCCAGACCGCCCGAGTCCAGGGCTCGGGTCGGCGATAGCACGCGAGCACCGTGAGCGCCGCGGTGAGATTGGCACCCGCCGACTCGCCCGCGACGACGATGCGCGAGGGATCGGCCCCGTACTGCGAACCGTGAGCGACCAGCCACGTGTAGGCGCGCGCCGCGTCCTCGAGCGCCGCGGGATACGGATGTCGCGGCGCGAGTCGGTAGTCGATGTTGAAGACCACGAAACCGCGCCGCGCGAAGGCGAGCCCCATCATCCAGTGGGTGTTCTTGGAGAGGATCCGGAACCCGCCGCCGTGGATGTAGAGCACTGCAGGCGCTGGCCCGTTCCGCTCGAGCGGCCGGTACACGTCGAGTCGTTCGTGCGGCTGTGGATCGGCGCGATACGGCACGTCACGTAACACCTCGACGCCGTGCCGCGCCGGATCGGCGAGCGGGTGCATCCGTCCCACCCGCGACAGGCTGCGCAGCCCCACGTCGATGGCAGTCTTGCCGACCACGCGCCGGGTGCGTTCGCCGAGAGTCAAGGGACGGCGTCGTGGGCTCATGCTGCTCCTCTCGTGCGGCGCAATGGACGGGCGACATAGCCGCGCGTGCGCATCCGGTCAACGATCGACTCGTCGGTGGCGCGGCCGCGCACGACCCGCAGTGATGCGTCCAGCGGGTGTGCGAACGGCATCGAGTCGTGGGATATGATCGTTCGACCAGGTCCCCGATCCGATGGATGCCGCGTCCCGCTCCGCCTCGACCCCGCCCGTTCGGTTCGTGTGCGACCAGTGTCGGACGGTCTACGCTGCGAGCACGCTCGAGATCGGCAAGGCGTACCGCTGCAGGCGCTGCGGTCACGTCACGCGCTACCGCGGCGTGGGCGGCACCACCACGATCACGACGTCCTCGGGCCACGAAGGCACCGATCGCCGCAGCGCGATCGAGCTTGCGGCGAGTCTCGCGATCGGTGTTGCCGACGCCGACTCGCCTCTCCCGCCTGCCGTATCCGCGCCCGGCATCGACGGCATCAATCTCGATCCTGCCGAGGATTCGGCCTTCATCAACATCTCCGACGATCCGCGCGCGGCAGTGTCGTTCGACGATCCGCCGCGCTCGGACGCCAGGTCGGGCCGCGACACCGCGTCCGGCGCCGACGATCGCGAAGACTGGTTGATGAGCGGCTTCGACCAAGAGGCGCCCACGGCGCCCGCCGACTCGGTCCCACGCAAGCCCGTCATCACCGTCACCCCCGACGCCGAGCGCCCCAAGCTCGCCCTCGGCATCTCGCGAGCATCCTCGATCTCGGCGCCGGCGCCCTCGAAGGCGGAGACTGGGCCCGCACCGCGCACCTTCGGTCGCTACGAGATCGTGGAGGAGATCGGCCGCGGGGGCATGGGCATCGTCTACAAGGCGCGCGATCCCAAGCTCGACCGCTTCGTCGCCATCAAGACGCTGATCGGTGGCAATGCGTCCAACCAAGCCGCCATCAAGCGCTTCGAGCGCGAGGCTCGCACCATCGCGCGCCTGAAGCACCCGTGCATCGTGCCCATTCACGAGTACGGCGAGATCGACGGCACGCGCTACCTCGTCATGGAGTTCGTCGAAGGGC
>CAYVDO010000210.1:0-13893 GCA_964450125.1 uncultured bacterium
GGCAAGGGTAAGATCCGACAGGCGAGCGCGGGTGCGTTCGCCGACCGACGCGCTGAGCGGTTGGGGAGCGGTGCACGGTTGGGGCTGTTCCAGCCCCCCGCCCGCCGCGGCCAAGCCGCGTCGGGGCCCACCCCCGAGGCGACTCGCTTCGCTCGTCGGCTCGCCTCTGGCTCGCGGTGAGCTGGAAAGCGCGCGTGGAGCCCGCGGCGCAGATCGGCTGGAGGGCCGTCGGTCCCTCGACGGCCCCGCCGACCCGATTGCGCGCTCGGGGCTGTTCCAGCCCCCCGCCCGCCGCGGAAAACCGCGGCGATGCGAGGCCGGGCAAGGGTAAGATCCGACAGGCGAGCGCGGGTGCGTTCGCCGACCGACGCGCTGCTCCAGGAACAGCGGTGGCGACACCAGCCGCGAGGTGACCCATGCGGATCCGCACGACTCGACCGAAGCCGACTGCACTGTCCAGTGACCAGAAGGCGGCGATTCTGCGCGAGAACCTCTTTCAGGCACGTTCGGTGAGTGAGCTGAGCGAGGAGTATCGCGTGCCGAGTGCCGAGATCCGGCGGTGGCGGTCCCAGGTGAAACGCGGCCTCGCGTCGATCTTCGAGCCGGAGTCGGAGCGGATCGAGCGCCTCGGCCAGGAGCTGGTATCGCTAAAAAAAGAACTTGGGGAGCTCTGACTCGAGTCAGGGTTCCCCCGCACCTGCAGATCGAGGTTGCTCGATTCACCCATCGAGTTCAGGCTGACTACGGCCTGCGCTTCGCGTCGATCGCGAACGGTCTCGGCGTACCCGGGTCGATGCTAGCTTCCTGGATGTCGCTGGCGAAGGAACACCCGGATCTCGAGGGGCTCGTGGTAATGCCGGCGATCGGTCTCAATCAGAGCATTTCCGGATCGCACTACATCAAAATCAGAATGCGACGGCTGATCGCGTTTCGTGCGCGTCGCCCCGAGAACGCCCTGAAGCAACGGCTCCGTTCACACCAGCGCTGGTTGGACTCGCAAGGTGTGAGCGGTCAGCGGTTCGTGCTTCGCGAACACCCCAGCACCGATTTCTCGCAGCAGCGATTGGAACGCATTCAGAGTAAGCGGGCGTTCGTCATGTTCTCGCGATTCGACCGGGCCTCGCTCCGAGCGGCACACCTTTTCAACGCCGATTGTTCGACCGCATCGTTCCGGGGGGCCGACCTTCGCAACGCCGATCTGCGCGAAGCGAACCTTTACGGTGCGGACTTCAGAAAGGCGGACCTGCGTGGTGCTCGCCTCGATCGAGGCTGGGCTATCGGAGCGAATTTCGGCGGCGCGAAGCTCGACGGAGCGAGTTTGAGAGGCACGGTGCTGTCTCATCATGGGCTGCGAAGCCAGTTCCACATCTACTTGGCAACGCTTGGGATCGCCGGACTCGTTTCCTTCGGCAGACGGCTGACGACGATCATCACACGCGCGCAGCTCGACAGCGCGGTACGAGATCGCAACACGGTCGTGCCGGTGGAGTCGAGGCGATCCCGCGGACGAATGCGTAGAATGCGATCGAACGTCGTATTGGATTTCGCCGTGTGTTGAAGGGGCGATGACTTCGACGAGACCCACCCTAAAGCCTCTTGCGCATTGCACTTTGCAGCATGCCAGGCGTCTCGCGCCATGCTCTCTCGGGGGGCAACCGGAGGCCCGTCCCTCACGAGTCGCCGCATTTCCGGCCGCCGAATCCCAAGCCGGCTCGGAATAACTCGACTCGCGCGCTCGCGACGGCGACGTGGCCACATCGTCCGGGTCGCGCTCGGAAGACTCGCCTCGGCGAGTTTTTCAGCAGCGCTGGTGGAGCGCTCAGTGAAACTCGGCTGCGCGGCTCGAGAGAGCGTGTCTGGCCGTGCGTGCCTGGGCGGGCTCGGATGCGGTCCGTGAAACGACATCCAGCGGGGGCCACGACCTGCGAGAGCACGCGACGACTCGGCGCAGTGGACGCGTTTCAGCCCGTGGGCAGCGCGAACGTGAGCTCGACGTCGCGATCCTCGGGGGCACCCGAGCCGTCGAACGGGTCGCGTGCCGCCGCTTCCGCGGAGATTCGGGCGCTTTCGCCGAGCGCGCCGTGCGCGCGCTGCTCGAACACGAACGTGGTGAGCGTGCCGGTGCCGTCCCCGTTGCTAGCAATCTCGAACACGCGGCCGTTCTGGGGCTGATCGATGAGCGAGGAACCCTGGATCTCCCAGTAGCCGGTCCCGCTCGCGCTGCCGCGATGGGCGGTGATCGAGTGGATGTGGGTATGCCCCGACACGTGGGCGATCACCTGCGGGTAGGAGTCGAGCACGCGCCGCACGTCGCCGCCATCGTGGACGCCGAACGGGCTGTCGAGATCGGCGAGGCGGTGGTGACTGGCCAGCACCACGATCTTGGCGCGGCTCGCATCGAGCTCGTTGCGCAGCCAGCCGAGCTGCTCGTCGCCGATCGAGCCGTTGGCGCCGCCGCCTTCCTCGGTGGTCTCGAGGACCACGAAGCGGACGGCGGGATTGCCGTCGCGGGCGGGAGCGGCGTCGAACGCGTAATAGGCGCGGCTGCTCTTGGGGTTGGCGCCGTCGTAACGCGGATTGAGCGCGAAGCCGTGACCCGCGGCGATGCGCTCGCTGGGCGCGTGGTCGTCGCCGAAGTGGAGCGACACGAAATCGTCCATCTCCAGGTAGTCGCCCGAAACCACGCTGCTCGCGACGTCGGGCGGGATCACGCCCAGCGCCATGTCGTCGTGATTGCCGACGGCCTGGAGCCACGGCACCCGCAACGCGTCGAGACCGTCGCGCGCTGCCTCCGCTTCACTGCGAATCCCGGAGTCGGCGGAGTCCCCGGTACACAGCACGAACGCCGCAGGCGGGCTCATGGCGTCGATGGTCGCGACGAACGCCGCCAGCACGTCCACGTCGCGCGTCTCTTGCTCCGCGGAGCGCTGAAAGCCGCCGAAGCCGATTGCATCGCCGAAGTCGTCGACGAGCGCTTCGAGATCCTGGGAGAAGATCCGGAAGCTCTCGTCGGTCGTGTGAATGTCGGTGAGCTGCACGAAGCGCAAGAGGGTGCCCGCGCGGCCGCCGGCACCGGGATTGGGCGCGACGCCGAGGTCGTTTCGAGCGATCAGCTCGGTGGGGCGAAGCGGTGGATCGGCGGCGGGCTCGGAACCACCGCCACCGCCACCGCCGCATGCGGCAGCGAGCAACGTGAGGAGAATCACCGAATGGCTGGAACGCGTGATTCCGGAGGCGTGTGGACCCATGGCCCCTCCTCGCGGGGCGTTCGCTCTCGACGCACGTACTCCGCTGACGAGCACGGCCCCGCTCACCACCGAAACCACGCTGCAATCAATCTGCCGTGGGGCACGCGTCCCGCGCGCGCCGCGCGGCGCGCGCCGCGTAACGAGGTGAAACGCGGAGAACCGCCGTCGGCCGTAGTGTCGTCGAGGTAACGAAACCGCTCTTTCGGGTTCCGCGCGACGGATGCGAGCGTACTGCGCGCTTCGTTCGCGAGGGCGGAGAGTGTCCAGGATTCGTGACGATGTACGCCGCCGCGGACCGCGAAGTGTGATTCTGCTCTCCTTCGCGTGATCGCTGGCACGCCGCACGTCCGCGGGCTCGTGCTCGAGGTGCCGGCACATGCCTTGCTCGGTCGAGAACCGAGTTGGTATCCGCGCCGGCGCCTCTCGCGGGACCGGTGGATCGGTTCGTGGCCGCCCCGTGACCGAGCGTTGGCGAGCGGGATCGCCGCTCGAGACGTGAGCTCAGGAGGAGCGTGAGCGCGTCCCCACGCGCCGCTCCGGGAGGTGGATCCATGAACCGGTCCAGCAGGAATTCCCATCCCGTGCTGGTGTTCGTCGGTGTGCTGACGGCGCTCGTAGCCTGGTGCTCCACGGCGCGCGCGCAGGTACCCATCGGCTGCACCATCCCCGATCCGACCAACGCCCAGCTTCGGGAATGCTTCGAGTATTACGACTTCCAGTCCTCGTGCGCCTCCGCCACCGCGAACTACATCACCGACCGTGGTGCCGGTCTGGGTGAGTTCGGCGGCTGCGGCACGCGCGGCGACTGCTACTCGCTCGCTGTCGATGCGGTGGGCGGCGTCTGTCTCGGCGGAGGCGCAGGGACGGGTGTCGCCGGCCTGGGAAGCACCGGTGACGTGGCGGTCGAGAACGCCGTGTCGGTCTTCACCGAGCAAGTGCTCTCGCCGGTGCTGCCGGATTCGTTGTCGGTATCGAAGGATGCGGCCGCCGAGTCCGTGAATGACGCGAGCGGAACCTCGGCGTCCGAGCCGGGAATTCCCGGCGGCGCCGTGCGCGGTGAGCGCTCGGTGCTCACGTTCAGCGCCGTGGACGCGAACGTGACCGTCGACTTCTGGGAAGCAAAGCCGATCGACGGCAACACCTACCAGATCGCGCTGGGTTACTCGAGCACCACCCTCGGCGGTAGCACCTTCTTCGTCGATGGTGCTTACTCGCGGCTCGATGGCGACGACCTCGCCTGCAACAACACCGCACGCGCCAAGATGGGCTATCGCTGGGATTTGGGGGACGTCTTCTTGCTCGGTCTCTACGGAAACGTGGACTGGGTGGACAGCAAGCCCGACGACGTCTTCTTCTACGGCGGCGGTCTGCTGACCGGGTTCCACTTCGACCTCGGCCCCGCGAAGTTCTCGCTGGGCGCCGTTGGTCAGGGCGTGCTCTCGAACCTCGATCGCAGCGACGGCAAGACCGACTACACGGTCTCGGTGGCGTACGGAGGCGGCGTCGGCGTTCCGCTCTTCCACTACTTTTCGCTGAACGCTCAGGCCTACCGCACCACGGGCTTCAAACCGGGCGCGGACAGCGATCTGGAAGACGTCGGCTCGTTCACCACGCTGCTGGTCTCGGGCGACTTCGCCGTGAGCCCGAGCTTCGTGCTGAATCTCGGTTACCGGACGCGCTTCGAGATCGACAACTACGACACCAACGCCGTCATCCTCGGTATGCGGGCCTTCTTCTTGTGAGGGACCGCCATGGCACGCGGTGCGCGGCGAACCCCTCGATCGATCTCAGGGCGCCGGTCTGAGCCCGGAGCGCTCGATGCGCCTGAGGAGCTGCGGGACGGCTTGATCGAGCGCCGCCTGGGTCGCCTGGCCGATGGCACTCTCGGAGAAGTTGGCGCGGCTGTGGGTGAAGAGCGTGCGCACGTCTTCGTCCGAGAGCGCTTCACCGACGGCGGACGCCGGGATGAACTCGCTGGTGGCGACCGATGCGAAGCGGAGCTGGATGCCGAGCCGGGTGGTGGCGCGGGACTCGCCGCTGAGCCCGGTCACGTGCTCCTCGCGTCCCGTGGAGAACTCGAAGATCTCGCCGTACACCAGGAAATCCGGCACCTCCAGCCCTTCGAGCTGCTTGGGCCGGTAGAGATCGTCGCGGTTGATGACCTTGTCCCATTGGTCGACGATTCGCTCCACCACCGCCTCGCGCTCCTCCAGAAACCGGAACCAGCCCGAGTCGTAGAGCGCATCGACGATCCGGTTCGAGAGCCCGAAGCCGAGACGCTTGTCGCGCAGATCGGGCCAATCGCGCACGACCTCGGGCGCCAACCCCAGGCGCACCACCTGTACCTTGAACGGCACCGGCGGTGCTGCGAGGGACCCTTGGCCGCCGAGATGGCCGGCGACGTGATGCTCGGCGATGGTCGAGGTGCTGGCGCAGCTCGCCGCGAGCAGGGCGGCACAGCCGAGCGCGAGTGCACGCGCCGGATGCGCGCGCCGGCCAAGGTCGATCCAAACCCGTGTGCTCATGGTCCCTCAGCGTGGGCGCATCAGCGCCTTCACGGCTCGATCGACCGCGTCCGCGACGGCGTTGCCGATCGTGGTCTGATCGAAGACTGCGCGATCGCCACGGAACTCGAACGCGGCCGCGGTGGCGCTCGCGGTGGCGTCGCCGTGGCCCTGTTCGCACCAGCTCGTCAGCATCTCGGGATCGCGGATGCAGACCTGGACGGTGACTTCGAGGCGATTGGTCTGCGTGGAAAACGGGCCGAGGGTCATCGAGGTACGTGGCGACTCGAATCGAGCGATCTCGCCGAACGCCACCAGGTCGGAGCCGGCCTCGCGAGCGATTCGGTCGAGCTCGCGCTCGCTCGGCAGCGCGCCGTGTTGCCAGCTCTCGACCGCCACCCGGTCGAGGTGCCCCCGCACCGCGGGATCGATCTCGGTGAGCCGGAAGCGCCCCGCGTCGTAGAGCTCTTCCGCAACCAGGTCCTTCAGGCCAAACCCGACACGCAAGTCGTGCAGGCGCGGGTCGGCGACGGCGGAACGCACGCCGATCACAGCGATCGAGAGACGAGTGGGGCTCGTGAGGTAGCGCGGCTGGATCCCCGTGCAGCCGGCGAGAGCCGCCAGCAGCACGCGGACGATCGCCGCTGAGGATGGCGGAGCGAGACGCATGAGCCGCGAGAATCCCACGCAAGCGCGGTGCCAGTTCTCGGCCCGCCGTGCGATGGGTGGAGCGGTGAACCAGGACGAACACGAAGTGATCGCCGTGCTGCCTCCGCCGAGGTCGAGCGCACCTGCGCCGACACCGGACGGTGCGAGACGCAACGAGCGACGCGAGGAGATCGCCATGAGAACGACGAAGCGGTTGGCAGCATGCCTGGTGGTGTTGGTCCTGGGATGGCCGGCGTCGGCGGTGCTGGCGACGGAGGACAGTCTGATCGTGCCCGCCAAGGACGCGCGCGGCCAGCCGATCGGCCAGGTGGATTGGAGCTCGCAGGTGGTCACTGCCGAAGGCTCGGGTGTGCCGCCCGCGGGAACCAGCACCGCGCAGGGGCGGCTGATGGCGTGTCGCGCAGCTGAGGTGGAGGCTCGCCGCAACCTCCTGGAGCTGGTGCAAGGGGTGCAGATCACCTCCGAGACCACCGTCGCCAACTACGTCACCCAGAACGACGTCATCAAGAGCCAGATCCAGGGCCTGGTGCAGGCCACGACGATCGAGAAGCAGACCTTGCCCGACGGCACCTGCACCGTGATGGTTCGCCTCGGGTTGCACGAGACCAAGGGCAAGCCGAGCGTCGCGGCGACGATCATCCCCGCGATGCCGACGCCGACCGTGCCGGTGCCCACGACACCCGTCGTGACGCCGCCCGCCACTCCGCCCGCGACGCTGCCCAAGGGGACGGTGCTGGAGGAGGTGGCGAAGACCGAGCCCGGCGGCCCGACCTACACCGGTGTGGTGATCGACGCCCGTGGGCTGGGCGCGCGGCCGGCGATGAGCCCCAAGCTCGTCGACGAGGGCGGCGATCCGCTCTACGGGTCCGCGTACGTGTCGCGCGACTACGCCATCGAGCACGGCATGGCCGGCTACTCGAAGAACCTGGAAGCCGCGACTCGAAACTCGCGTGTCACGGACAACCCGCTGGTGGTCAAGGCGGCGCAGGCGAGCGGTGCGGCGAAGGCCGATCTGGTGCTGCCGAAGGCCGATGCGCTGAGGCTGCGCACCGCGGCGCAGAGCCAGAGTTTCTTGGCCCAAGCGCGGGTGATGATCGTTCTGGATTGAGGGGATGTGCGCCATGAAAGGGTGGCGAGCCTTCGTATCGGCAGCCTTGCTCTTCGGGATGGGGTGCGCAGCCGCTCCGCTGCCGCTCGAGTCGTCGGCTCCGGTGGAGCGCGTGGTTGCGCCGCCTCCGCCGGTAACTGCGGACGATGTGGCCGTCATCGTCGAGGGCCGTGCGGCGCTGGGAAGCGGTGGCGTGGCGTCGGCGCGCGACGTTGCCGTTCACGATGCCATGCGCCGCGCCGTCGAGCAGGTGGTGGGCACGCTCATCGACTCGCGCACGCTCACCGAGAACTTCGTCACCGTGCGCGACCGGATCTACGCGGCCTCGGACGGCTACGTGAGCCATTACGCGCTGCGCGGCGAGGGTGTGGAGCGTGACGGTCAGACCTACCGTGTGGAGCTGGCGGCCACGGTGCGTCGGGGTCGCGTGAAGGACGACCTCGCGAGCTACCGCATCTTGCAGGCGAGGACCGGGCACAAGCGGGTGATGGTCGTGGGCGCCGCCGATCCCGCCGCTGGGCTCGCTGCGGACGAAGCGTCGTCGTACGTCGACGCGGCGGTGGCGGGAGCGAACGCGGCCCTCGCCGAACGCGAGTTCCGGATCTTCGACGCTGCGGCCACGACACGCGTGGCGCGCCGAATCGGCCTCGCCTCGGGCGCCAGCGCCGAAAGCGAGCTGGTGCGTGCTGCTCTCGATCAGGGCGCCGAGCTCTGCGTGTTGCTCTCGATCGCGCCCGGCAAGCGTGCTGCGCCGGGGCCCGGCCGCTTCAGCATGGGGTACGCGACGGTGCGCGCGAAGGCCTTCGACACCACCACGGGGCGGATCCTCGGCGTGGGCTCGGGTGAAGCGAGCGAGCGCGCCCGCACCGAGCCCGGGCCCCAGGATTGGATTCGCGCCGTCGGCACGGCGGCGGATCGCGCGGGCCGCGCCGCCATCGCGGAGGTGGCGCCGCGGATGCTACAAACGGCGACACAGGTCGACCGCGATCTCGGCACGCCGTTCCAGATCGTGCTGGTGGATTACGCGGAGGAAGAGGTCGATCGCGTCATCGAGTTCCTGGAATCCGCCCCCGACGCGCGAGGATTTCGCGAGCTCGCTCGTCAGCCGCGGCACGTGGAGCTGGAGGTCTTCTGGGGCGACGTGGACACGACCGCGCTGAATCGCACGCTTCGCGCAGAGCTGAAGGCGCGCGGTGTGGAGCTGGTCACGAAGGATCAGGCGGGCAGCCGGATCGTGTTCGAGCGCCCGAATCGATGACGCGCCGCTACGCGCTCGCGGTCGTGGTCTGCGCCTTCGCGGCCAGCCTCGTGCCAGCAGCGCGTGCCGCGTCGCCGCCGTGGGTCGAGGCCGAGACCTTCGACGTCGACGGCATCGATCGCTTCGCGCGCATCGACGACGGGCTCTACCGGGGCGCCTCGCCGAGCGACGCGGGCCTCGAGCTGCTGGCGCGAGCGCACGTGCGCACACTCGTCTGCTTGCGCAGCCAGGTCCCGTATCGCGAGAAGGCCGAAGCGCTGGGGTTTCGGATCGTCCACATTCCCATCCCGCTGGTGGGCGAGCCTCGCGAGGACGAGGTGTTGCGCTTCCTCGACGTGACGACCGATCCCGGAGCGCGCCCTGTCTTCTTTCACTGCCGCGTCGGCGAGGACCGCACCGGCGCCATGGCCGCGATGTACCGGATGCAAGTGCAGGGCTGGCCCATGGAGGCCGCGCGCGCGGAGATGGAGCGATTCGGATTCTCTGCGTACTGGCGCGATCTCGCGCGTTTCGTCCGGCGCTTCGACGCGCCCGCGGAAGCGCCCGTCGCCGGTGAATCGGCGGCGGCGCCCTACCTGCGGGCCGCCGACGAAGCACAGGCTGCCGGCGACATCGCCGGCGCGCTCGAGTCGCTGCGTCAGGCGCTGATCCGCGCCCACGATCGCCGCGAGCGCGCGCGGATCGCCGCCCGGCTCATCGCCGTGCTGGCTACCGCGAGCGAACGGCGCGCCTTGCCCGAAGGTGGCTTCGATCTGGCGGTGCGCGAGTGGGGCGTGCTCCGCGGGCAGAACGCCGAGGACGTGCAATCACTCGAGCGACTCGCCGCCATCTTCCGCGAGGGCCTCGATCTGGCGCGGGCGGTCGAGGCGCTGGAGCGTGCACGAGCGCTCGGCAGCGGTGCCGAGGCGGCCGCCATCGGCGCCGAGCTGGCGCGGGTTCGCGCCGTGCGCGGCGCCACTCCGCGCAGCGAGATCGGCAAGCGCCTGGGCTTCCTCGACCGCCTCGGCCGGGGCGAGCTCGCTGCACTCTTGATCCAGGAGCTGCGCGTCGATCGCTTGCGTCCACTCCCGGGCGCCCCCACCTACGAGCCCTTGCGCCCAGCGAGCCCAGCGCCGAAGCCCACGTCGCCGCCGAACGACGTTCGTGCGAGCCCGCACGCCGACGACGTCGGCCGCGTCTTGGCCCTCGGAATCCGCGGGCTCGAGGTGCTGCCGGACGGTCGCTTTCATCCCGACGATTCAGTCAGCCGCGCCGAGCTAGCGGGCGTGGTCGAGGACGTGCTGAGCCGCGCGGTGCGTGATCCGACGCTGGTGTTACGCGGCCTGGGCGAGCCGACCAGCCTCGTCGACGTCGCTCCCGAGGCCTGGTACCGGCCGGCAGCCGACCTCGCGGTGGAGCTCGGGGTGCTGAGCGGGGAGCGCGACACGAGCGGTGGCGTGCGATTTCGGCCGAGCGACCCGGTCACGGGTGTGGAGGCGCTCGCCGGATTCAAGACCCTTCGCGATCGCCTCGACCTGCGCACGCGAGCGGTGGTGGTGGTCATCGACGCGTTGCGCGCGGCCTCGCTCTTCGGTGCCCTGGACGGCGGTTCGTTGCCGCACCTCGCACGTCTCCTCGACGAGCGAGGCTACGTTCGCTTCGATCGCTGCCTCGCGGCGCTGCCCTCCGACACCATCCCCAACCACACCACGATCTTCACCGGTGCGTTGCCGGGCCGCCACGGGATCACCGGCAACGAATGGTTCGATCGCAGCTTGGACGTGAACGAGCCGCTGTCACGCCGCAACCGCGAATACCTGAAATTCGGCTCGGCGGACGATCCGGGACTCGGGCGCGCGTGGGGCTTCCCGGGCTTTCCGCTGCACGAACAGGATCTGGCTCTGGGAGTACCGACCGTCTATCAGGCGCTCACGGCCGTCGAGCGGGAACGCGGACGCAAGGTGGAGACCGCGGTGGCGTTCGATCCCGTTCGGCGCGGCAGCGCCGAGGTGGCGAGTCCCGGCCTCCTCGATGCGCTCTTCAGCGGGAAGGTGTTCGACTTCCTCGAGGACTACGCGAAGCTCGACGACGAGGCGGTCGAGGAAGCGATCGCGTGGATCGAGAGCGACCGACCACCCGAGCTCCTCGGAGTGTGGCTGCCCGGGCTCGACTCGTGGTCACACGCGAACGGCCCCGGCCCTGCAGGCGGGCCGAAGGACGGGCAGTCGAGCTACTTGGCCCGCCACGTGGATCGTTTGCTCGGCAAGCTGACGGACGCGCTGGAACGTCGTGGCCTTCTCGCAGAGACGCTGGTGGTGGTGGGCGCCGATCACGGTCAGCACGACGTCGCCGCCGACGGCCGCCATGCGATCACGACCCAGGAGGTGTACCGGGCGCTCGCGCGGGCCGGAATCGCGGTTCCGCTCGATGCGGAGGGTGAGCTCGACGAGAGCCGCCGGGACGTGAGCGTGGTGGTCGCAGGTGGCGACAACGGCGGTGCTGCGCTGGTGTCGGTGCGCAGCGAAGGCCGGGGTTGGGACGCGCTACCCACGCTCGACGATCTCACGCCCGTGGCGCGCACCCTCGCCGCCCAGACCTACGTTGCACGCGTCTTCGCGCTCCTGCCGCCGGCGGCGCGGCGCGAAGGGCAGGCACTCGAGCTCCTACGCTCGCAGGAGGACGGCGAGGCTCCGTCCCGCGACACCTGGAGGCCCGTCGAAACGGGACGTCCCGACCGCCTGGCCGAGCGGCTCGTGGGCCTGGCCGGCTCCACGCGCTCGGGCGATCTCTTCGTCGAAGCACGTAGCCCGAACTACTTCGCCGTGCCCGGACACACCTACCACGGCGAGCACGGCGGGGCCGACGGCGAGCAAGACCACGTGCCGTTGCTGGTGATCAACCCGCCTGGGCGGTTGCGCCAGCGCATCGCGACTCCCGTGGGCAACGAGGACATCGCGCCCACCGTCGCCGGGGTGCTCGGTTTCACGGAGGCGCTCGCTGCCGATGGCCGCGACCTCCTCGATCCGCCGCGGATCCACGTGTCGTCGCACAGCGAGGGCCAGCAAGTGCCCGCCGGGCCGGTCGCGGTCCTCGGATTCGCGGAGGATGCCCTCGGCATCGAGCGCGTCGAGGTGCGGGTGGACGAGCAGGGTGCGTTTAGACCCGTCGTCGGGACGGAAGCGTGGGAAGCGGCGCTGACGCTGGAACCGGGCCGCCACACCATCGATGTCCGCGCCCGCGATCTGACGCAGCTCGAGACCACCGTCCGCTTCCATCTCGTGGCGCGCTGAGGGCACCACGTCAGCTCTGAAGTGAGGGCTGACCCGGAAGATTCAGGAACGGGATCCTGCGGCTGCGACGGAGCGCAGCCCTCGATGCTTCTTGCTCGCTCGAACCGATGGAGGGCGGCCGCTCCGTCGGCGCCAACGCGTCGTAGCGAAAACGAACGAGGTCGAATTGCGACGATCTCCGCCAGTGAACGACGGATGCACGCGCCTGTAGACCGATGCTGATGAATGGATCGCGCCAAGCGCTCACTTGATGGGTGGCTGCGCTCAGCGGACGGACGACCCCAGGCGGCACACCAGCACGTCGGGTGTCGCGAAGGTACGAAACGGGACTTCGAGGGCGCCGACCCCGCGGCTCACGATGAGCGCTCCCTCGTGGGGCGGCGCGAGCTGGAAGCGGCCGTGGAAATAGGGTGCGTTGTACTTCGCTTGCGGAATCCAGAGCGGACGTCCGCCAGGCAGCGCCAGGTGCCCGCCGTGGGTGTGCCCGCAAACGGCGACGTCGAAGCGGTGCCCGTTGATCGCGTGCAGCGTGCAAGGCGAGTGGATCAGCAGGATTCGCGTGCCGTTGGCGCGGGCGAAGGCGCGGTCGGCGTCCGGATCGCCGCTCCACCCTTCGTCGACGCCGCACACCGACACGTGGTCGAAAGGCGGCGGGAGCGCGGCCGAGTCGTTGATGAGCATGGTGACGCCGGCCGCTTCGAGGCATCGCGAGATGTGCTGGTAATCGGTCCACAGGTCGTGATTGCCGAGCACCGCGAACTTGCCGAACGGGGCGCGGACGCGCTCGGCGGCGCGGGCGATCGGCTCGATGAACTGGGCGTCGATGAAGATGAAGTCGCCGCCCAGAAGCAGCACGTCCGGTTCCGCCGCCGCGATGCGCTCGAATGCCAGCTCGATGAGCTTGGGATGGGTCGTGGGGCCGGCGTGGAAGTCGGATGCGAACGCGAAGGTGAGGGGGCGCACGCCTTCCGGCCATTCGAATGCCGCGACGTCGTGGACCAGCGTGTCCACCACGCGCTGCGCTCCCAGCGCGTACGCGAGGCGCGCCAACCAGCCGCCGGCCGTGAGCCGGAGGAAGATCGGCTCGACGAGCGTTCGCCACCAACCGTAGTGCCGTCCGCGGCCGAGCTGAGTCATGGGTCGTGCAACGTGTGGGGCCCGCCGACGTGCACCCCGAAGCCGCGAGCTTATCGCGCCGAACCCGAACGATGCACTCGGACTTCACGGGAGATGACGATCGGCCGCCAGCCAAACGCAGGCCGCGGTTCCGGTGATCCACCGACCCGCTTCGATGGGGCCGCGTCGTTCTAGCCCCGCAAGCTCATGAACGGGAGCCTGCGGCCGCGACGGAGCGCGGCCCGCCATCCTTCTTGCGCGCTCGAACCGATGGAGGGCGACGCTCCGTCGGCGCCGTCGCGCTGTCGCGGGCACGAGCCACGGCCACATACGACGATCGAAGGTGTAAATGTGGCGAGCTATGGCGTCTCGACACAACGCTCGCGAATCGATCGGGATAGCTGCGGAAATCGGTGTTCGTGTTCATGATGAAGTCCTCGACCTGCGCGCTTCAATGGGGCCGCGGCTACGTAGCCGCGGAAATACGAATACCGACGAGGAGGTTTCTGGGATGGCTTCTAGCTTCAATGGGGCCGCGGCTACGTAGCCGCGGAAATGCGGTCGCACCTTTCGCGCGTGGGTCGCACAGCTCCGGCTTCAATGGGGCCGCGGCTACGTAGCCGCGGAAATCCGTCGGGCACGGTGAATCCGGGCGTCTCGATCGTCGGCTTCAATGGGGCCGCGGCTACGTAGCCGCGGAAATCACGCGCGATGTGTCGCA
>CAYVDO010000211.1:0-13874 GCA_964450125.1 uncultured bacterium
CTCGCGGTGCAGCCACGACGCACCGAGGAGATTTCCTTCGGCGGCGCCCATCCAGCCGACGGTGGAGACGGGTACGAAACGGCCTAGCAACTGCGTGTTGCGGATCGACCAAGGCGTCACCACCACTGCCATCGCGACGACCGCGAGGGCGATGCGACGGTGGACCTCGCCCGACGGTGCCCCGCTTGCTCGCCAGGCGGCGAAGACGGCGATTGCCACGAACACGCCTTCTTCGCGTGTGAGGATCGCAAATCCGAAAACCAGCCCCGTGAGCAACGCGCGACGGCGCGTCGGAAGGCCACCGAGCAGGGCGATCGCCGATGCAGTGGTGATCAGCGCGGCAAACAGATTTTCGGACCAGAGGAAGAGCGAGTACGCGACCAGCTCGGGATGGAGCGCGGCGATCGCTCCAGCCGCCACGCCCGCGCCGGCGCCGAAGAGCCCCGCTCCCAAGAGGCAGGTCGCGACCGGAACGACGCTGCCGACGACGATCTCGGCGAGCACCGCTGCCCGCGGTGCTGGAGCGTCGCCGGCGACCGGCCTCGCCGATCGATCCACGAACGGAAACAGGAACGCCGCCTGAGCGGGCGGCCATTGGGCCGCGGTGCGTAGCGTCGGATTCCAGTGGCCCTCGCCCCGTGCCATCGCCGCCGCGGTGGCGAGGTAGTGGTGTTCGTCACCGACGAGCTGCGTCGGGCCGATCGCGGTCAACGCGGCGACGCGCACGACCATCGCGGCCAGCCACACGGCGATCAGAACGCGTGGAGGTGCGGGCAGGGCAGCGCGCGATCGCGCGTCATCGTTCATCGGGACTCGTCCATCGGCTGCTCTCGGACTCTACCGCACGCTCGGCAGCCGTGATTTCGGGTCGCAACTCGTCGCCGTGCGCTCGGCAAATCGGCTAAATGCCGTTACAGGATCTCGTCGCGGGTCGTTGGTAGGCGCGGCCATCACGCCGCCCGTGAGCGCCCTGGGTCCCTGGGCGGGCTCTCGCCCGCCGCTACGGGTTGGCGGATGGGTCGACCGAAGCCGTGAATGTTCACCTGGACCGGGCGCATGTCGATGGGTCGCGTCGCCCGAGAATCGACGGACGGAACGATGGAGGCGCGTACGCGCACGCTCTACCGCTGGATCGCGGCCCTGACGCTGGTCGCGATGGCGCTCGTCGTGGCATGCAGCGTGCTCGCATTGCGACTGGCGCGCGAGCGAGCCACCCACACCACGGACCAGCAGGAGCGCGTGCGCCAGCAAGTCCAGCGCGACCTGGTGGCCCAGAGCCCGGGGATCTACGACACCTTCCCCGATCCCGACGTGGGCCGGGTCTTGAGCCCGAACCTCGATCGGACACTTCCGGACGGCACGCGGATCCTGACCAACGCGTACGGCATGCGGGAGCGCGCGTACGCGTTGCCCAAGCCCCCGGGGACGGTGCGCGTGGTGCTGCTCGGCGATTCTTACGTTTACGGCGATGGCGTCGATGCCGAGGATCGTGTGTGTGCGTTCCTCGAGCCGTGGCTGCGCGAACGGTCTGGTGGTGCACGCGGCGTGGAATGTCTGCAGATCGGCGTCAGTAGCTGGAACATCCTCGCCGAGGTGAGCTACCTGCGCAGACAGCTCGCGCTGCTCGAGCCCGATCTCGTGCTGCACGTGGTCGTGCCGAACGATCTCGCCGATTCGGTGACCGCGCGCGGCTTCGGCGCGCTCGCGGGATTCAGCTCCCAGCGCTGGGAGGTGGCGGGAAGCCTGATCGCCGGCAACCAGGCCCGTCGTCTCGGACTCGCTCCCGAGGCCGAGCGGCATCTCATCAAAGGACTCGACTACGAGAGCCGCCACCGCTACGAGGAAGCGGCTCGCGCGATCGAACGCCTCGTGAGCGATCTCGACGGTGCAGGCGGGAAGTACGCGCTACTCGTCCACTGGTTTCAGTTCTCGTCGCTGGCGCGCACTCGGCTCGTGAGCCGGTTGCCCGGTGTCGAGCACGCGTACCTGCCGGCGAGCTTCGCCCGAGCCGCGGAGCGGGTCGTGAGCGAACGGAACATCCACTGGAACCGCCACGGCAACGAGGACGTCGCGAGGTTCACGTTCGGTTGGATTGCGGCAAAGGGGTTGCTGCCGGCGCTCGCGCTCGCCGATTGGCCCGCCGCCGCCGACACGTACCAGCGCATCGCGGCGGAAGGAGCGGCGAGCGCGTCGGCGGTGCCACCCGACCCGCCAGCGTTGCTCTCCGAGCTCGCCTTCGCGGCCTCCGAGAGCGAGCGCGGGAAGGGCTTCGACCAGGTCCACGGCGGGGTCGACGCCGACGGCCAGGTGAGCCCGTATGCCTCGCTGCTGCTGGCACGCAACGGCGGCACGACACTCACCGTGGACGGCACCGTGCTCGCGCGGCGCGAGCTCGCGGGAACCGAGCTCGAGATCTTCGCCGACGAGATCCGTGTCGCTGCGCTCCGGCTCGAGCCCGGGCAGGCCGTCCACCTCGTGGAACCGCTCCCCGAGCCGGTGCGCACCCGCGGGTTCCTGTCGGTGCGCTTCGTCGCCCACGATTGGGCGTACGCCGGTCCTGAGCTTCGCGATTGCGTGGTGTTGCGCCTGGCGCGGGTGGCGGTTGCGACGTGACGGCGCGCAGCGCACAGCCTGCGCGCCGCCGGCTCGCTGCACCCGTGGCGCTCGCTTCCGTGCTCGGCATCGTTCTCGCCGCGTGCGATCGCGCTGGTTCAGGCTCGGGTGCAGGCTGCGCTGCGCGTACCCATGCGCCGGTGGAAGCCCACACCGCGCGGGAACGGCCCTGGTCGGTGCAGCTTCACGTCCACGGCTCCTTCAGCGAGGGCGTCGGCAGCATCGACTCGCACAGCTTCGAGGCCACGGACGTGGGCGCCGACGTGATCTGGTGGAGCGATCACGACTTCCGCATCACGTCGTATCGCCACGCCTCGACCTACGATTTCGAGGAATGGGAGGAGCCGCTCGCCAAGGACGAGCCTTGGGCGACCCCCGGTCTGACCGAAGCGCGGGTGAGCAAGGGGCTCGTGCGCAAGCCGATGGGCGCGCTCGTGAACGGCTCGGAGGAGCTGACCAGCGACTCCGCGGACGACGGTGCGAGGAGCCTGCGTGTCCGGGGCGTGGGCGACGGCCCGGATTTCGCGGCGCGGCTGCTCCCGCTCTACGCGGCGCGCGGCATGGTGAAGCGGCCGCTGGCGAGCGACGTCGTGCTCGAGCTTTCGATCCGTCCCGAGGTCGTGAGCGACGATGCTCGGGCGATCGTCGATATCGCGCTCTCGGAGCACGCGCCCCACGACGGGAGCGGCATCGCGCAGCACTACCTGCGCTACTTCGTGGTGCCGCCGGACGCGCCGAGCGAGCCGACGCTCGTCGGAACCACGTACCAGGTTCCGGTCCGCTGCGCCGCGGGGAGCTGGTGCCGCGTCTCGCTTCCCGTCACCCGCGATGCGGTCGCGGGGTTCCCGTGGGTGGTGGGAGCGGACAACAGTCTGGTGTCCGTGGCGCTGGGAGTCGAGGCGCGCAACGGTGCCACCGCGTCGGCGTTGTTCGACCGTTTCCACATCCGCCAGGCGCTCGAGGGAGAGGCCGCGTTCGCACGGCAGCGGGACGTGATCCGCGACGTTGCCGCGCGCTATCCGCGTCTCGTCGAGCATCAAGGGCTCGAGCTCTCCTACAGCTCGCGGCACTTGAACCTGCTGAGCGCCGATCCGCGGCTCGTCGACTACGACTCGCTCCTCGGCGTGGACGACCTGCGCGCCCTCAACGACCTGGACATCCGCATCGTCACCCGCGGCCGCCTCACCGAGCGCATTGCGGCGGCGGCGCACCGCCCGGGCACGCTGCTTTCGTACAACCACATGTTCGGCGGATCCTTCGAAGGCGCCGAGCCCAACACTCCGCGCGACGTCTTGCTCACACGGCTGCTCGAGAACCGGCTCTACGGAGCCGAGGTGTTGGAGGTCGGCTACCGTGACCGCGGCGGTCACGACCTCGCGGATCACGCGTGGGTGTGGGACGAGCTGGCCAAGCGTGGCGTTCTGCCGGTGGGTGTCGGTGTCAGCGATTCCCACGGCGGCGAGCGGCAGCGCTGGCGTACCGCCGCCAACAACTTCGTGAGCTGGATCTACGCCGCCACTCCGGATCGCGCCGATCTCGTGAACGGGTTGGCAGCAGGACGCGTCTACTTCGGCGACCTCGTGCGCTTCCGCGGCAGCCTCGATCTCACCACCGCGACCGGCTTTCGCATGGGGCAGATCGTGGTCACCGATGCGGCGGAGGCGCGCGTTCGAGCGCAGGTCGACGGGGCCGTCGAGGGCGACACGCTCGCATTCGTCGATGCGGGTCGTGTGACCGCGAGCGCGCCCGTCTCGGCCGTCCCGCGCGCCCAGGCCGAGCACACGGTCCTGCTCGCGCCCGGCGATCCCATCGCCGTGCGCTGCGAGCTGCGCGACGCGCGCGGCGAGGCCAAGGTGCTCGCGAATCCGATCGTGTTCGCGAGCGCGGTGCCGTCCGGTGGGATTCCTGCGGGGCGCGCCGCCATCGATCTCGCCGGCACACGTTGTTCGACGATGGTGGGCGTCACCCTGCGTTCGGCTGCGAGCGAGACCGCGAGCAGCGGGGAGCGCATCGTGACGCTCGGCGTCGAAGCGGGCGAGGGGACCATCCGCTGCGACGTGGCCGACTTCGGCGACCCGGCATCGGTCGACCTCGTGGGCGTCGCGGGCCGCTGGTCGTATCGCCAGCCCGTGCTCGCCCTCGAAGCGCTGCGCGGAGCGGGCACGATCGTGTTGCGCTCGACCCACTGACCGCTCGTCGGCGGCTCTCGCTCACGGCACGCGGTACGAGTCGACTGCGTACCGCGCTGGGTCCCCGATCGTATCCAGCAACCGGTAGCTCGCGTTGGGCGGCGCAGGCGGCGGCACGCCGTGATCCGTCACCACGACCTCGGCGTGTGCGTCGTCGAGGAGCCGGAGCAGCGTCTCGGCGCTCGCTTCGCCCGGCTTCGCGTAGAACGCGTGGGCGGAAGCGTGCCAGACGGTGAACGGCACCACGCTCGACGTGCCGAGGAGGAAGGGGATCTCGCTCGGTCCGAGGTACGCGGCGCGTCGATCGCCGAGCTGCCGTGCCACCTCCCGCGCGACGGCGCGCTGTTCGTCCAGGGTGACGCCGAGCCGGACGGCTGGAGTCGCCAGCCGCGCGGACCAGCGGGGTTGCCAGGGACGCGCTGCGACGATGGCCAGAAGCAGGAAGGGCACCACCGCCGCTCGCGGCGACCCGGCCCGCAGCGCGAGACGCGTGGCGACCGCATCACCCAGCAGGATCAACGCGAAGCCTGCCAGGAACGCGAGCGAGTGGACGAGCGCGAAGAGGTCACCGAGCCCCTGAAGCTCCCATGTACTGAGCGTCACGATCGCGCCGTGGAAAAGCCCGATCGCGATCGCCGGCGGCCGCCACGCCAATTCTCGCCGCGACCTGAGGATTGCGAACGCCAGGAGCGGGATGCCCACCAGGCCTGCTGCGAGGAGCCAGGTCTGCCCCGGGCAGCCCGCGTTCACCAGCGCCCAGCGCCGCGCCGCCTCGGCGGCGATCCCGCGCTTGGCCCAGCCGGATGTGTGCTGAGCAAACGCCGCGATGCCGGTGGCGCGGAGCGCGTCGCCGAGTGCGTCGTGCCATGCGAAGTAAAGCGCCGCCGGAGCGAGCGCGAGTGCGACACCCATCACGACGCGCGTCATCGCCGCTCGTCGCTCGCCGCGCTCGATCGAGAGCGCGGCAACGAGCGTGGCGATCACCACGACGGCACCGATCTGCCAGTCGAGCAGCGCGATCGCTGCTGCGATCCCGGCGAGCAGCCACGCGCGCTGCGCGACGAAGAGTGCCGCGAGCACGGCGCCGAACGCGAGGCCGAGCTTGCAGATGTTGCCGATCGACGGAAGAAGCGCCACCAGGCTCAGACCGAGGTAAGCCCCGAGGCCGACGTAGGCGGGTGCGGCGCGGCCGCGTGCGAGATGGCGATGGAGCAGGAACGCCGCGACCGCACCCACGCCCGCGAGCGCTTGGAAGCCCAAGCGAATCGCGAGCAGCGGGTCGATGCCGATGCGCTCGCCCACGCTTATGAGCGCGGCACCGAGCAACGGCGCAAACGGCCCCTTGGGATCGAAGCTGTCGCGGTAGAGGACCTGCCCGCGTGCAAGCTCGGCAGAGTAGTAGAGGTAATAGCGGATGTCGGTCGCGATCGGATGGGAGCGGGCTGGGAACGAAAAGAAATGGGCGAACGCGACGACTGCGGCAATTGCGGTGAAACGATCCAGTCGCCACACCGAGCGCGAGCCTGCAGTGCCCGCGCGCTCGCGCGCAGCGGTGAGGCGCTCGTCGAGCGGTGAGCTCATCGGCTGAGTCAACGGGTGTAGCCGAGGGCTTCCAGCGATTCGCGCAAGCGCTCGTTGATCTGGCCGGCATCGATCACGCGCACCGGATGTGCCTCCAGCCATGCGCTCACGGCGGCGTCGAGCGATTCGCGTTCGGCGCTTCGTTCGGCCGCCACGTTCCGGAGCTCGTGGGGGTCGGCGGCGAGATCGTAGAGCTCGCGGCGTCGACCCATGCGCAGATACTTCCGGCGTGCGGTGCGCACGCCCACCCAATCCTCCCCGGGATCGAGCGGCCGAATGGCCTCGCCCGCGACCGATTGAATGGTCGAGAGACGTTGGTCGCGTTTTTCGGCGCTTCCCGCCGGATAGAACGCGCGCTCGACGAACGCGAAGGTGCGCGGATTCGCCGCTTGCTCGAAGAGGGTCTCGGGCTCGAACGGCGGCGGTACGGCGAGGCCCGCGAGACGGAAGAGTGTCGCCGGCAGCCGCCTGAGCTCGACCGTGCCTTCCAGGCGTTGCCCCTTCGCGACGCTCGGCGGGTGGCGCACCAGCAGCGGCACCCGCACGGCGCCGTCGTAGAGGCAATCGGAGTGATCGAAGAAGACGCCGTGATCGAAACATTCGCCGTGGTCGGCGGTGACGAGGACGATGGTGCGATCGAGGCGGTCGCGCTCCCGCAGCCAATCGAGCAGGCGGCCCACCTCGTGGTCGACGAAACGTGCCTCGCCTCGATAGAGGGCACGGGCGCGATCGCGGACCGAGGCTGGGACATCCCCGCCGTGCTGGCGTGCGAGGTCGAGCAGGACCGGCCACGAGATCTCGGTGAGTGGGCTCCCGCCGTCGGCGATGGCCGGCCGGAACGAAGCTGGCGGGGCGTAGGGTAGGTGGGGGTCGAAGAGGTGGAGCCAGAGGAGGAACGGACGATCGCGTGAAGCCACCGTGCGCAGCCACTCGAGGGCCAACCCAACCACGCGATCCGCGGGCCACGTCGCCGGTTCCGAGGGCGCGGTGAGCTCGTCGAAGCCTTGCGCGGCGCCGGAGGCGCGACTCAGGTGGACGGCGCCGACGAACGCCGCGGTCGCGTAACCGGCGTCGTGCAGCACCTCGGCGAGCGTCGTGGCCTCCCCGGGCAGCGCGAGGAGGTTGTTCACCACGCCGTGGTCGCGTGGGTAGAGGCCCGTCAGGATCGAGAAGTGCGAAGGACGGGTGTGCGGCATCGGCGACACGGCATCGAGGAACTGGGCGCCCTCGGCTCCCAGGCGATCGAGGTTCGGTGTGACGTTCACGTCGCCGCCGGTAGCGTAAATGCCGAGCGCGTCTGCGCGCAGCGTGTCCACTGTGACGAGGACCACGCTGGGGGGGCGAGGGGTGCTGGGTGCGAGCGTGGGCTCGGCGGCGCGCGCGATGGCGAAGATCGCTGCGAGCACGATCACCCCGAGGCAACGCACGCTGCGCGACCGAGTCCTCGACGCCACGTTCGTGCTCGGGTGCCGGGCTCCGCCGGCGGGGGAGATCATCGTCGATTCCTGGCTACTGAGCGCGAGCCCGAGGAGGCTGTCGAGAAATTCGTTCCCGACTCACGCCGATCCTCATCGAAGGCGAGGATCGGCGTGTGCAACCGAGCCGAGTCGGGGGTGGGGCCCCGAAAAGATCACACCTTTTTCGGGGTGGGGGTCTGGAACAGACCCACGGGGAGGCATGAAGCGAGGCGCCTGTCGCCGTGCTCGGCACATCGTCCGACGAGCTCCTAGCCGAGAAAGCGAAAAGGGCCCTTCCTCGGGAAGGGCCCTTTCTCGTGCGCATCTGGGCGCACGTCGCGATCGCGGGCGGTCAGCGGTTGGACTTGAACTCGTCGAGGTAGATCGAGCCGCTTGCGCCGCCCTTCACGGTCATGGCGCCGAGCCGCACCGTGTCGATCTTGCGCAGGTTGTTCTGGATGCCGGTCTTGGTTTCCTTGAGCACGCCGTCGATGGACATGGAGAGGACGCCGTCCGCGGAGCTGTTGGTGGTGGCCGTGGTCAGGTCGAAGTCGAGGAGGTGCGGTCCGTCGCTGATGGCGTACGAGCCCGTATCCGCGGTGCCACCGTCGTCGGTGCGGGGTCGCGCGAAGATCGTGTAGTTGCCGCCGTTACGGATCATCACGATCACGATCGCGCGTTGCAGCGACCCGCTGTTGTCCTTGTAGCCGATGAAGAGCCGGATGCGCTTGTGATTCTGCGCCTCACCGGGGTCGAAGCTGTTGGGGTCGAAATAGAAGCTGAAGTGGTAGTGGCCCTCGTTGGCGGGCGTGTCGTCCTGGACATACACGTCACCGTTCGGATCGAGGCTGCCGTCAGGTGACGCCTGAAGCCCCTGCGTGCTGCCGCCCATGGCCGCACTGGCGTTGACGTTGAGGCTCGGCGCGGCCTTCGCGAGGCCACCGATCGCGAGCAGAGTCGCGACGATCGCCGGGGTGAGAAATGCGGATCGCCAGTGAGTGCGTGTACGGATCATGGTTCCTCGCCTCCGAACCGGACGCCGGCCACCGGCGACCGCTGAGAGCATGGTACTGGATCGGTCCCGATCATCGCAAGCGATCTCGATGAGTTCAACCTGCGCAACGGCGTCGCATCCGGTGGCGGGCGCAGGCGTGGTGTTTCGTTGCGACCCCGCGTCGCGGTCCGCTAGAGCCGCTTCGGGTTTCCGTGTCGTCACGTCTCGAGCCCGTTCGGCGTGCTGCGAGCCCCGGGTCGCGAAGCGGCAGCCGTTGCGCGTCGGATGGGGTCCGGTGCTGACCTGGCGCACAGAGGCCGCGAATCGTGAGTGACTTCGCGCCGCGTTCGTTTCCGCCCGACATCGTTCTCCGGCGGCTGTCGTTGCGTTACGCATCGTCCGCTCCCGTGCGCTGCCCGAGCACCCAGCTCCACCGAAAGCTCGAACGACCTCAGTGCACGAACGATGCCGGGAGCGTGCGCCGCTGGGGAGCCCGGATGTGCGAAAACGCCCTGCTAGACTCGCCGCGCTGGAGAGGGCGCGGGTGGGCGAAACGGTGTCGCGGGCGAGCTCGTCACGGGGTAGTCACGGCGCCGTGCGGGCGTGGATGGACGCGCGCACGTTGGTCGTCAGCCTGGTTCGGCGGGATATCCAGGCGCGTTACCGCGGCTCGCTTCTGGGTGGGCTCTGGGCCTTTCTTCAGCCGTTGGCGCTCTTGGGGATCTACACCTTCGTGTTCGGACGCATCTTCCACTCGCGCTGGCCGGGCGTCGAGCAACGCGGTCTAGGCGACTTCGCGCTGACGCTCTTCTGCGGCTTGGTGCCGTTCGCGCTGCTCAGCGAATGCGGCACGCGCGCGCCGTCGCTGGTCACATCGGTGCCGGCCTACGTGAAGCGCACGGTCTTCCCCCTCGAGCTTCTCGCCGTGAGCTTGGTGGGCGGCGCGATCTTTCACGCGCTGGTGAGCCTCGGCGTGCTGGTCGCCACGTCGCTGCTCTTGACGCACACGGTGGCGTGGACCCTGGTGCTCGTCCCGATCGTGGCCTTGCCCCTGGTGATGTTCAGTCTCGGGCTCACGTGGTTTCTCGCGAGCCTCGGCGTCTTCGTCCGCGATCTGGGAATGGTGATCGGGCTTCTGCTACAGGTGCTGCTCTTCCTGAGCCCGATCTTCTACCCGCTGGAGGTCGTGCCGGAGCCGTTCCGGCGCTGGATGCCGCTCAACCCCATGACGTGGACCGTCGAGAGCTTTCGGCGCGTGGTGCTGTGGGCCGAGCTCCCGGACTGGACTGGATTGGGAGTCTGGATCGGTGTCACCGGCGCATGGATGTTCCTCGGCTACGCGTGGTTCATGAAGACCAAGCACGCCTTCGCCGACGTCCTGTGAACGCAGCGATGGAGCGGCGGAGCCATCCCGGACCGTCCGCGGTCGCACTCCGCCAGGTGTCGAAGGCCTACTCGAAGTACGCCACGCCGCTCGATCGGCTCAAGGACCTCGTGTGGCCGGGCCGCGAGCGCGCCGCGCTCTTCTGGGCTTTGCGCGCGGTATCGCTGGAGGTGCCACGCGGCCACACCGTGGGGGTCGTGGGGAGGAACGGCTCGGGGAAGAGCACGCTGTTGCAGCTCGTCGCCGGCACGCTCACGCCCACCTCCGGCGAGGTGCACGTCGACGGCCGGCTCGCGGCGCTGCTCGAGCTGGGCAGCGGCTTCAACCCCGATTTCACCGGTCGCGAGAACGCGATCTTCCAGTCGACGCTGCAAGGACTGCGCGGCGAAGATCTGGCCGCGAGCCTCGACGCCGCCGCACGCTTCGCCGACATCGGCGATTTCCTCGATCGTCCGGTGCGCACCTATTCGAGCGGGATGTTCGTGCGGCTCGCGTTCGCGGTGGCGGTGTCGACGACCCCCGACGTGCTGATCGTGGACGAGGCGCTGAGCGTGGGTGACGAGGCCTTCCAGCGCAAATGCTTCGCACGCATCCGCGAGATCCAGGAGCGAGGCGGCACGATCTTGTTCGTGTCGCACTCGGCGTCGGCGGTGGTGGAGCTCTGTGATTGGGCCGTGCTCCTCGACGGTGGTGAGCGGCTCTGCGCAGGGCCGCCCAAGGAGATCGTGGCCCACTACCACAAGCTGCTCTTCGCGCCGCCGGCACGCCAGGCGGAGATCCACGAGGAGTTACGCGCCGCTGAACGCGGGGCCGCACAGGGCGGCGAGGCGTCGAGCCCGTCAACGCGTGCCGAGTCCGCGAAAGACGAGCTGGGTGATCGCTTCGATCCCGGGTTGGTGTCGGCGTCGTCGCTCTCGTACGTGCCGCGCGGCGCCGAGATCTTCGACCCCGAGATCCGCACCCTCGCCGGTCTTCGGGTGAACGTGCTCACGCGCCGCCGCGAGTATCTGTACACGTACCGGGTGCGCTTCAGCACGGCGGCGTTCCAGGTGCGCTTCGGCATGCTGGTGAAGACGTTGACGGGCTTCGAGCTCGGCGGCGCGGTGAGCCATGCGCCGGGGCAGGGGCTCGATCACGTCGAGCCAGGCCAAATCGCCGAGATCGTGTTTCGCTTCCGGGCTCTGCTCACGCCGGGTGTGTACTTCTTGAACGCGGGGCTGGTGGGCATCGTCGACGGCGAAGAAGTGTTCCTGCACCGGTACATCGACGCGCTCGCGTTCCGCATCCAGCCCGAGGTGGATCTCGTGGCGACGGGGACCGTGGATTTCCTCGTCGAATCCGAGGTCGCGATCTCGGTCACGGAGAACGCGGGCGACCTCGGCGTGCGCGCGGCCGAGTGAAGGAGCGGGCCGTGAGCTCTCGGGCCATCCTCGTGCTCGGGATGCATCGCAGTGGCACGTCCGCAGTGACCGGTGTGCTCGCGCGCCTCGGGGCGGAGCTGGGCCAGGACCTGGTGGCTGCGAGCCCGTTCAACGAGGCCGGCCACTTCGAGCACGCCGGAATCGTGCGCATTCACGAACGGCTGCTCGCGTCGCTCGGTGCGACGTGGCACGGCCTGGCGCCCCTGCCGGCGGGTTGGGCCGAGCGCGCCGAGAGTCTGGCGCTGGCTGATGAGCTCGAGGCGCTGCTCGAGCGAGAGCTGGCGAGCGCACCCATCTGGGTAGTGAAGGACCCGCGCCTCTGCAAGCTCTTGCCGCTGTGGCTTCCGCTCTTCACGAGGCTCGGCGCGGAGCCCACGTTCGTCGTGACGGTGCGCGATCCGCGCGAGGTCGCGCGTTCGTTGGCGGCCCGCGATGGCCTTCCGACGTGGCGCGCCGAGCTCCTGTACCTCGACCACACGCTGGCGGCCGAGCGCGGGACGCGGGTTGATCGGCGGGTCTTCGTCTCGTACCACGCGCTCCTCGACGATCCAGCGGCGGAGATCGAGCGCATCGTCACCCGCCTGGGTGTGCGCGAGCTTCGGCCCGACGCCAACCAGCTCGCGGGGGTGCGCGCATTCCTGGATCCCGGGCTGGAGCGCGCCCGTGCTCGAAGCCGCGAGGCGCCGCTCCATCCGTGGTTGGCTGCGTGCTACGACGCGCTCGCTGCCGAAGCCGCCGATCGCGTGGGCGACGTACCGCTCGCGGCCACGTTGGATGCGCTGGCGCCTTGCGTGGCCGGGGCCTGTGCGTTGCTTTCCCAGGCCCAGCTCGCGGCCACGGAGGCGCCGACAGCGCCGCAGGAGCCTGGCGACGGAGACGTCGACGCGAGCCGCGGCCGCTGGGCGGTGCGGGTCTTGCGCGAGGAGCTCGACGCCCGTGAGGCGGAGCTGTCGCGGGCGCGCACCATTCTCGAAGACCTGGGCCGAGAGATCGAGGGTGCGCGCGCTGCTCACGCCGAGCGTGACCGCCGCGATGCCGCCCGCGCGGAAGCCTTGGAGCACGCCGAGCGGGAGCTGGAAGCCCAGACCGCTCGAGCTGCGGAGCTGGTGGCGGTGCTCGGCGAACGCGATCGCGAATGCGCCGAGCTCGAGTGGGCCGTCGAGCCGCTCTCCCGCAGCGGTTCGGCGCGGCACCTGCTCATCGAGACCAGCGAGCTCCTCTTCGCGATCCCGCCGCTGGCGCTGGGACGGGGCGAGGGCGGCCCGCGCGAGATCACGGGATGGGTGCTCGCCGTCGAGGGTCCGCCGATCCGGGGGCTCAGGATTTGGGCAGGTGCCGAGACCTCGCTCGCGACGATCGGCTTCGAGCGCGCCGACGTGGCGGCGATGCACCCGCACATCGCCGGTGCCGCCAACTCGGGTTTCGCGGCGAGCGTGAACATCCCGTCGTACGCGCAGCGCCTGGTGTTCGAGGTGGATCGCGATCGCGGCCGCTGGGAGCGCGTGGCGGTGGTGCCCATCGAACGCGGCGGTCCCGAGCTGCGCGCGCACGTCGACGTGCCGCGGTGGTTTCGCATCGCCGGTCCGCGCCAGCGCGTGGCGGGCTGGTGCTTCTGTCCCGGCGACCGCGTGGTGCGGCTGGCTCTCCAGTCGGGCTCGGTGCGCACCGACGCTCGATACGGATTCGAGCGGCCGGACGTGGCGCGCATCTTCGAGGAGCTGGCGCCCGATCCCCGCTGCGGCTTCGACGGCGTGATCCGCCTGCCGACGGGCATCCGTGCGGTGGCGCTTCTCGCCGAGTTGGAGTCGGGAGTGGTGCTCACCCATCCCATTCCACGCCCGTTCCTGGTGCTCCCCGAGTGGGTCGGCGACCTGCGCCGCAGCGTTGCTGCCCGCATCCAGCGCGCGCAAGAGCTCACCCGCTTCGCCACCGAGCTCGCGCGCGACTATCGCCGGCGCCGGGGCGCCTTTCCGCCGCTGCGCCGTCTCCCCGCATTGATCGCACATGCGATCCGGCTCTACCGCGAGCGATTCCGGGTGTCGGCGGGAAGTTGCTTGCCGCCTGACGTCACGCCGCCCAGGCGTGCCGATGCCTACGACGCCTGGCTGCGCGTGAACGTTTGGCACGCCGGATCTGCCCGCGAGCTCGCCGAGCGGTTGGCGCACGCGGATGCGGCGTTGCCCACGATCTCGGTGGTGATGCCGGTCTACGACCCGCCGCTCGAGCTCCTCGATC
>CAYVDO010000212.1:0-13663 GCA_964450125.1 uncultured bacterium
CCCCGCCCCTCAAAAAGCGCGGTTTTTGCGGGGCCGCACCCCCAAGTCGACTCGCTACGCTCGTCGGCGCGCCTCGAGGCGCGCGTGCCATCTTGGGTAGCGCTGCTAGTGTCCTGTCTCGGAAGTTCGCATCAACGAGTGAACCCGATGGCTATGCGCTTCCGCGGCGAAATCATGGTGTATTCCGTCGCTCTGTTTGTGTGGATTGATCAACGGATCTCGGAGACAGGACACTAGAGCGCTGAGACGGATCCTCAGGCGTCGCTGCGTCGCAGCGGCAGCGTCGCCCGGACCGTGAGACCGCCGCCGTCGCGGCGCTCGGTGGTGATGCGCCCACCGTGCGCTTCGGCGATGCGGCGACAGAGCGTGAGACCGAGACCGACTCCACCGGTGGCGCGCGCGCGACTGCGATCGCCGCGAAAGAAGGGCTCGAAGAGGCGAGGCAGGTCCGCGGCACTCACCCCCACGCCGCGATCGCTCACGGCGAGCTCGATCGCGCCGCCGCTGGGATCGAGCCCTGCCGTGATCTCGATCGGCGCGTGGGTCTCGCCGTACGCGGCGGCGTTGTCGAGGAGGTTGTCGAGGACCCGACGCAAGAGCGTCGCGTCGCCGTCGAGCTCGGGTAGGCCCGCCGCCACTTGCTCGTTCAGTGTGTGCTCGGGATGCGCCGCGCGAAAGCGCGCCGCCGCATCGCCGACGAGCTTGGCTGGCGAGACTGCGCCGCGCCCCAGCGCGAGTGCGCCGGCGCCGTGGATGTGATCGAGGCGCGCGATCGCGAACACGTTGGCCAGGATGCTCTCGAGCTCGGCCAAGTCCTGCCCGATTCCCGCGAGCCGCGCGCGCACCTCGGCGGGATCGGCCGACCCTTCCTCGGCGAGCTCGAGCGCCACGCGCACGCGGGCGAGCGGCGTGCGGAGCTCGTGCGAGACACCCGCGAGCAGCTCCTTCTCGCTCGTCACGTAGGTCTCGATGCGCGCCGCCATCTCGTCGAACGCCTTCGCCAGCGCCCCGACTTCGTCGTCGCGCACGAGCCCGGTGCGCGCCGCCAGATTGCCGTGCCCCAGCTCGGTTGCCGTGGCGGTGAGCTTCTCGAGTGGTCGTGCCAGGGCTCGCGCCATCGGAAACGAGAGCAGCGTGAGCACCGCGAGCACGCCGACGAGCGATTGCGCGCGCAGCACCAGCCGCCGGGTGTTGGGGGCGACTCGCGCGTACGCGGAGCCCGGCCACGGCCCGAGTGGAAAGGTTCGCACCCAGCGGTCGTGGCGGCCGCGAAAACGGTCGCGTGGTGGCCACGGCTCGGTGAGCGGGCCAGGCGGCAACGCGCCTGCCGCGGCGAGCCGCGCACCGCCGGCGTCGTAGATCGCGACGTCGGCGCCGAGGATTTCGGCGAGCTCGTCGACCTTTTCGCGGAGCACGCGTGGCTCGCCGAGAGCGCTCGAGAGATCTGCGCTCACCACCCGTTCGAAGAGCGCGCCTGGCTGCCCGTGCCAGGGCGCCGCCGGCCCGAGCCACGAGGTCACGAGGTACACGGCAGCCGCCGACGCGGCCACCAACAGCAATCCCTGCGCGTAGATGCGCCAGAAGAGCCGCCGACGCGGCGCGCGATCGGCGCGCGCCGTCACGAAGAGCGCCTCAAGAGCTGATAACCGGCTCCCCGCACCGTGCGGATGCGGCGCGGGTTGCGCGGATCGTCGCCGAGCTTCTGGCGCAGACGCGACACGTGCACGTCGATCGAGCGATCGAAGGACTCGTCGGGGCTGCCGCCCGCCAGCTCGATCAGGCGCTCACGACTCAACACCCGCCCGGCGGCTTCGGCGAGGGCGAAGAGAAGGGCGAACTCGTACGAGGTGAGATCGAGGGGCTCGCCGTCGATCGTGGCCGCGTGCGTGCCGGGATCGAGGGCCAAGCCGTCCACTTCCAACGCGTGGATCTTGGGGCCGGCGCGGCCGCGGGCCCTGCGCACCTGCGCGCGGATTCGCGCCAGCAGCTCGCGCGACGAGAAGGGCTTGGCGACGTAGTCGTCGGCGCCGATCTCGAGGCCCATCACGCGATCGGCCTCCTCGCCGCGCGCGGTGAGCATGATGACGGGAACGTCGCTGCGCTCGCGCAGTCGTCGGCAGATCTCCATGCCGCCGAGCCCGGGGAGCATGAGGTCGAGAAGCACCACGTCGAAGCGACGTGCGAGCGCTTCGGCGAGGGCCTCTTCGCCATCGTGGAGGACGCTCACCACCAAGCCATGACGCGTCAGGTATTCGCGTGTGAGGTCGGCGAGCCGGACGTCGTCCTCGACCAAGAGCGCGTGGACGATCGGCTCGTCGCCGATTGGTGCAGCGGCGTTCCCCGTGGCGGATCCGGACGTGGGCTTCGATCCCCTCATGGGTGCCGCTCGTCGGTCGCTCGCTGGGCGAAGCGCAGCGCCGTCACCCTCTCACCGTCATTCCACGAGCGTCGCGCTGAAGCCGCCGCTCACCTCGAAGGTGGTGCCGTTCTTGGGGTAGCTCTCCGAGAGCGTGCCGGTGAGCTCGGTTTCGGACGGTGTGCTGCCGGTGAGCGTCATCAAGTCGGACGTGCCTGCAGAGGCCTCGGGCAGCGGGTCCGTGCTCACGGCATCGCCGCTTCGCGCGTAGCTGCCGCTCCAGACGTACGTGGTGCCGCCAGCCTCGGCCTCGATCGTGACGGTGGCGGGGTCGCCGACGAACGTGAGCGTCACATCCGAGTACGTGAACGACTCGTCGCCGGTCATCACGACCGTGCCGGCTTGGTAGACGCTGGTGGCCGTCCCGCCACCGCCGCCGTCGTTCGACGTCTGATCCACGCCGCCGCTCACGCACCCCGCCGCCGTCGCGAGCACGAACGCCATCCCGATCGCCGTGCGCCTGGTCGATGCTCTCACCTCGAACCTCCTCGCGGCCGAGCGACGGACGACGGGGTCCGGCTCGGCCGTCTCGTGGTGGGGCGGAGGCTACGCGGTTTGCCCGCCCACGTCTCGGCAGCGCGCGCCGCGTGCGGGATCAGCCGTTGTCGCCTCGCTCGTCGTCCCAACGGCCGTGCGGCCCGTGATGCCAGCCCTCGCGACGCTGCTTCATCTCGTCGAAGCGCGCCCGCATCGTAGCGGCAACGCTCTTCTTCTGATCCGTCGAAAGCTGCTCGTAGAGTGCCAGGTAGCCGTCACGCACGCCGTCGAAGCTCTTGCGCACCTGCTCGTGGAGCGCGGTCATGCGCTGGCTCAACGCGCGCAGGTCCGGTTCCGGCTTGGCCAGCTCGGAGTCGATGTCGGCATGCACCGACTCGAACTGTTTGCGAACGTCCTCGCGCAGTGATGCCGCTTGTTTGCGGATGCCGTCGAGGGTCGCCTTCTGAGCCTCGGTGAGCTTGGCGCCGTCGAGCGCCTCACCCAGCGACGTCGTGAGCGGGCCACCGCCGAACATCATGCGAGGGCCGGGGCCGCGCCCGTCCGCGGCGTTCGGTCCGCCGCCTCGGCCGCTTCCGGCACCGCTGGGTGCCACCAACGCCAGCAGACCGGCGAGGGCCAGCGTGCTCACGACCGCCATGCGAGTGAGGATGCGGGGAGAAACTCGGTTCGTCGTCATCGTCTTGCTCCTCGTTCCGTGCCGGGGCCGCTCACGCGCCGTCGGCCGATCCTGCACGCCGGTCCATCCGGCGGCACGGGAGAAGGTGGCGCTCAGCTCTTGCTCGTGTGTTGTGCGTCGGTGAAGAAACGTGAAGCGGGTGGAGGCGTTACCGGGGTCCGTTCCAGCCACCCGCCCATCGCGGCCAAGCCGCGCTGGGGCCTGCCCCCAAGGCGCTCGCGTCGCTCGCGGATCGGCTGCGGGGCCTTGTCGCGGTGCGCCCCGGGGTGGAGACTGCGATGACGCGCGCCGCGCCGCGAGCGAGCCGCGGGAGGGGCTATCCATGAGCGACATCACTGCCGAGCGCAACCGCTGGAACACCTGCCGCTATCGCGCCGCTGCCCCGGGCGGCCACTACGAGAGCTTCTTCCAGCGCGCCAACCACCCCACTCGCCCGCTCGCGTTCTGGATCCGCTACACGATCTTCCGCCCGGCGGACCAGCCGCACGGCGCTCTCGGTGAGCTCTGGGCGATCTGGTTCGACGGCGAGAAAGAACAGATCGTGGCGGTGAAGCACGAGGAGCCGCTCGCCAACTGCCGCTTCGACGAGACCAAGCTCGGGGCACAGATCGGCGGGGCCACGCTGCACGACGGTGCTCTCGACGGCCGTGCCGCACTCGGCGGACACGAGATCGCCTGGCAGCTCGACTTCTCCGGCGGCGGGCGACCGCTCCTGCTCTTGCCCGAAAGGCTTTACTCCGGCGGCTTCCCCAAGGCGAAGGCGCTGGTCGGTTGGCCCAACTGTGTGTATCGCGGCACGATCGGCGTCGATGGCCAGAGCCACGCGATCGACGGTTGGCCGGGAAGCCAGAACCACAACTGGGGATCGAAGCACACCGACCACTACGCGTGGGGACAGGTGTGCGGCTTCGACGACGCGCCCGAGACGTTTCTGGAAGTGAGCACCGCGCGCATCAAGCTCGGGCCGGTGTGGACCCCGTTCATGACGCTGGTGGTGCTGCGCGCGGGCGCCCAGCAATACGCCCTCAACACCATCCAGCAAGCCCTCAAGGCCAAGGGGCGTTTCGACTACTTCGACTGGAATTTCCGCTCGGCGACGCCGGACGTGACGATCTCAGGCCGCATCCATGCGCCGGCATCGTCCTTCTGCGGGCTCAACTACTACAATCCGCCGGGCGGCTCGAAGACTTGCCTCAACAGCAAGATCGCTGCGTGCGAGGTGACGCTCGTGCGTCGTGGAGAGACACCGCTCACGTTGCGATCGGCAAACCGCGCCGCGTTCGAGATCCTCACCGACGACGCAAGCCACGGCGTCGCGGTCCGCGCGTGATGCTCGATGCCGCGCGCTGCGAGGTGCTCGAAGTCCACCAGCTCCTCGAGAGCTGGTTCGTGGGCGCCGTCCCGGAGAACGACGCCGCGTTGGTGCGCTTCCTCGACGTGCTCGCGCCGGATTTCGAAGCGGTGATGCCGAGCGGTCGCCTCGTGGATCGCGCCGCTCTGGTGGCGCGGCTTCACGAGCTTCACGGTCAGTGGCGCGACGCACACCGCCGCGGCCGAATTCGCATCGAGCGCCTCCACGCGCGCGCGCTCGGCGAAGCGGTCGTCCTCGTAACGTACGAAGAGTGGCAAGACTACGGCGCCACATCCCGTGGTCGGCAGGCGAGCGCGGTCCTCGCTTCTGCCGACTCGCCTGCGCCCAACGGCCTCCGCTGGTTGCACCTCCACGAAACCTGGCTCAGCCCGTAGTCGTCCGCTCGGAGTGACGCTCCGCCCGGCGGGCATGCGGCCGCCGCAGAGCGTCCTTCGACGTACCCCAACCCCTCACTCGTCGCGCGGTTCCGCACGCGAGTGCATCCCCACGATGTCCAGTCGTTTTGCGACATGCCTAGTTTAATTTACTACAAGTAAAAATGATTGGACTCCTCACGCTGGCGTTCAGCGCGGAAGTTTGGCGACTAAGACTAGACAATCACGCATGCCCGTCCCCTACCCGAGTTGTGGAAAACCCGTTGCTGATAACGAAACACGCTGCCCGTTCTGCGGCACGCGTACCCGCGATCCGAGCACCGTCGCTCTCGGCGCTGCGCCGGCGACGCCGCGTCCACGGGCACCGCCGCGACCCGCGCCGTGGACCTCGCCAAGCTCGCGCGAATCGCCCAGCAGCTCGGCCGCTTCGGCACCGGACCCTGCGGCGAGCGAAGCTCGCACGCCGTCCTCTCTTCATCGGCTTGAGCCGTGCCGACCTTCTCGATGAGAGCTTGTACGCGACCGATGCGCCCCTCACGCCCTTTGCTCCTCGGGTCTACGTCGATCTCACCGACGATGTCCGCGAAGACACCGTGCCGGATCTGGACGGTCGATTGACCGAGCTCCGCGCGCTCGGCTACCGCGTGAGCCTCGACGACGTGGCGCTCACCCGAAGCCTCGGCGAACGCCTCCGGCGCGTGACGCCCGTGCTGGTGAAGGTCGACGCGTCGCTGGTCTACGGCGCAGCCTGCAATCGCGCGAACGCCACCCACTCGAGCCAGCTCTTGCGACTGTTGCGTGAGCACGACGTGCCGACCATCGCCAAGGGCATCGAGAACACCGAGGACCTGGCGCTGCTGACGTCGCTCGGATGCTCCGCCTTCCAGGGAAGTTGGTTCGGCGCGCCGGGACCGGCGAGCCTCGACTGACCTCGGTCGAGTCGCCGCCGGCGCATGCCGTGCCGGCGGTTAGCCCGGGTCATTCATGAAAGTTCGTAGCGAGGGCGCCAAGCGTCGAGCAGATTCGGGTGAACGCAGGATTTTCGGCCCGCAGGCGTACTGAACAGTACGTCGATGGCCGGAAATCCGAGTACGCCCGAAGATGCCGACGATCGGCGGCCGCAGTAGAACGCTTCATGAATAATCCGGGTTAGCAGGCTGCTGAAAAACTCGCCTTTGCGAGTTTTTCGCGCCTGCCGATGCTTCCTCGGGGGTCTGTTCCAGACCCCCGCCCCGCAAAAAACGCGGTTTTTGCGGGGCCCCACCCCCAAGTCGACTCGCTGTGCTCGTCGACGCGCCTCTGGCGCGTACCTTTTTCAGCAGCCTGTTAGGCCTGGCAAGCCGCAGGGCGCAGTCGGCGCGCTATTCTCGGCGTTCTCGCGAACTCACGAGAGTCGCGCCGGACGCGGCAATCCCCGATCGACCAGCAGGCCGACCATGAATGCGACGAAGAACTGGCTCCTGTTGCGTGGGCTCGCGCGCGAGCAGCGTCACTGGGAGGATTTCCCCGCAATCCTCGAGCGCACGCTCCCCGGCACGCGGGTTCACCGGCTCGACCTGCCAGGAGCGGGCACCGAGTGTGCGCGGCCCGCGTCGCTTTCGGTGCCGGCCATGGCCGAGGACGTGAGGCGCCGCTGGCTCGCGCTGCGCGAGCGCACCGAAGGCGCAGACGGGCCGTGGGGTCTCTTCGGCATCTCGCTCGGTGGCATGGTCTCCATCGGGTGGTGCGCGGCGCACCCGGAAGACTTCGCACGGCTCGTGGTGGTGAACTCGAGCCTCTTGGATCTGAGCCCTG
This sequence comes from uncultured bacterium, assembly GCA_964450125.1. Taxonomy (GTDB): domain Bacteria; phylum JADJOY01; class JADJOY01; order JADJOY01; family JADJOY01; genus JADJOY01. The sequence continues at coordinate 7,131 of CAYVDO010000212.1, forward strand.
CGTGGCATCGGATGAGCCTCGGTTCGGCAGCGAACGTGGTGCGGATCCTGAGCACGAACGATGGCGTCGCACGGGAACGCGAGGTGATCGCGATGACCACGCGCCAATGCCGCGACGTCGAGGCGCGCGCCGCGAAATGGGCGACCTACCAGCGGGACCGGCCGATGAAGCGCCTCAACGTGCTGCGGCAGATCGTGGCCGCGTCGCGGTTTCGCGCGCCGCCCGCCGTCGCCACGCCGATGCTGGTGCTCATCGGCGCCCGCGACGGGCTCTGCAACCCCGCGTGCCCGCGGGCAATCGCCGATCGCTACGGCGCGCCCTTCCGCGTCCATCCCGATGGCGGTCACGACCTCTCCACCGACGCTCCCGAGTGGATGGCCGAGCAAGTCCGCGAGTGGACGAACGGCGCGCGGTAGGTGATGCCGTCCCTGCTACCGAACCCAACACTCGGGGGAAGTCGGCCGCCCCCCGAGCTGAAAATCAAGGCCGTTGCGAGTGTATCGATGTTCGATCTGGGCCCGTGACCCCGCGCCGAATGAGCCCGCCCACCGCCGCACCCTCGTGACGCGGCCCCGTCGCCATCCCCCGCGGCGATCACTCGATGCGGAAGGAACCGGCGGGGTCGATGTGGATGTGGTCGCCGCCGACGATGTCGAGGATCGGCTGCAGCGTGGCGAGCTGATCGAAGAGGGGCTTGAGCTTCTCGACGTTCTGCAGGCGCAAGAGCGGGATGGATGGGATCTCGAAGCGGTTGGTGGTGTCGTAGACGATGTTGAGCGCTTGCTCCAGGAAGCGCGGGACGTGGGCGTGGATGCCGTATTCGACGCGCATGCGCAGCGAGCCGTTCTGGATGACGATCTGCACGCGATTGATGGTGAGGTCGGTGGTGCGCAGGATGGTTCGGAAGGTGCCGATCGAGCCCTGATCGCCCTTGGGATCGAGAAAGACGAGGAGCTGGTCGAGCGCTTCCTCGCCGATGCGCGTGAGATTCAGGTCGGCGTTGATGTCGCCGAGGCTCACGGTGCCCTTGCCGCCCACCTCGCCGCGCGCGAGGTCGAGCGACACGCGCGCCGTGCCGCTCACTTGCGCTTCCTCGTCGGCGAGCGGGCTCTCGAACGGCAACAACCGCCGCACGTCGATCTCGCCGAACTCGAGGTCCAGCGCGAGCCGATTGCGCGCCGCCGAGAACGAGGTCTCGGCACTGCCGCCCGCCCATCCGCTCAGCAAGCCCACGCCGAAACGTTGGATGGCGAGGGCGCGCTCGTGGAACGCGACGTCGAGATACACGTCGTGCGCGGCGAGCGGTCCCGCCACCAGGTTCGTGAGGCGCACGTTGTCGCGATTGGTGCTGAGGGGGCGCAGCGCGCCGTAGAGCGAGCGGTTGCGATCTGCGGCGGCCTCGGCATCGGCGCGTCGCGCGGCACTCGCCGCCCGGCTTGCCGCTGGCGCATCCGACGCCACGATCGCCAGCGTCTTCTGGATCGGGAAGCGGCCCGTGAGCCCACTCACGTCCAGGGTCGGCGGCGCCTTCGCATCGAGGTCCGCGAAAAAAGCTTGGCCATCGAGGGCGAGGTCTCGACCGGGACGCAGCTTGGCGCTGAGCCGTGCGGATGCGCCACCCTCGATCGTGAATCCAGGCGCGATCTGCGACGGTGTCGGCCGGTCGAAGCCCGCGTCCACCTCGACGCGTCCGGCGAGGGTACGCAGCAGCTCGCCCACCGGTGGCAACGCGCGCGCGTCGAGGATCGAGCGCAGCCCTGCCAGCTCACCACCGAAGAACGCGAACGCCCCGCGATTGAGCACGCCGAGGTAGACCTGTTCGATCGCGAGTCGGTCGCGATCCGCCAGTGAAGCCCGCACGGTTGCCGAGAAATCACGGGAATCGGCCCCGAGGTGCGGTTTCTCGACGACCTCGAACGCGGTGGCGTCGAGCGCCACGGATGCGTTCGCCGGATCGAAGGTCACTGCGAGCCGCGTGGTGGCCTTGCCCACCGTGAGCTGGCGCGCAGGCCAGGAGAGGGAGCCCTTGGGCAGCTCGAACGCGAGTCGACCTTCGAGCGGCAGCGTCCACGACTCGAGATCGGCGGCGGTCGGCAGCCGGCCCTTCACGCGGACGTCGAGCGTGGGAGTGCCGGTGGCGGAGATGCCGGCGAGCGCACTTCCGATCGAATGCGGCAGCCTGAGTGCCAGGGTCGCGAGATCGACACCGCCCAGATGCGCTTCGGCTTCCAGCGCTTCGCTCCCGAAGCCGCGCGTGCTCGCTTTCGCGGTGAAACGCGCCACGCGGTTCAACGTCAGGTCGAGACCGTCGAGGGTGAGGTCCCCGCGCGTCGGGTTGCCGCGCGCCGCGAGCGTCAGGCGCAGGTCCTGAGGCGGCGTTTCGAGCGTCTTGGTGCGGTAGGCGGCGCCCTTCACCGCGACGTCCAGCTTGGCGCTCGCGTCGTCGAGGGGAAGGCCTGCGGCGCGAGCCGAGAGATCCACGGTCGCGCCTTGCACGCGCAGCGCATCGAGCGCCGCGATCTCTCCCAGTGTGAGCTTGCCTTCGAGCTGGGTCGGTCCCGGCTGGTAGCCCTCTGCCAGAGCCGCGTCGAATCGGATCGCGCCGTCGACGGAGCGCAACGACGCGTGCGCAGGCAGGTTCGACGCCGCGAGCTTGGCGAGGGTGAGTGTGCCCTTCGCGCCGACCGTCTTCCGACCGAGATCGCCGGTGACGTCGGCGTCCAGCTTCACGCTGCCGCTCGCCTTGGGCGCCGGCAACGAGCCCAAGAGCGACGGCGGCAACCACGCGAGGAGTGGGCCGGGCTCGACCTCGACGTGCGTCGTGAGCTTCACCGCGCCTTTGCCGAAAGCGGCGACGTCCCCGCTGGCGCGGACGTCGAGCGTGTCGGGGATCTGCGCACGCACCTCGATGCCGCTCAGGTCGCCGGAGGTGAGGTCTGCGGCGGCGGTAACGGTGGTATCGAGGGTGAGCGGACGGGCGTCGGCGCCCAATCCCGGTGGCACGAGGCGCGCGGCTCGCACGGCGGCGTGCGCGCGCACGTCGTGGAAATCCGCGCCGTGGGCCGTCGCGTCGAGCGTGAGCGCCACGTCCTCGACGCGACCTCCCGCAGGCAGCGTTGCCGAGGCCAGCGCGAGCCGACCGCGGGTCGCGAGCTGCGCCGGGAGGTAGTGCACGAGCAACACCCGCTCGAGATCGAGGGTGCCTGCGAGCCCCCGCGCCTCGACGCCGATCGCCGGATAGCTCGCCGCCAAGTCCGCCAGCGCCACCCGCCCGGATGCCGTCAACGGATCGTTCGCGGTGCCGCCGCCGAGGCTGCCCTTCACCGCGAGATCCTCGATCGCCACCACGCCCGCAGCCGTGAGCTCGGGCAGAAACACCGCGGCGACCGGCACCAACTCGCCGAGGACGAGCTGGCCGCGCGAGAGTGTCGCGTCGATGCGCGGCGCGGCGAGGAAGTCCTCGATACGGGCGCCGAGCGCGAGCGAGCCACCCGCACCGAGATCGAGCGTCACCGGGTCGAGGGTGGCGCTCGCCCGTGACAGCGTGGCGGCACCACGCGCCTTCAGCCCGAGGGTCACGGGGTGCGCACCTCCGCCGAGATCCACGCTCGCACCGGGTAGCGCGAGCGAGAGATCGGCCTCGAGCTGATCCAGGTTCGGGCCACGCACGGTGAGGTCGAGATCGAGTTGCGCGCGTACCTCGATCGGTCGAGCACCGGAGACCTGCACGCGCACGTCGTGGTCCGGCTGCGTGCGATGGGCTGCGGTGAGTGCCAGGTCCACGCCGCTCGGGCCGGCCGTGCCGTGAAGCGAAAGGTCGAGGCCATGCGACTCGATGCGCACGCGCTCATCCAGATCCACGATCACCGCAACGTCGGCGAGCTTGAGCGCGTCCACGGCGATCGCCACGGGCAGCGCCGGAAGTACGAGGCCCCGCGGCGCGGCGCCTGGGGTCGTCGCGGTGCTCGTTCGATTCGGCTCGGCGGGCGCGGGAGCCGGTGCCGTCCCCGCCGGCTGCGTCGTCTCCGGCTCCGCGGGTGCGCCGCCCGCCAGCGGGATGTTGCTCTCGGCGCCGCGGTAGACGATCGCGACGGTAGCGCCGTTCATCGCAAGCTGATCGATGCGCAGCGTCCCGCGCACGAGCTCGGAGAGCGAGTAGCCGAGCGTCAGCTCTTCGGCGCTGAGAAAGGGATGCGCAGCGAGCGCACCCCGTGGCGTGAGCCGGACCTCTTTCAGCGCCAGCCCGGAGAGCAGGTGCAGCTCCAGCCCGGATACGGTCACGTCCTGGTCGAGCACGCCGGAAAGCACCTTCGTCACCTGGCGGCGCCCGGCGTCGGAGTTCACGAACACCTGAGCGCCCGCCAACAGCACGAGGATCGCCACCACCAGCGCCGCGACCGTGTAGATGGCGCGGCGGCACCCCTTCCACGCTTTGCGCATCCAGCGCACACCGCGCTGCGGCGGTGCCGTGGTCGTCGCGGCGGGCTCGCTCATCTCAACGGGCACTCTTCACGTCGAGCGCGTCACGCAGCCCGTCACCCAGGAAGTTGAGGCCGAGCACCGTGAGCAGGATCGCCAAGCCTGGGAACGCCGCCACGTGCGGCGCCTGCTCCAAGTAGAGGCGTCCCTCGTCGATCATGCTGCCCCAGCTTGGCGTGGGCGGCACCACGCCCAGGCCGAGGAAGCTCAGGCTCGCTTCGGCCACGATCGCGCTCGCCATGCCGAACGTGGCTTGCACCAGCACCGGTGCCAGCAAGTTCGGGATCAGGTGCTTCCGCACGATGCGTGTCGGGCCGGCTCCCAGCGCCACCGCCGCCTGTACGAACTCGCGCTCGCGCAGCGCCAGGACCTGGCCGCGCACCAGCCGCGCGTAGCCCACCCACCCCAGCACACAGAGCGCCATCACGGTGTGATCGAGGCCGGGACCGAGGACCGCGCTGATCGCGATGGCGAGCAGGATCCCGGGAAAGGCGAGCAGCACGTCGACGATGCGCATGGCGACCTCGTCGACCCAGCCGCCGGCGAGTCCCACCGCGGCGCCGATCAGCGTGCCCAAGGTCGCGGAGACCGCGACCACCACCAATCCCACGGCGAGCGATACCCGCGCGCCCACCAGGATGCGGCTCAGAAGATCGCGGCCCAGTGAGTCGCGGCCCAGCCAGTGTGCCGCGTCCGGGCCCGTGAGCCGTGTGCCGAGGTCCTGCAAGAGTGGATCGTGGGGCGCGAGCCACGGCCCGAGAGCTGCGGCTGCGAGCAAGAACGAGGTCAGCGCGAGACCCAGCATCGCGCCACGGTGCGCGAGAAAGCGCGCGAGCAACCGAGAGCCGCCGGAGCGCGGGGCTCGATCCGGTGCCGCGCTCGCCGCCGTCACCGTGCCCCTCCGAAGCGGATGCCGGGATTCACCCACGCGTAGATCAGATCCGTGAGCAGGTTGACCGCCACGTAGGTGAGCGCCACCGTCAGCACCACGCCCTGCACCACGGGGTAGTCGCGGGCGCGGATTCCCTCGAGGAGCAGCTTGCCGACACCTGGCCACGAGAAGATGGTCTCGGTGATGACCGAGCCCGCGAGCAGCGCGCCGAACTGGAGCGCCATGAGCGTTACGATCGGGATCAGGGCGTTGCGCATCGCGTGTTTCCACACCACCACCACAGGGCTCAGGCCCTTCGCCTTGGCGGTGCGGATGTAGTCCTCGCTCAGGGTTTCGAGGATGCTGCTGCGGGTCATGCGCGTGAGGATGCCGGCGAGGCCGAGGCCGAGCGTGGTCGCCGGCAGCACCAGGTTCGCGAGCCCGTCGCGCCCCGACACCGGCAGCCAGTCGAGGCGGATCGCGAACGAGAGGATGAGCATGGGTCCCAGCCAGAAGTTCGGGATCGACACGCCGATGAGCGCCACCGCGCTCGATGCGTGATCGATCCAAGTGCGGGCATGTAGCGCCGCGAGCACGCCCAGCGGCAGCGCCACCAGCGTGGCCACGAGCATCGCCGCCAGGGTGAGCTGGAACGTGGCCGGATAGCGCTCGGCGAGCAGCTCGCTCACCGGTGTGGCACGGCGGAAGCTGGTGCCGAGATCGCCCCGCACGAGCCCGCTCACGAAGTGGCCGTATTGGACGAGAATGGGCCGATCGAGACCGAGCGCCTTGCGCAGCTCGTCGCGTTGTGCGGGGAGCGCGGTTTCGCCGAGCATCGCGTCCACTGGATCGCCCGGCACGAGGTGGATGAGCGCGAACACCAGCGTCACCACTCCCGCGATCACCGGGATCGAGGTGGCGAGCCGCCGCAGGATGAACGAGCGCATGGGGCTAACTTCCCTCGTGCGATTCGGCGCGGGTGGTTCGTGCGCGCGGCCACGAGGCCGGGTGCAACGGCCCTGCGCTCGAGGGCGGGCTCTCGCCCGCCACTCGGAGCCTGTCGGAAAATGTGCCGCGCACGGCGACAGGCTCCTCGCTCGATGCCTCCCCGGGGGTCTGTTCCAGACCCCCGCCCCGAAAAAGGCGTGACCTTTTCGGGGCCCCACCCCCAACTCGGTTCGGC
>CAYVDO010000213.1:0-13606 GCA_964450125.1 uncultured bacterium
GGAACACCCCTCGAACGGGCCGACCCGCCTGAGCGCGCCGGCGGCCACGCAGGAGGTCTCGAGTGAAGATCGCGGTCCTGATCAAGCAAACACCCGACACGGAGACGGTGATCAAGATCAACGACACCGCCAGCGACATCGTTGCAACGGGCGTCAAGTACGTCATGAGCCCCTATTGCGAGTTCGCCGTCGAGGAAGCGCTTCGCACCAAGGAGAAGCTGGGCGGCGAGGTGGTGGTGGTGAGCCTCGGGCCGGATCGGGTGCTCGAAACCATCCGCACCGCACTGGCGATGGGCTGCGACCGCGCCATCCACCTCAAGGATCCGGCATTCGAGGGAGGTGACGCACAGGCGACTGCCAAGGCCCTCGCCGCCGCGCTCAAGACCATCGGCCCCGACGTCGTCTTCGCGGGCAAGCAGGCGATCGACGGAGATCAGGCTCAGGTCGCCGTGCGTGTGGCGGAGCTCGCCGGCCTGGCACTGGCTTCGATCGTGACCGGCCTGGAGATCGCGGCGGATGGCAAGACCGCCAAGGCTACGCGACGTATCGAGGGCGGCGACGAGGTCGTCGAGCTCAAGCTGCCGGCGCTCGTCACGTGTGAGAAGGGCCTGAACGAGCCGCGCTACGCATCGTTGCCCGGGATCATGAAGGCCAAGAAGAAGGAAGTGAAGGACCTCAAGCCGGCTGATTTGGGCCTGGATGGCCAGGTAGGCGCCGCCGGTGCCAAGGCGAAGCGCGTGAAGCTCATGCCTCTGCCGGAGCGCAAGGCCGGGCGCAAGATCGAGGCCGAGACGCCGGAGGCTGCGGGCGCCGAGCTGGTGCGGCTCCTGCGGGAGGAGGCGAAGGTTCTCTGATCCACACGGGACCGACGCTTCGACATCTCAACTTCGTCTTCTCGAATCACACGAGGAAATCATGGCCAACGTGCTCACGATCGCCGAGCAGCGAGAAGGTTCGCTCAAGAAGGTCTCTCTGGAAGGGCTCGCGGTGGCTCGGAAGCTTGCCGAAGCGAGCGGCGGGACGGTGACCGCCGTGGTGGTCGGCGCGAGCGTCGCGGGGCTCGCCCAAACGCTCGCAGCTCACGGCGCGGACAAGGTCCTGGTGGTGGAGCATCCCGCGCTGCAGCTCTATTCGAACGACGGTTACACCACCGCCGTGACGCAGGCGGTGCAAGCGGCGAAGCCGGACATCGTGCTCGCCGGGCACACTTCACTGGGCCGCGATCTGCTGCCCCGCGTCGCGGCACGACTCGACGCCGGGCTCGCGACCGACTGCACCGACATCACCCTCGGCGGGGACGGGCGCATGTTGGCGACGCGACCCGTGTACTCGGGTAAGGCGTACGAGCAGATCGCCATCACCAGCGATCCGCAGTTCGCGACGATTCGTCCCAACAGCTTCAAGGCGCGCGACGCGGACGCCAGCCGATCCGCGCAGGTCGAGACGCTGAGCGTCACGCTGGACGGCGCGGCTCTCGCGTCCAAGGCGGTCGAGGTGCGTCGCTCGGCAGGTGCCAAGGTGGACCTCACCGAGGCCAACATCATCGTGTCGGGTGGCCGCGCCATGAAGGCGGCCGAGAACTTCAAGATCCTCTGGGACCTCTCGGAGGCGATCGGCGAGGGGTGTACCGTCGGGGCGAGCCGCGCGGCGGTGGACTCGGGTTTCGCGCCGCACAACATGCAGGTCGGCCAGACTGGCAAGGTCGTGAATCCTTCGCTTTACCTCGCGTTCGGGATCTCGGGCGCCATCCAGCACCTCGCCGGCATGCGCACTTCGAAAGTGATCGTGGCGGTGAACAAGGATCCAGACGCTCCGATCTTCCAGAAAGCCGACTACGGGATCGTCGGGGATCTCTTCCAACTCGTCCCCGCGGTGACCGCCGCGGTCAAGAAGCTCAAAGCCGAGGGCTGAGCGCGCGCCGCGCGAGCGGCGAAGCCGGGCATCGAGCGCCGCTTGGGCGCTTCACCTCTGGGGTGAGGCGCCCTTCTCATTTCGGACGAGTGGCGGCTCGACGACGAACCCGTCCGCAGGCGTGCGTTCGTCGCTGCGGATCAAGACCGTCCGCCCCAGGCGTCGTTCGATGGCGGCGAGCGCAACCGCCGCCTCCCGGCGCAGCCACTCCGCGACGGGTGGAGCCGCTCGAGCCACGAGCGCCGTGCGCGAGGTTTCCGTCGCCCGCGCTTCGAGCGCGCGCAGCACTCGCGCACCGATGGCCGCGACGGCGGGGACGCGGCCAGTTCCGTCGCAGCTCGCACACGCGTCGAGCAGCTGCTCCGAGAGGGCAGGGCGGGTTCGCTTGCGGGTGAGCTGAACGAGGCCCAGAGGTGTGAAGGGGAGGATCTCGATGGGCGCGGGATCGCGAGCACAGGCGTCTCGGAGCACGTCGAGAACCCGCGCCCGGTCGGCGGGAGCGCGCATGTCGATGAAGTCGATCACCACGATCCCGCCGAGATTGCGGAGCCGGAGCTGGCGGGCGATCTCGCCGGCTGCTTCCAGGTTCGTCGTGACGATGGTTTCGCCGAGCCCGCGCGTGCCGACGAAGCGACCCGTGTCCACGTCGATGGCCGTGAGAGCGCGTGTGGCGTCGAACGTGACGTGACCGCCGGACGGCAAGCGCACCGATCGTGCGAGCGCTGCGCGCAACGCCTCGTCGACGTCGAGCGCGGAAAATGGGTCGGCGTCGGTCGTCTCGATGGCGAGGGGAGTCGCCTCGCCCTCCGCGCTCCCCGGCAAGAGCGCGCGCAGCTCGGCGGCGACCGCGGCATCGTTCACCACGACACGACTCGGGGATTGCCCCAGCCGATCGCGGAGCCAGCGCATCGGCAACTCCGGCTCCGCGTGGATGCGCGATGGCGGAGACACACTGGATGCGAGCTGCACGAGCGACCGCCAGTACTCGAGAAGGCGCTGCGCTTCGTCGACCAGCGCCGCACTCGTCGCTTCCACGGCGCTGGTGCGGACGACGAGCGCCGCGTCTGCGACGGCGACCTCGTCCGCGACTGCGCGTAGTCGCTCACGGGTCGCGGCGTCCACGATCTTCCGTGAGATGGCCGTGCCACGTCCGCCTGCGTTCAGCACCCAGTGCCGCGTGGTGAGGACCGGACGCGCAGAAAGCCGCGCACCTTTCCCGGCCAAGGGCGCCTTCACGATCTGCACCAGGAGCGACTGGCCGCGGCGCAACGCTCCGAGGGTTGCGCGCTCGTTGGCCGGAAGAGGGAGATAGGCAGGGCGCTCGGATCCTAGATCGAGGAACGCAGCATCGAGCCCAGGCACGATGCGTCGCAATCGTGCCACGTACACGTCCCCGGGACGCGTCTCCGCGCCGCGTCGTTCGATCTCGATCTCGACGACCCTTCCGTCCTCGAGCAGTGCGACCCGATCCTCCCAGGCGCTACGGCTGACTGCCAAGGTGCGAGCGGTGGACATGCTGCGTGGTATAACCGGCGCCCTTCGCGGTGGCGGCACGCCGCTGGCGCGCGGCTTTCGGGAGCGGCACGTGCCCGCACCGCTCGCTCAGGTCCGCGACCGGACTCGAGGCCGAACCCCGGATGGCGCCGCCGATCGCCAGCCCTAGCGCAGCCCCGAGCGCTCGGACCCCATTGCGCCGCGCGGCGCGGTGGTTGATCGGCGGCGCGACGGCGGTCGCCGCGGTGCTCGTGCTCTCGCGGCTGGCGACGGCCGTGCTCGAGTCTCCCGTGCCATTCGACGAAGACGAAGCGGCCCACGCGACCTCCGCCTTCGACGTGTGGAGAGCCGCGTCCCGGGGCACCACGGCGGACCTCGGCGCGGCCATCGCACGACAGGGCTTCTATCCGCCGTTGCACTCTCTCGTGGTTGCCGTCTCGTATGGCGTCGCGGGGCCGACGCTCGCGAGCAGCCGGCTGCCTTCCGTGATTTGCCTGGCGCTCGCCATCGCGGCCCTGGCGCTCGCGTCGCGACACCACCACTTTCGCGGCGACGGCGCTGCCACCACCGTGAACGCCACTTCGAGCGCGTGGGTCCTCACGACGCTCGCCGTTTCGACGAGCCCGATCTGCGTCGACAATGCCGTGCTCTGCATGCTCGAGCCGCTGGCGCTCGTCGGATTCGGCGCGCTGACCTTCCTAGCGCACGCTGTCGAGGATCGCAGCACGCGCGAGGCGCAACCGCGACTCGAGTTGTGGCGCTGGGCGGCACTCGGGCTCTGCGCCGGACTGCTCGGCTTCGGCGTCAAATACAGCTTCGGCGTGATCGAGCTCGCGGCGCTCGTGCTGGCTTCGCTGACCCAGCCTGGCGAAGGCGGGCGCGCGGGCCGGGCCCTTGCCCGAGCCGCCGCACTTCTCCTCGCTCCGTTGTTGGGTTTCGGCCTTTGGCTCGTGATCACCGATTCGGCACAAGTCGCGTACTTCTTCTTCGGGCATCCAAGCTACGCACCGCTGCTTTCCATCGAGAACCTGCTCTTCTTCCCGCGCGCGTTCCTCGGAGAGTTTTTCGTGAGCCCTTGGGTGGCGGTGGGGACGCTCGGGCTGGCGGTGATCGGCGCGCGCGCCGCGTGGTGCTCGTTCACGGTGCGCTTCGCGGCGTTCTCGGGCGTTGCGAGCTGGGCGCTGCTCACGGCGTCGACCACGAACGAATCACGGCACGCAATCTTGGTGGCGCCCGCGGTGGCGTTTCTGGCGAGCGCCGGGATCCAAGCCTTGGGCACCGCGTCGCGCCAGCATGGCGAGTCTTCGAGGATGAGCGCCAGCGTGCCACTGTGCATTTGGGTTGCGTTGGCGGCGAGCGGAGCGGCTCCGTGGGCCGTCGGTTTGCCATCGGCGATCCGTGACTCGCTGGAAGGCGCGCCGGAACTGGACGGCGTCGCGGGATTCGTCTCGCGGCGGGTCGACCCACGCACGGCGTTGATCGCGAATGGACTCTTCGATCAGCTCGGCCCCGATAGCCTCCGCTGGCGGATCGCGCGGGATCGTGGAGGCGCGATCGCAGCGCGCGACGTCCGGATCGCGCGGTATCCCGTCGATGCAGCGCTCGCGTCGATGTCAGCGCGGCGCGGTTTCGGTGTCGATGTGCTGTGGGAGGACCGCTCGCTGGCCGGTGCGCAGTTCGAGGACGTCGCCGCCTCCGGGCGATTCCGTCACGTGGTGCAGATCGTCGATCGACTCGGAGAGCTACCGAATGCTCGCTGGGAAGAGGTGGCGGGCGTCTGTCGTGACCAACGCGTGGGCCGTCTCGATCTCGGCCGCTGGACCGTGCTCGTCGCCGATCTCGCTCGCACCACCTCGCGAGCGCCGCAGTGACGATGGTGAGTGACGATTCCAGCGGACCTGTGTGCGCGATGCGAACGGATCGCATCTCGGTGAATCGCCACGGCAATGCCTGGCTCGGCGTCGCGCTTCTCGTCGCGACCTGGCTGCGCTGCTGGAACCTCGGATTCGGCTTGCCCGAGGTGATGCAGCCCGACGAGTTCTCGGTACCGGCGCGTGCTGCGGCGTTCATCACGTTTCCGCAGGCCGATCTCAATCCTCACTTCTTCCTGAAGCCGACGCTTTCGTACTACGCGGTAGCGCTGGCTTATCTCGCCGCGTATCCACTTGCCCACGTGCTGGGCATGGCACCGAGCTACGAGGCGTATCTCCATGACCAGGCGCTACTCACGTGGATCGGCCGCGGGCTCACCGCCGCCGAGGCAATTCTGACGGTGCTGGCGCTCTTCTTCGCGGTGCGGCGCGGCTTCGGGCCGGCGGCAGCGCTCCTCGCCGCGTTCGGTTGCGCAGTGCTGCCGATCCACGTCGCCATCGCCCATTACGTCAACGTCGACGTGCCGATGGGGCTCTTTTGCGTGCTCGCGCTGGGTGCCTGCTTTCGCTACTTGGAAGGCGGTCACCGGCGCGACCTGTGGCTTGGCGGTGTGTTCGCGGGTCTGGCGGCTTCGGCCAAGTATCCGGGAGCGATTCTGTGCGTGACGATCGCGGTGGCGTATCTGCTCGCACCGCGCCGCGGTCCCGTGACGGACCTCGTCGTGGCCGGGGCGTCGAGCGTGGCAGCGTTTCTCCTGACCTCGCCGTTCGTCGTGCTCGCATTCGACGAGTTTCGCGCGGGCCTCGGCAGCGAAGCGGGCCACATGCGTGGACTGCATCCCGGGTACGACCTCCTCGTGGAGGGGTGGATCTTCGTGCCGCTCATCTATCAGCTCGCAGCGCAATGGCCGCTCTGCATGTCGTGGCCGCTCTACGGCTGGGGGATCGGTTCCACCGTGACGGCCGTGCGACGACGCGAGCGTCCGTTGCGGCTGGTACTCTGGGGCTATCTCGCGCCGTGGTGTGCCGTGGTGGGCACTTCCACGGTCTCGTTCCCACGATACGCGTTGCCCGTCACGCTCGGTTTGCTGATCGTCGGCGCCGACGGCGCCGCGCGCGGCCTGGCCGCTGCATCGTGCTGGATGCGACACGTCGTTGGCGCCGCGGCCGTGGTGATCGCAGGATATGCCGCTGCGACCAGTGCCACGCTGGTGAGGAAGCTCGAGCCCCAATCCGCTGCCCTCGCCGCGCGATGGCTCGACGAGCACGCGGCCCCGGGCTCGCGAGTTGCCGTCGCGATCTTCTTTCCCAACGTGCCCCTCGATGCGAGCGGTTTCGAGCTGCGCCAGGTCCAGTCGGTATCCGACTGGAACGACGCGATGAGCTGGGCGGATTTCGTCGTGGTGAGCAGCGAGTACAGCCTCGCGTTGCGACGGGCCGAGCTGCCCCGATTCGCGCAGCGTGCCTTTCTCGAGCGTCTGGAGACCGAAGAGGGGTGGTTGCGCGTGGCGCGCTTCGAGCCCTCGCCGTTTCTGCACGAGGCGTCGTACGCAGCGCTCGATCCGTATTTCCACAACCATTTCCATGCACACAGCCTCACGATCTTCGCGCGGGCACCGGAAGCGGGCGCCCGCGCGATCCTCGGTCGATCGGCGCCCTCGAGTTCTGCATCAGCGCGTTGACTTCGAGGATCGTGCGGTCTACGGTCGCCTCCGACGGCGGTGTCACCGCCGCTGGGTGCGAGCCGCGCTGGGTGGCGCAGGAGATTGAAGCTCGTGGAGCGATCGCAGGTCGACGTCTCGAACCACAGTACCTTGCGTGAGGTCACCGTTCGGACGATCCGCGATGGCATCATCCGTGGAGATTTCCGCCCGGGTGAGCACATCACCGAGCCGGACCTGGCCGAGCGATTCGGGATATCGCGCACGCCCATTCGGGAAGCCTTTCGCCAGCTCGAGACCGAGGGATTCCTCACCACCGTGCCTCGCAAGGGTACGGTCGTAGCGCCGATCACCATCCAGGACGTTCGCGACTTCTACGAGATCAAGGGGCTCCTCGAAGGTTACGCCGCGCGGCGAGCGTGCGAGCGGATCGCTCCCGACGACCTGGCGGAGATGGCCGAGTGCAACGACCGCCTGCTCGAGGCGTACCAGGAACGCGACCTGCCGCAGATGCTCGCCTTTCACAACCGGTTTCACGAAGTCTTCGTGCGCGCCGCGGGCAACGAGCGGCTCGCGCAGCTCGTGGATGCTCTGGTCATGCAGGGGCAGCGCTTCCGGATCCTGCTCTCGTTGGCGGATGTGATGGAGGATCTGGTCGACCAGCACCGGGCGATCGTCGCGGCGTTCACCGCGCGTGATCCGATTCGTGCCGAGGAGCTGGTGCGCGAAAATGCGCGCCGGGGCGAGCAACTACTCATCGCCCGGCTGGAGGAGCAGGGCCGATCCGAGGGTGGGTCGCCTCCGCCGGTGCGCATCGCGGACGGGTGACGGTCCAGGTTTTGCTTGACAGCCCTCCGCGGGGTTCTGTAGCCTGACCGCGGCTAAATATGGATAGATACTGAATAAACGGCGTTCAACACCGCGTTTTACTGGAAGCAGGGGTCATGGCGAGCAAGATCGGTGACCTGCTGGTCAAGGCGGATCTGATTTCGCCTGAGCAGCTCGAAACGGCGCTTCAGGAGCAACGCCAGAACGGCGGCTTGCTCGGCTCGAACCTCATCAAGCTCGGCTACATCGAGGAGAAATACCTCACCTCGTTTCTCAGCGACCAATACGGCGTTCCGGCGATCAATCTCTCGGAATTCGAGATCGATCCCGACGTCATCAAGATCATCCCGTCGGACGTCGCGAAGAAACACCACGTCCTGCCCGTCAACCGGGCGGGCGCGACGTTGGTCGTCGCGATGGCGGATCCCACCAACATCTACGCCATCGACGACCTGAAGTTCATGACCGGCTACAACATCGAGGTCGTGGTCGCCGCGGAAGCAAGTATTCTTGCTGCAATTCAGCAGTATTACGAGGAGGAGCAGGACGATCACTTCAGCGACCTCATCTCCGAGTTCGAGGAAGAGGAGATGGAGGTGCTCACGGACGACGAGGACCTCGACGAGGACGAGCTCGAGAAGTCCTCCGAGGAGGCACCGGTCGTCAAGCTGGTGAACTTGATCCTGTTCGAGGCGATCAAGCGAAACGCCAGCGATATCCACGTCGAGCCCTACGAGAAGCTGCTGCGGGTTCGGTTCCGCGTCGACGGGGTGCTTCAGGAGGTCATGAAGCCACCGTTCCGTCTCAAAAACGCGATCGTGAGCCGCCTCAAGATCATGGCGCAGCTCGACATCGCCGAGCGCCGCCTGCCCCAGGACGGCCGCATCAAGCTCAAGGTCTCGAAGGAAAAGGAGATGGACTTCCGCGTCTCCGTTCTGCCCACGCTCTTCGGCGAGAAGGTCGTGCTGCGGCTCCTCGACAAGTCGAATCTGCAGCTCGACATGACCAAGCTCGGGTTCGAGCCCAAGCAGCTCCAGGTCTTCAAGAGCGCCATCTTCAAGCCCTGGGGCATGGTGCTCGTGACCGGCCCCACGGGTTCCGGCAAGACCACCACGCTCTACTCGGCGCTCACCGAGCTCAACAAGGTCACCGAGAACATCTCCACCGCTGAAGATCCGGTCGAGTACAACCTGGTGGGTATCAACCAGGTTCAGATGCACGAAGAGATCGGCCTCAACTTTGCGGCATGCCTGCGCGCCTTCCTCCGTCAAGATCCTGACATCATCATGGTGGGCGAGATCCGCGACTTCGAGACCGCCGAAATCGCGGTCAAGGCGGCGCTCACCGGCCACCTCGTGCTCTCGACGCTGCACACCAACGACGCGCCGAGCACGATCAACCGGCTCCTCAACATGGGCGTCGAGCCGTTCTTGGTGGCGTCGTCGGTCAACTGCATCATGGCGCAGCGGTTGTGCCGTAAGATCTGCGTCAACTGCAAGGAAAAGCTCGAGGTGCCGCCGCAGGCATTGATCGACATCGGCGTCCCGCCGGACGAGGTCAACGACTACGCGGTCCACAAGGGCCGCGGCTGCAAGGTCTGCTCGGATACCGGTTACAAAGGACGCATCGCGATGTACGAGGTGCTCGACTGCAGCGAGGAGATCCGCGAGCTGATTCTGAATGGCGCTTCATCCACCGAAATCAAGCGCGAGGCCATGCGGCAAGGTATGAAGACGCTCCGTCAGTCGGCGCTGGGGAAGCTGAAGGACGGAGTTACCACGATGGAGGAGGTGGTGCGCACTACCATCGGCGACTCTTGACCTGGGTAGGGCGCTCGGTGGCATCGATTCTGCTTGTGCGGGCGGTGAAGACCAGGCGCACGACCCCCATGCGACCCGAACATCTCGCAAATTCGCGAATTTCGAGCCTTCGTCAGAGGATGTGTGGGGCAAGGATGGAATTGGGAGTCGGGAATCTGACGTGTCGCGTCCCTGGGACGTGACGGTCCGGTCTCGCAGGCGCCGCCAAACCCAGGATTCAGGAACGAGGAGACGCCGTGGCGAACATGCACCAGCTCCTGAGCGTGATGGTGGAGCGCGGCGCGTCCGACCTTCACATCACCACGGGAACCCCACCGCAGTTGCGCATCGACGGACGACTGGTCCCGCTGCAGATGCCGCCGCTCACGGGCAAAGAGACCAAGCAGCTCTGTTATTCGATTCTGACCGACGCCCAGAAGCACCGCTTCGAGGAGGAGGATGAGCTCGATCTCTCCTTCGGCGTGAAAGGCCTGTCCCGTTTCCGCGCCAACATCTTCATGCAGCGCGGCGCAGTGGCGGGCGCTTTCCGAACCATTCCGTTCAAGATCTTCAGTTTCGAGGAGCTCGGCCTGCCCTCGATCGTGCGCGAGCTGGCGAAGAAGCCACGCGGCTTGGTGCTGGTCACGGGACCGACCGGCTCCGGCAAGTCGACGACGCTGGCGGCGATCATCGACAAGATCAACACCGAGCGCCACGAGCACATCGTCACGATCGAAGACCCGATCGAGTACCTGCACCAGCACAAGAACTGCGTCATCAATCAGCGCGAGGTCCACTCGGATACTGCGAGCTTCAAGAAGGCACTCAAGTACATCCTCCGCCAGGACCCGGACGTGGTGCTGATCGGCGAAATGCGCGACCTGGAGACGATCGAAGCGGCGCTGCAGGTCGCGGAGACGGGCCACTTGGTGTTCGCGACCCTGCACACCAATTCAGCCGTGCAGACCATCAACCGCATCCTCGACGTCTTCCCACCCTACCAACAGCCGCAAGTGCGGGCGCAGCTCTCGTTCGTGCTGGAAGGCGTGCTGAGCCAGCAGCTCATCCCGAAATCCACCGGAGTGGGACGAGCGCTCGCGATCGAAGTGATGATCCCGAACCCCGCCATCCGCAACCTCATCCGCGAGGAGAAGGTCCACCAGATCTACTCGCAGATGCAGGTCGGGCAGTCGAAGTTCGGTATGCAGACGATGAATCAGTCGTTGCTCGCGTCGTACATGAAGCGCCAGATCACCCTCGACGAAGCGATGGGGCGATCCGGCGACATCGAGGAGTTCATCAACATGCTGCACGCGGCCGAGCAGGAGCAGGCTCGGGCCGCGGGCGGAAAGAGCGGCGCCAGACCGCAGGCGGCCTATTGAGCGGCCGACCTCGGATCATCGGTGTGACGCGGTGCAGGGACCGCGCGATGCCGCTGGCCGGGTGTGATGGTTACGGGTTCGCGCGGCGCTGAGCCGGCGAGCCGGAGGATCCGATGCCTCAATTCACCTACGAAGGAAAGACGCGGACCGGCGAAGTCAAGAAGGGGACGATCGAGGCCCCCAGCCGCGCCGCCGTGACCGCGCAGCTTCGCAAACAGAACATCACGCCGACCACCATCAAGGAGAGCAAGAAGGGCGGGGGCGGAATCCAGCTCAGCTCGGGTGCCGGCATCGTGCTCTTTCAGCCGAGCGTGAACGCCAAGGACGTGGTGGTCTTCGCCCGTCAGTTCGCGACCATGATCGACGCGGGTCTGCCCCTCGTGCAATGTCTCGAGATCCTGGCGTCGCAGCAGGACAACCCGACCTTCAAGAAGGTCCTGTTCGAGGTGAAGGCCGACGTGGAAGGCGGCAGCACCTTCGCCGAGGCGCTCAGCAAGCATCCCAAATGCTTCGACGAGCTCTTCGTCAGCTTGATCGAGGCCGGCGAGATCGGCGGTATCTTGGACACGATCTTGAACCGCCTCGCAATCTTCCTCGAGAAGTCGATCAAGCTGAAGCGCCAGATCAAGGGTGCGCTGATCTACCCGTCGGCGATCATCAGCGTCGCCGCGATCGTGACGATCGTCATCCTGATCTTCGTGATCCCGACCTTCCAGAAGATGTTCGAAGGCTTCGACGCGGCACTGCCGCTGCCCACGCAGATCGTGATCGCGCTGAGTACCTTCGTGCAGAACTACATCTTCCTGATCATCATCGGCCTGATCGCGATGGGCTTCGGCATCCGACAGCTCTACCGCACCGAAAATGGCCGCAAGGTGATGGATAACATGGCGCTCAAGGCGCCGCTCGTCGGCCCGATCATCCGCAAGTCGGCGGTGGCGCGCTTCACGCGAACCCTGGGCACGATGGTGTCGAGCGGCGTCCCCATCCTCGAAGCGCTCACCATCACGGCGAAGACCTCCGGCAATCGCACCATCGAGACCGCGATCCTGCAGACCCGCTCCAGCATCAGCGAGGGTAAGACGATCGCGGAGCCGCTCGCCGAGTCGAAGGCGTTCCCGCCCATGGTGGTGCAGATGATCGCCGTCGGCGAGGCCACCGGCTCGATGGACACGATGCTTCAGAAGATCGCCGACTTCTACGAGGACGAGGTCGATACTGCGGTGAAGGGCCTCACTGCGCTGCTCGAACCGGCGCTCATGCTCTTCCTCGGCATCACGGTCGGTGGCCTGATCGTCTCGATGTACCTGCCGATCTTCAAGCTCGCCACCGTGATCTGACGGAGCTCGCAGTCGTTCCTCCGCTACCCCTCGGGCCGGCAGCCAGCCGGCCCGTGTCGCTTCCCGCAGATTCCGAGCCTGAGCTCGGATCCGCAGCCGCGTCGCTCTCGATCGGCGGCGCCGGCGTTCGTCAGGACGAGGCGATCTTCGGCGGAGAGGACCGCTACCGACGCATCCTTTGGGTGCTGTTGGCGCGGGTGCTCACCGTCACGTTCCTGCTCGGCTTTTCGGCATGGTTCCAAGTTCGAGCCGAGCCTGGGCTTCTGAGCCCGCCGCTGCTCTCGCTCTACGTTCTGATCGCGGTCACTTACGTCATCGCCGTACTGTCGGTGGCGTCGGCGCGTCGCCTCGAGCGGCTCGATCGCTTCGTCTACTTCCAGCTCTTCTGGGACATCCTCTTCACCACCACGGTCGTGTACCTGACCGGCGGTGGCGTCAACAACGTATTCATCCTCTTCTACTGTTTCTGCGTCATCTATGCGTCGGTGCTCATCGAGCGTGTCGGTTGGCTGCTTTCGGCCTCGCTCTGCAGCCTCACGCATACCGGCCTGCTCACCTTCCAGGAGCTCGGGTGGGTGCAGCCTTTCGCGTCGCTGCTCGGTCAGGGCGGGGCGCTTCCGGGGAACGTCTACTACTCCGCGGTGATCTACAGCGTTGCGTTCTTCGCCGTCGGTTACTTCACCAACTATCTCTCGGGCCAGCTCCGCGAGACGGGTCGCGTCCTCAAAGAGAAGACGATCGACTACGCCGAGCTCGCCACACTCACCTCCGACATCCTCCAGAGTCTCAACACCGGTCTCTTGACCGTGGATCGCGCCGGACGCATCACGTCGTTCAACCAAGCGGCCGAGCGCATCACTGGGCTCAGGTTCGCCGACGTGTTCGGTCGCTCGCTCGCGGACGTGTTGCCGGAGATCGACGCGGGCGGTCGGGAGCCGGGAACCGGTGTGGCGGATCGCTGGGAAGGCGTCATCCACACCGGGGGCGGTGAATCGCGGCATCTGGGTTTGAGTCTCACGAGCCTGCACAATGGTTTCGGGGACGAGGTCGGATTGGTGCTCTCGTTTCAGGACATCTCGCGGGTCAAGGAGATGGAGCGCGAGCTCAGACGCTCCGACCGCCTGGCGGCGATCGGCGAGCTCGCGGCGTGGCTCGCGCACGAAGTTCGCAACCCGCTCGGCAGCATGAGCGGCTCGATCCAGATGCTGCGCGAGGGAATGTCTCCCGATCCGGCGAGCGAACGACTGATGGGGATCGTGATCCGCGAGATGGATCGTCTCGACCGGCTGATCGCGAACTTCCTGCAGTTCGCGCGACCGA
>CAYVDO010000214.1:0-2511 GCA_964450125.1 uncultured bacterium
CCGGGAACACGAACACCACGCCGCCTTGCGCGCGCGCGATACCGAGCGTCACCGCAGGGTGCGCGCGGCCCTCGCCCACGGCTGCGAGCGCCTCGCACGCTTGGTCCGCCGTTTCGAATTGGAGCGCAGCGCGTGCGTCGAAATGCGCGCGGTGTAGCGCCGCCGTGCGAACGAGCGCCGCTGGATCGGTCTCTGGGTGGGCACTCAGCCATTCGGCCCAGCGCTTCGCTTGCGCCTGCAACGCTGCCGCGTCGCGACCCGACACCAACAGCGGCAACGACAGCGCTTGCGGCGCTCCGGCGATCGAGGCGGCGTTGGCCGGAGGCTCTTCGACCACGACGTGAGCGTTCGTGCCCGAGATGCCGAAGCTGCTCACGCCGGCTCGGCGCGGGCGCCCCGATTCGCGAGGCCAAGGAATGGAGGTTTGAAGTAGCCGCAGGCCGCTTCGCTCCCATGCGACGTGGGGACTCGGCCTTTCCGCGTGCAGCGTCTTCGGCAAACGGTCGTGGGCGAGCGCCAGCACCATCTTCATCACGCCCAGCACACCGGCGGCCGCTTGCGTATGTCCCAGGTTGGACTTCGAGGTCCCGAGCCACAGCGGGCGCTCTTCGCTCCGCGTCGGCCCGAACACCTCCGCCAGAGCACCCGCCTCGATCGGATCGCCCAGGCTGGTACCCGTGCCGTGCGCTTCCACCGCGTCGATGTCGTCCGGCGAGAGCCCACCCACCGCGAGCGCACGACGGATCACGCGCTGCTGGCTCGGGCCGTTCGGGGCCGTCAGTCCCTGACTACGCCCGTCCTGATTCACCGCGCTGCCACGCACCAACCCGAGCACGCGATGGCCGTTGCGCTGCGCGTCGGATAGCCGCTCGAGCACGAGGATGCCGCAGCCTTCCGACCAACCCGAGCCATCCGCGTCCGCCGAGAACGCCTTGCAACGCCCGTCGGGGGCCAGCACGCGCTGGCGACTCGACCCGATGAAACCAGCCGGCGTGCTGATGGCCTGAACACCACCAGCCAAGGCGAGATCACAGTCACCGAGACGCAGCCCGGTGCACGCGAGATGCAAAGCAACGAGTGACGACGAGCATGCGGTGTCGACCGTCATCGCCGGGCCTTGCAGCCCGAGCACGTAGGCGAGTCGACCGGAGATCACGCTGCCGAGGCTCCCGGTGATGCTGAAGCCCGACATGTCGTCGAGGTTGCGGCTGTCGGCGCCGTAGTCGGACCCGATCGAGCCGATGTAAACGCCGGTCAAGCGCTCGCTGGCTTCGTGCGGTCGGATCCCTGCTCGCTCGAGAGCTTCCCAGGCGACTTCCAGCACCAACCGCTGCTGGGGATCCATCTCCACCGCTTCGCGCGGCGAAATCCCGAAGAAGTCGGCGTCGAAGTATTCGACGTCCGCGATGAAACCGCCCTCCCGAGCGTAGGTCTTGCCGACGGCGTCGGGATCGGGGTCGTAGAGAGCCTCGATGTCCCAGCGCGCCGGGAACGGCGCGATGGCGTCTCGACCCAAGTCGAGCAACTGCCAGTAACCGTCGGGGTCCACGACTTCGCCCGGTGCGCGGCAGGCCAATGCCACGATCGCAATCGGCTCCTGGTCATCCAGGCGCGGCGAGCTTGCGGTCAGCGGATCGGCATCCCGCGTGTCGAACATCTGCCGCAGCAGCCACCCGGCGATCGCCTTGGGTGTCGGGTGATCGAAGACCAGCGTCGCGGGCAGCGTCACACCAGCGAGCGTCGAGAGCCGATTCCGCAGCTCGACGGCCATCACCGAGTCGAGACCCAGCTCCTTGAAGGGCTGGTCCGGTGCGACACGCTGCGAGCTGGCGAAGCCGAGGACGGCCGCGGCCTCCGCACGCACGCGAGCCACGACCGTCGCGAGACGTCGTGACGGCGGCAAGCTGGCGAGCGAGCGCCGCAACGCGGAGTCGCTCACGCCACGACCGGACTTTTCGAGACCTCTCGAGAGCTGCTCGAAGATGGCCTGGGCCTCGGGGACGCCGGAGAGCAGGGGCCGTGGCCGCGCGATGGTGAGGGCGGGAGCGAAACGCGTCCAGTCCACGTCCACCACGGCCAGCGATTCGCGGCGCTCGTCCAGCGCTTGTCCGACGGCGCGGACCGAAAGCTCCGGCTTCATCGCCCGAATACCTCGGCGCGAGAGCTGGTCCTGCCTGTCGCTCGTGACCATGCCGACGTCCGCCCAAGAGCCCCAATGCAGGACGGTCGCTGGCAAGCCGCGAGCGCGCCGGTACTGAGCGAGGCCGGCGAGACCGGCATTCGCGGCGGCGTAGGCACCCGCACCACCACTGCCCCACAGCCCAGCGATGGAGCCGTAGAGCACGAACGACTCGAGCGCCGCTTCGTGACGACTCACGGCGTGGTGCAGGGCCCAAGCGCCGTCCAGTTTTCCCTGCATCTCTTGCTGCAGGTGCTCGACCGTCAGCTCGTCGAGCCACGTCTGCGAGACCTGCCCGGCCGCATGAAACACGTGCCAGAGCGGCGGGTATC
>CAYVDO010000214.1:2521-13603 GCA_964450125.1 uncultured bacterium
TCGATGCCCTGCGCGAGGCGGCCGATGAGCTCGTCGACGGCCCGGCTGTCACTCGTGTCGCACGCGACGACGCGCACGCGACAGCCTTGCTCCGAGAGCGAGGTCACCAGCTCGGTCGCTCCCACGGCGTCGGCGCCGCGTCGAGACGCGATCACCAGATGCGAGGCACCGCGTGTCACGAGCCAGCGAGCGAGCTGTCGACCCAGACCGCCACTGCCACCCGTGATCAGAATGGTCCCTGCCGGGCTCCAGGCTGCTTTCGAGTGCTGCGCCGGCGAACGAACGAGTCGGCGCACCCACAGACCGCTCTCCCGCAAGCAGAGCTCGTCACCTTCCGCGGGCGGCGCGGCCTGCAGAAGCAACGCCGCGACTCGGGCCAGCGCCAAACCCGAGGAGGGTTGCTCGGGAAGATCCAGCATCGCTCCGAAGAGCGCCGGCTTCTCGAGAGCGAGCGCGCGCCCCAAGCCCCAAACGCTTTGCAGGAGAGCATTCGTCGCCAGATCGTTCGAGCCGACGCGCAACGCGCCGGTCGTGACGAACCACAGACGCGTCGGAAGATCGGCGCACGCGCCGAGCTGCTGAGCCAACGTCAAGGCAGGCAGCGTGACTTGCCAAGACGGGGTCGACGCAGTCGTCGCGGCGCCGCTCGCACTCGGAACCGAAGGTAGATAGACGATGCAGGTAGGCGCTGGAGCAGCCTCGGCTCGAGCTTGCCGTTCCTTCAGGCGCGCCAAGGCAGCCGAGCACGCGAGCGTATCGACCTTCGCTCCGGCAGCGCCGAGCGCCGCCCTCAGCGCGTTCGTCCAGCCGTCGTGCGCCGCCGCGTCGTCGGTCACCAGCCAGCAAATCGCCTCCGACTCGCCCGCTAAACGACTGGTTTCCGCGAGGCGCAGCGGCACCTCGTCCAATCGTTTCCAGTGCTCGTCGTACCGCCACCGGTCGAGCGTCGCGGTCGCTTCCGTCTCCGTCTGCCAAGCGGCCAGGTAGGGCAGCAACGCGGGCAGGTTCGACTTTTCCCGTTCCGGCAGCTCGAGCAGCTTCCCGACGGTGTCGGCGTCGAGCGCAGTCACGGCCTCCCAAAGGCGATCGCCGGTACGGGGGCCGAAACCGTGTGACGCGGACTGCGGCGGCTCGAGCCAGTAGCGTTGCCTCTGGAATGGGTAGGTGGGCAGCGCGACCAACGCCCCCGCCGTGCCCTTCAGCAACGCACTCCAATCCACGAGCTTGCCTTGCACGTGCAGGCTGCCCAGCGTGCGATACAGGGTCGAAAGCTCACCGGCCCCGCGCTGCAATGAGCCGACCACGACGCCCTGACTCTCCGCACAGGCCGTCGCCAGCGGCATCGACAAGAGCGGGTGCGGGCTCAACTCGATGAAGACGCCGTGTCCCTGCTCCAACAGCACTTCGAGCGCACGATCGAAGCGCACGGTGTCGCGCAGATTCCGGCACCAGTAAGCGCCGTCGAGCTCCGGCCCCTCGACCGGCTCGCCCGATACCGTGGAGACCATCGGGATGGTGGCGGCGCCCGCCGCGACCTTGCCGAGACGATCGGAGAGCTCCTCGAGGATCGTGTCGATGTGAGCGCTGTGCGATGCGTAATCGACATCGACGCGACGGCAGAACACGCCCTCCGTCGCGCGGCGGGCCACGAACGCTTCGATGGCGGCGCCGTCACCGGAGACGACGGTGGAGCTCGGCGTGTTGACTGCGGCAACGCTGAGGCCGATCGCGTGGAGGTTTTCCCTCGCCAGGAGGTCCGCGACCGAAAGCTCCACGACCGCCATGCCGCCACCCAGGCTGGTCAGCTTTCTGAGCAAGCGACTGCGCAACGCGACCACGCGAGCGCCTTCTGCGAGCGACAGAGCCCCGGCCACCACGGCAGCCGCGATCTCTCCCTGACTGTGTCCCACCACCGCCGCAGGAGTGATGCCCAAGCTTCGCCAAACCGCCGCTAGACCCACACCCATGGCAAAGAGCGCAGGCTGCACGATGTCGACTCGATCGAGCGGCGGCGACCCGTCGGCACACTCTCCGCGCAAGACCGCCTCGACCGACCAACCCGTATGCGGATGCAACGCCGCATCACAAGCCGCGATCGTTTCCGCGAACACCGGCGATTGGTCGAGCAGCGCCTTGCCCATCGCGGGCCACTGGCTGCCCTGACCCGGGAACACGAAGACCACACGGCCGAGCGCACGACTCTCGCCGGTGCTCACCGCTGGATGAGGGCGGCCCGCCGCGACCGCGGTCAGCGCCTCTCTCGCCTCCTCCAACCCACGCGCGTCGATGGATGCGCGAATGCGGTGATGGCAGCGATGGATCGCGGCGGTGCGCACGACGTCCGCCCAACTCACCTCCGGGTGCTCGCCGAGCCACGCTGCCCAGCGCTCGCATTGCGCCCGCAGCGCGTCTTCGTCGCGGCCCGACACCAGCAACGGGAGCGGCGCGGCGACCGAGCTCGTCGCCTGCGCCGCCACCGGCCTCGGTGCCTCTTCGAGCACCACGTGCACGTTGGTGCCCGAGATACCGAAGCTGCTGACTCCCGCCCTGCGACGACGATCGGCCTGCCGGGGCCACGGTCGAGCGCTTTGCAGCAACCGAACGTGGCTTCCGTCCCAGCCGATCAGCCGGCTCGGCGTTTCGGCGTGCAGCGTTCGCGGCAAGCGCTCGTGGTTCAGCGCCAGCACCATCTTCATCACGCCGAGCACGCCCGCCGCGGCCTGGGAGTGACCGATGTTCGATTTGGACGAGCCCAGCCAGAGTGGATGCTCGGCGCTCCGGGTCGGCCCGAAGACCTCGATCAACGCGCCGGCCTCGATGGGATCCCCGAGCGACGTTCCCGTGCCATGAGCCTCGACGACGTCGATGTCGTTCGGAGACAGGCTGCACATCGAAAGCGCCTTGCGGATGAGGCGCTGCTGGCTGGGGCCGTTGGGTGCGGTCAGTCCCTGGCTATGCCCATCCTGGTTGATGGCGCTGCCACGCACGACCGCCAGCACGGGATTGCCGTCGCGGAGCGCGTCGACGAGGCGTTTGAGCACGAGCACACCGCAGCCCTCGGCCCAACCCGCGCCGTCCGCGCGGTCGGAAAAGGCCTTGCAGCGACCATCCGCGGACATCGCCTTCAGCCTGCTGAACTCCACGAACACGCCGGGCGTGCTCATCACCTGCACGCCGCCGGCGAGCGCCAGATCGCACACCCCGCTGCGCAGATCCGCGCACGCCAAGTGCAGTGCCGTGAGCGATGACGAGCACGCCGTATCCACCGTGATCGCGGGTCCCAAGAAGCCAAAGACGTACGAGATGCGACCCGACAGGATGCTCGCGGCTTGTCCGGTGCCGCGATAGCCATCGAGCGCTTCGAGCGTCGTGGTCGCCGCGCCGTAATCGCTACCGGTAGAGCCGATGTAGACACCGGTGAGCGAATCGTTGAGGGAGAGCGGGTCCAGGCCGGCTCGTTCGAGCGCTTCCCACGCGACTTCCAGCGCCAGCCGCTGCTGCGGGTCCATGGCGGCCGCTTCGCGCGGGGAGATTTCGAAGAACGCAGGGTCGAAATACTCCACGTCGCGCAAGAAGCCGCCCTCGCGCGCGTAGGTCTTGCCGATCGCACCCGGATCGGGATCGTAGAGATCCTCGACGTTCCAGCGACCTGGAAAGGGACCGATCGCGTCTCTGCCGGTGTCGAGGAGCTCCCAGTAGCTTTCGGCGTCGACCGCGCCGCCAGGTGCTCGGCAGGCCTGACCGATGATGGCGATCGGTTGGGATGAGGTTGCTTCGGCCTTCTTGAGCGCAGCGGAAAGCCGCTGAACCTCAAGCAGACTCTTGCGGAGAAGCTCGTTCGCGCGCAGCTCGGTCACTGTTCACGCTGTCCCAGAATCTGGTCGGCTAGCTCGAGCAGGGATTCGTCCGAGGCACTGCTGATGACCTCGAGCATCTCGTCCGCGGCGTCTTCGCCGTTCGTGGGCTTCGGTTGATCGGGCTGCGCCATGATCTCTTCGAGCAGGCCGGCGCGGCTGAGCGACTCGAGCGAGACCTGGCTCAGCTTCTTGCGGATCTCTGCGTCGCTCCACTTCGGCTTGGATGACTCACCGAGCTGAAGCTTCTCGAGCAAGAATCCCGCGATGCGCTCGGGCGTCGGGTAGTCGAAAGCCAGTGTCGCCGGCAGCGGTGCTTGCGCCAATTTCGACAGCCCGTTGCGGAGCTCGACGGCCATCAGTGAATCGAGCCCCAGCTCCTTGAGCGAGCGCGTCGGCGAGATCGATTCCGCCGTGGCGCTCCCGAGCACGGCCGCGAGCTGTGCCCGCACAACGCCGAGCAAGGCCTCCTTGCGCTCGGCGTCGGGCAGCTTGGCCAAGCGCTGCCGCAGCGCGGCTGCATCACCTGCTCCGACGCTCACCTTTCGCAAACCGGGTCGCACGAGCCCTCGCAGCAGCGCGGGGACGGCAGCGTCTTCCGAACGCTGGCGCTGCATGTGCGCAACCTGCAAGCGAATGGGCGTGAGCAGTGGCTCCGGGCGTCCCATGGCGGCGTCGAGCAACTCCAAACCCGCCGCGATCGGCAGCGGCGAAAGCCCCAGGCGGCGCATGCGTGAAAGCTCTTTCTCCCCCAGGTGTGCGGTCATGCCGACACCCTGCTGCATCCAGAGTCCCCAGGCCAAACTGATCGCGGCCAGTCCCTGACTGCGACGATGAGCCGCCAGCGCATCGAGGAAAGAATTGGCGGCCGCATAGTTGGCTTGCCCCGGCGCGCCCATGACGCCTGCCGCGGAAGAGAACAACACGAACGCCGGGAGGTCGAGGCGTGCGGTGAGCTGGTGCAGGTTCCAGGCTCCGTCCACTTTCGGCCGCAGCACGCGCTCGAGTCGCTCAGGCGTCAGCTCGCTCACGACACCGTCGTCGAGAACACCGGCGAGGTGGAAGACCGCCGTCAGCGCGCGCTGCGCCGGTATCGTCTCGACGACGCCGCGCACCTGCGCCAGCTCCGCGACGTCGCAGGCGACGAGTGTCGCGGTTTCCGCACCCAACGACTCGAGCTCGGCCACGAGCTCCGTGCCTCCGGGCGTACCCAAGCCACGACGCGAGGTGAGCACCAGGTGGCGCACTCCGTGCTTCGACACCAGGTGACGCGCCAGCTCTCGTCCCAGCTCTCCCGCTCCGCCCGTGATCAGCACCGTGCCGCGAGGGTCGAGCGCGCGTGCCGGCTGGAGAACCAGCTTGCCGACGTGGCGACCGTTCCCCATGTGCCGCAACGCGGACGGCGCGTGGCGCAAGTCGTAAGCGGAGAATGGCAGCGGCCCTAGCTGGCCCCGTTCGAGCATCTTCCCCAGCCGCTCGAGAAGCTCGTGGATTCGCTCGGGACCTGCGTCCAACAGATCGATGGCCTGATACTCGACGCCGGGGTGAGCCGCACGAACGACGGCTGCGTCGCGCACGTCGGTCTTGCCCATCTCCACGTAGCGCCCTCCGCACGGCAGCAGCCGCAGCGAAGCATCGACGAGCTCGCCGGCCATTGCGCCGATCACGACATCGACGCCACGCCCATCGGTGGTAGCCAGAAATTTCGCAGCGAAATGGCTGTCACGCGAGCTCGCGATGTGAGCTTCGTCGAGGCCCATCGCGCGGAGCGCCGGCCATTTACCCGAGCTCGCGGTCGCGAAGATCTCGGCGCCCAGGTGACGCAGCAGTTGCACGGCTGCCATCCCGACACCGCCCGCGGCGGCATGCACGAGCACGCGTTCACCCGCTCTCACCTTGGCGACGTCCTCGAAGGCGTACATCGCGGTCAGGAACGCCACCGGAAGCGTCGCCGCTTGCGCGAAGGAAACGTCGGGCGGAATCGCCGTGAGCAATCGAGCGTCTGCCGTGGCCACGGTGGCGAACGTCGCCTGTCCCAAGCCCATGACTCGGTCGCCAACCGACACGGATGTCACGCCGTCCGCAACCTCGATCACCTCGCCGGCGAGCTCCAACCCCAACCAGGGAGCGGGCACGACATCGAGCGCATTGAGAACGTCGCGGAAGTTCACGCCCGCGGCGCGCACCGCCACCCGAACCTGCCCCGACGCGAGCGGAGCGAGCCCCTCTTTCGCTTCGACCGATTCGAGCCCGTCGAGGCTGCCCGGTGCCGGCTGATCGACGCGCCAATCGAGTCCGTCTCGCGCGGGCTCGATCGCGCGTCCCGAGTCGTCGGCGGCTGCGAGGCGAGGAGCCACAGCCAGACCTTGCCGCGATGCCAGCTCGGGCTCGCCGTCTGCGGCAAACAACGCTCGGAGGTGCGCGGCGTTCATGCTGCGCTCGTCGAGATCCACGACGCGCATGCCGCGATCCGGATGTTCCCGGCCGGCGCTGCGCAAGAACCCCCAAAGCGCCGCGCGCGGCAGACCTCGCACGCTGTCGTCGGGGCCGGTAGAGACCGCCGCCTTCGTCACCAGCACCACCGGCGTCGAGCCCAGGCGCGGCTCGCGCAGCAGCGCCTGCAGTTGCTCCAGGGTTGCCACTGCGATTCGACGAGTGCGTTCAGGAATGGTGGCATCCGCCGCGGAATCCGCTTCCGTCGTCGCGTCGAGGATCAAGCGTCGAGGCGCGGCCATTCCTGCATCCAGAGCAGCACGCAGCGCTGCCACGTCAGGCAACACCTCGCAGCTCAGCACCGTCCCCAAGCCATCGCTGGGTCCCAAGACCGTCCACCCTGCGCTCAGCGACTCGGTCAGCGTGACCGCTTGCCAATCCACGCGATACAGGTCTTGTCGAGTCGGTCGAGCAGCGGCTGCATGCACCTGCTCGACGGTGGCTGGCCGCATGCGCAACCCGTCCGCCGTCGCCACCAGGCTGCCTGCGGCGTCACACACCAGCACGGACGCAATCGGCTCACCGCCTTCGCCACCGAGAGACAACTTGAAGCGGACACGCAGCTCCGCAGCTCCCGTTGCGTGCAACGTCACGCCCGACCAAGCGAACGGCAGCAGCAATCCACCCGCACCGTCGCTTGGGTCCGTCGCCACCAACATGGCGTGGAGCGCGGCGTCCAGCGCCGCGGGATGGATGTTGTAGGCGCCTGCGGTGTCGGCGACGGCAGCGGGCAGCACGACGCGCCCGTAGAGTCGCCGTCCGCTGCGCCAGACCTCGGTGAGCCCCTGAAACGTCGGCCCGTACCCGAGGCCTTGCGAAGCGAGTCGGTCGTAGAGACCGTCGAGTGGAACGGCCACGGCTCCGGGAGGAGGCCAAACGGTCAGCTCCTCCCGACCTGCCGCCTGCTCCGCATCTCGCGCGAGCAGCTCCCCGCTCGCATGACATTGCCAGGGCTGATCGTCGCCGGCCGCCTCGTCACGAGCGTGGAGCGTCCAGGCCAGCCGTCCCTGATCATTGGCGGGCTCTACCTGAAGTTGAATGCGAAGTGCGCCGCGTTCGGGCACGACCAGCGGCGCCATGAGCACGAGCTCGGCCACGCTAGCGCTGCCCGTGGCACGGGCTGCAGCCAATGCAAGCTCGACGATGGCCGTACCGGGCACCAGCGTTCGACCAAACACCTGGTGATCCGAAAGCCACGGCTGGTCGGATCTGGAGAGCCGGCCCGTCAGCACGGTGGCGCCGTTTTCCGCCAGCCTCACGGCTGCGCCCAGCAGCGGATGGTCCGTCGACGACAAGCCGAGGCCGGCCGCGTCGGAGGGCGATTTGGTGGTTTCCAGCCAGTAGCGTTTCCGCTGGAATGCGTAGGTCGGCAAAGGCACCACGCGCGCCGTCTTCCTGTCCGAGAGCGCCGACCAAGGCACGCGGTAGCCGTGTACGTGCAGCGTTCCCAGCATTCGGTGGAGCACGGCCATGTTCCCTGCTCCGCGGTGCAGCGTGCCGACCACGACGCCGCCGCTCTCGGCACACGCCGTGGTGAGCGGCATGGCCAGCAGGGGATGCGGGCTCACCTCGACGAACACGCCGTGACCCTCGGCGAGCAGCAGCGAGAGCGCACGATCCAGGCGCACCGGATCTCTGAGGTTCTTGCACCAGTACGCGCCGTCGAGCTCCGTTCCACGCACCGCAGCGCCCGTCACCGTCGAAATCATCGGGCAGCTCGTGGCCCTGGGAGAGAGTCCGGCGAAAGCCTGCCCCATCTCTCCCAGAATGGAGTCCACGCTGGCGCTATGTGACGCGTAGTCCACCTCCACACGCCGACAGTAAACGCCCTCGCCGGAGAGGCGAGCGACGAGCTCGTCGATGGCTCGCGCGCCACCAGAAACGACGGTCGAGCTCTTCGTGTTGACCGCCGCGATCGAGAGCTCGGTCGAGCCAGCGAGTCGCTGCTCCACGACTTCGACCGGGAGCTCGACGACGGCCATGCCGCCCAGACCGGCCAGGCGGCGGATCAACTGGCTGCGCAAGGCAACGACGCGGGCTCCATCCTCGAGTGACAGCGCGCCGGCAAACACGGCCGCAGCGATCTCACCTTGGCTGTGGCCGACCACGGCCGCGGGCTCGATGCCCAGACTCCGCAGGACGGCCGCCAGACCCAGGCTCATCGCGAACAACGCCGGCTGGACCACATCGACGCGGGCGAGGGAGAGCAGCTCGTCGTCACTCGTGCGACGCAGGACCTCCGTCACCGACCAGCCCGTGTGAGGCCGCAACGCCGCGTCGCAGGCGGCGATGGCAGCGGCGAAGGCCGGGGACTCGGCGAGCAGCGCGCGCCCCATCTCGGGCCATTGGCTGCCCTGCCCGGGAAACACGAAGACCAGCGCGCCCCGCGGCTGTGCTTCACCCACCGTGAGGAGCGGGTGGGGTCGACCCGCTGCGAGCGCGGAAAGCGCGTCCACGGCTTCCGCGCTGCTCTGCGCGGCAATGGCCGCGCGGGCGTTGAAATGAGTCCGCCGGACCGCGGCCGTATGCAGCACGTCGGACCACGACACGTCGGGATTCGCCTGCAGCCACGTGGCCCAGCGCCCCGCCTGGGAACGCAATGCACCATCGTCGCGACCCGACACGAGCAACGGGAGCGATGCCGGACGGACTTCGGCACCGGGCGCTGGCGCGGGACGGGCGGGTGCCTCCTCCAAGATCACGTGCGCATTGGTGCCCGAGATACCGAAGCTGCTGACGCCCATGCGCCGCGGATGCTCGCCGCGCGGCCAGGGTGCGGTTTCCGTGGACACGCGTACGTTCAAGTCCCCCCACTTGATCTTCGGATTGGGAGACGAGAAGTGCAGGCTCTTCGGAAGGGTCTGATGGCCGAGGCACACAGCCGCCTTGAGCACCCCGGCGATACCCGCCGCACCCTCGGTGTGTCCGATGTTGCTCTTGATCGAGCCGATGACGACGGGGCGCTCCGCCGGGCGAGCCTCGCCGTACACCGCCGCCAGTGCCTGCACTTCGATCGGATCCCCGAGCGCCGTACCGGTACCGTGGCACTCCACGGCATCCACGCCGTCGGCGGCGATGCCGGCTTGCGCGAGCGCAGTCCGGATGCAGGCCTGTTGAGCCGGCCCATTCGGTGCCGTGAAGCCGTTCGAGCGGCCGTCCTGATTGACGGCGCTGCCGCGAATGACTGCCAGCACGGAATCACCGTCGCGCTCGGCGTCGGACAGTCGCTTGAGCAAGACCAGACCGCAGCCTTCACCACGCACGTAGCCGTCCGCGTCGGCAGAAAACGTGCGACAACGTCCCGTCGGGCTCATGGCGCCGAGACGGCTGAAGCAGACGAAGCCGAGCGGAGACAGGAGTAGGTTGACGCCGCCGGCGAACGCGAGGTTGCAGGTCCCGTTCCGGAGCGCTTGCACGGCGAGATCCAGCGCCACGAGCGACGAGGAGCACGCGGTGTCCACCGCCAGGTTGGGGCCTTGGAGGCCGAGCCAGTACGAGAGTCGACCAACGATCGCGCTGTGCACGCTGCCGAGCAGCGAATACGCGTCGATGCGTGCGTTGTCGGTCAGCGCCTGAAGCATGTAGTCGTTCGCCGCGATGCCGACGTACACACCGGTGCGCGTACCGTCGAGCTCGTCGCGTGTGAGGCCCGCGCGCTCGAGCGTTTCCCAAGCGGTCTCGAGCAACAGGCGCTCTTGGGGATCCACGCTCGGAGCCTCGCCCGCGCCGATACCGCAGAAGCCCGGATCGAAGCTGTCGACCTTGCCCAGGAAGCCGCCCGAGCGGCAGTAGATCTTGCCGGCAGCTTCCGGATCCGGATCGTAGTAGGCCTCGAGATCCCACCGATAACCCGGCACCTCGGTGACCGCATCCGTCCCGGTCTCGAGGAGCCGCCACAAACCGTCCAGATCCTCCACACCGCCGGGGAAGCGACAGGAAGCCGCGATCATCGCAATCGGCTCGTTGAGGCTCGTATGCCCTCGGGCGGCGCTCACGACTTGGGGCAGCTCGGCTGGGCGGACGCGCTCGAGCAGGAGCTTCGTCATGGCGGCCGGCGTCGGGTAATCGAACGCGAACGTTGCCGGTAGCTCGAGCCCCGTGGTTTTCGCGAGTCGCTCCTGCAGCTCGACGGCCATCATCGAATCGAGCCCGGTGTCTTGCAGCGGCACCTGAGGGTCGATCGCGCGCGGTGACGCCAGACCGAGGACCTGCGCCAGCTCGGTGCGCACCAGCTTGTCGATCGCGTCTCGTTGCTGCGCCTCGTCGAGCCCAGTGAGCAGCCGGCTCAGCGCTCCTGCGCTCGCGCTGGGACGCCGCCTCGCGGCGCGCTCTCGACCAGGCGACGCCAAGGGTCGGAAGAGCGGTGGCAGAAAATCGACGGGCAACTGACCGAGTGCTTTGCGGTCGACGTTGGCAGCCAGCACGACTGGCGATTCCGTGGAAAGTGCCTGATCGAAGAGACGGAGGCCTTCGGCGATCGACAACGGCGGCATGCCACGGCTGCGCAGGCGCGCGCGCACGGCCTCGGACAGCGTCGCAGCCATGCCCACGTCCCACGCCCCCCACGCGATCGAGGTGGCCGGCCGGCCTTGCGCGCGGCGCCGCTCGGCAAGCCCATCGAGACCGGCATTTGCCGCTGCATAGCTCGACTGCCCCGTGTTGCCGAGTAGACCGGCCGCCGACGAGAAGAGAACGAAGTGAGTCAGATGCGAGCACGCGCGCGTCGCTTGGTCGA
>CAYVDO010000215.1:0-13583 GCA_964450125.1 uncultured bacterium
GGTGAGAGCCGCCAGCGACGCAGCGGCGTCCTGGCGCTCGACGAAACGCTCTTCCAGTGCGCGAGCGGCTTCGAGAGCGCCGCGCGCTCGCCGCTCCTCCTCGACCAGTCGTGCAAGCTCGGCGCGAGTCGCGCTCAGCCGCTCGCCGCGCTCGATTGCCCGCGCCGCCAGCTCCTCCTCGCTCGCCGCCTCGCTCTGCTCGAGCACCGCCTGGCGGCGTGTCTCGAGCGCTTCCAGGTCGCGCCGCGCTGCGAGCGCCGCGCGCGAGAGCGCCGCCTCGATGGCCCGGTAGTGTGCGGTGCGGAACAACACCTCGAGGATCTGCTCGCGATCGTCCGAGCTCGCGGTGAGCAGCCGCCGGAACTCCCCTTGCGGCAGCACGATGACTTGGCGGAACTCGTCGGCGGTGAAAGCGAGGCGGCGGGCGATCTCGCGATCGACCTCGCCCTGCTTGGTGGCGAGGGGCTTTCCTTCCTGGGTGTCGTCGGTGCAATCGCTGCGGTCCCAGAGTGTCGCGCGGCCGTCGACGTCGACCTCGCCTTCGCCGCGCTTCTTCGGGCGGCGGTACTTGGGCCGGCGCACGACGCGGAATCGCGCTACGCCCAACCGGAAATCGAACGTCACCTCGGTCTCCACGTTGGCGTCGACCAGGTGGCTGCGCAGCTCGTCGCCACGCCGCTCGCCGCCGGATGCCTCGCCATAGAGCGCGAAGCACATGGCGTCGAGGATCGAGGTCTTCCCCGCGCCCGTGGGACCGTGGATCAGGAAGAGCGCGCTCGACCCCAGCGCGCGAAAGTCGATCGTGCACGGCTCGGCATAGGGGCCGAATCCGCGCAACACCAAGCGCTCAGGGCGCATCGATCGCTCCTTCGTCGCCGTCCCGCTCGGCGCGGTCGACGGCTTCGAGGACCCCGCGCAAGAGCTCGCGCTCGGCCTCGGAGAGCGCCTCTCCGGTGACCTCGCGGACGAACGCTTCGAAGAGCTCCACGTCACCGAGCTGGCGGCGATCCACCGGCGACACGCTCGCGGCACCCTGCTGAGCCGGAGCGCGATCGAAGACTCGCCCGAGCTCGAGGACGTTCGGATAGACGTGGCGCAGCTTGCCGATCGGATCGAGCAGCGTCTCCCGGTCGAGAAGGCGCACGCGGAAGTAGTCGTCGCGCGAGCCTTCGACCTCGCCCGACGCCGTTCGGCCACGGAGCAGCTCGGCGAGATGACCTTCGAGGATGCGCACGTCCCGGCGAGGCGTGAGCGCGACTCGCTCGACTTTCGCGATTCCGTGCTCGTCGATCTCGACCACGCTCACCGACTTCGCGTGATCGACCTCCGAGAACGAGTACTTGAGCAGCGAACCGGAGTACGCGATCGAACCATCCGCGCGAAGCGCCTGCGGGCGGTGCAAGTGACCGAGCGCCACGTACGCGAAGCCGTCGAGACGCGACACGTCGACTGCGTCTGCGCCGCCGACACTCAGCGGACGCTCGGATTCGCTCTCGACCCCGCCGCGCACGAACGCGTGGCCGACCAACACCGTGCGCGAAGCACGATCGGTAGCAGCGCGCGCGCGTTCCACCCAGGTACCGAGCGCCGAGTCGTGATCGTGAAGATCATCGCGCGCGAGCTGCGCGCGGAAGGTCGCGGGGTCGGCGTACGGCGCCGCGAACACCTCCACTCCGCCCGCGGCATCGGTGAACCGGATCGGCCGCGGCGAGGCGTCCGGGACTCCGAGCACGTGCAGACCTCGCTCGGCCAAGATCCGCGAGCCGAAAGCGAGGCGATCGGGACCGTCGTGATTGCCCGCGATCACGACCACCGGGATGCGCGCTTCGAGCACCAGCCGTGTGAGCACCTCGTCCAGCAGGCTCACCGCCTCGGGCGGCGGCACCGCGCGGTCGTAGACGTCGCCCGCGACGATCACTGCGTCGGCGCGCACCTCGCGTGCCAGGGTCACGAGCTGATCGAGCACGTAGCGCTGGTCGTCGGTGAGACGAATCCCACAGAAGAGTCGCCCCAGATGCCAATCGGCGGTGTGGATGAAGCGCACGCAGCGGGAATAGCCGAAGCCCCGAGCGACCACAACCCGCGCAGGCTCGAACGGTTCGGCCGTCCGCAAACCCCGGGACCCGGACGGTGAATACCCGGGGATGCGGCACGCACGCGAGTGCCAGATTCTCGACGCCCGCCGCGTTCGCGAGCGCGCGAGGACGGCGGGCCACGCGTCGCGCTGCTTGGGAGCGCGACGAAGCTCGTTTCGTTCGTGCGAACGAGGCGTTGGAGCACGCCATCGCGTGAATTCTCTGCGATGCGCCCGGCAGGCGAGCTGCCGATCCGGTCAAGCAACTGACGCTCGCACTCGCGGGCGCGCCTCTTGCTCCAGCTCGCAAGCAGACGCGACGGCCGCTCGGCGGTGACGCGAGCAACCCACGCCTCACCCACGGTTCGTCGCCGGTGCGACGCGCAGCTCGCGTCGCGAGGGGGGATGTGCATGCTTCGCCGGCGATTCGAGATTCAACTTTCGGCGTTCGCACTGCTGCTGGCGTTGGGCTGCGGATCTGCCGCCACGGACGCGGATTCGCCCTCGACGACGGCTCTCGATGCTGCCGATCGCCGAACCACGCCTCCGCCTGGCTGCGTCACGCAGGTCAATGCCGACGGCTTCGGCGACCCATCCAATCGCTGGGCGTGGTCGATGAAGGCCTTCGGCGATCACCTGTACGTGGGCACGCTGAATCGCGGAAGCGGCGCGACCAGCGACGATCCCGATCTGGCCGGACCCGTGGCAGCGAGCGAGCAAGGCACCACCGGAACGCAGATCTGGCGACACGATGGCGCGGGCTGGCAGCAGGTGGTGGGCAACGGATTCGGCAACCGGTTCAACCTGGGCGTGCGGAACTTCGTCGTGTATCGCGACGCGCTCTACGCAGCCACGCACAACCCCGCCACGGGGGCCGAAGTGTGGCGCAGCAGCGACGGCGCGGCGTGGAGCCGCGTCGGGGAACCCGGGCTCGGCGACCGCGGGAACGTCTCGGTGCGCGGCGCAGTCGTGTGGCGCAAGCAGCTCTGGCTCGGGACGGCCAACGCCCGCGGCGCCGAAGTCTGGTCGTTCGACGGCACGACCTGGCGTCGAGTCGTCTCGCGCGGCGTGGACGACGTCGGCAATCACACCGTCGGCGAGATCGTGCCGGCTGGCGATCAGCTCTTCA
The DNA here is from genome assembly GCA_964450125.1 of uncultured bacterium. Lineage (GTDB taxonomy): Bacteria > JADJOY01 > JADJOY01 > JADJOY01 > JADJOY01 > JADJOY01. The sequence goes on from CAYVDO010000215.1 coordinate 3,204, forward strand.
TCGCCGCATGGAACGCCCGCGGCGCGCGCGTCTACCGGTTCGATGGATCGGCAATCGTGCCGGTGGTCGGCGGATTCGCGGCGACCGCCGCCGGTTTCGGCGATCCGGGCAACGTCGAGATCCTGAGCATGGCGGTGTTCGGCGACGCGCTCTACGCCAGCACCGGCAACCCGCGGAGCGGGTTCGCGGTGTGGCGAACCCGCGATCTCGGCGCAAGCTGGCAACCGGTGCTGACCGGCGGCGACGGTGATCCCAGTCGCGCATTCGGCTGGCGCCTCTTCCCATACGGCGAGCAGCTGTACCTCGGCACCTACACGTCCGCCGACGCCGACACGAACACCACGCGCCGCGGTGCCCTGCTCTACCGCACCAAAGACGGCAGCACGTGGGTGCAGGAAGTGGGACCGCGCGGCAAGCTCGCACCGGCCGGATTCGGCGACGCGCGGAACCTCGGCATTCGCGGGCTCGAGAGCTTCTTCGGCGATCTCTACGTCGGCACCGCACAGTGCTACGGCTGCGCTTCCTCGGCGACGGGTGCCGAGGTGTGGCGCCGCGCCGCCGATGCGTGCAAGCCCTGACCCCCCCTCGCGGCGGGGGCGGGGGGGGTCGCCCGCCCTTTCGCACGCGCGCGCCGTGTCCGCACTTCTCGCGCATCCCACGTGCCGAGGTGGAACGAGGTCGACGGCTTCGGTGATACTGCCGTCATGGCGAACCTCGACTCACGCATCCGCAAGCGCTATCGCGTCACCACGAACGGGAGGAAGGTCGATCTCGGGCACTTCGATCCCGAGGACGACGGCGGGCTCGAGAAGGAGCGTGGCGAGTCGCTACTCGCCGACGATCTCGCGGCACTCGACGCCCTTCAGGAAAAGCTCGTCGCCGCCGCCTCCCATTCGGTGCTGGTGGTGCTGCAGGCGATGGACACCGGCGGGAAAGACGGCACCATCCGCAAAGTCTTCGGGCCGCTCGACTCGCTGGGGCTCGAGGTGCATTCGTTCAAGAAGCCCACGCCCGAGGAGCTGGCGCACGATTTCCTGTGGCGTGTGCACCAGCGCTGCCCGCCCAAAGGCAAGATCGGCGTCTTCAATCGCTCGCACTACGAGGACGTGCTGGTGGTGCGCGTCCACGGCTGGGCCGCGCCCGAAGTGATCGAGGAGCGCTACCGGCAGATCAACGACTTCGAGCGCATGCTGACCGAAAACGGCACCCGCATCCTGAAGCTCTTCCTCCACATCAGCCGCGACGAACAGCGCGAACGGCTGCAAGAGCGGCTCGCCGATCCCACCAAGCACTGGAAGTTCCAAGTCGGCGACATCGGCGAGCGGAACCTCTGGGATCACTACATGGATGCCTACGAGGTGGCGCTCCGGCGCTGCTCGACGCCGTGGGCGCCGTGGTACGTGATCCCGGCCAATCGGAAGTGGTTCCGGAACCACTTGGTCGCGCGGCTGCTGAGACACACGCTCGAAGAGCTCGACCTGCGCTATCCGCCCGGCCCGCCCGACCTGCGTAGGCTCAAGATCCCGAAGTGAGCCCCAGGCACACGCCGCGACCGCTTGGCGCGCCGCGGTCCCGCGCACCCGCCGCGCGGCACCTTCTCGCCGGCCTTCGCGCGACGCTCCTCGCCTGCGTCTTCGCCGGCTGCGGCGCGGCGTCCTCGTCGAACGGCGGCGGCTCGCCGATCGATCTCGGTGCCTGGCAGAAGCTCGAGCGCGTGCTCGATCTGCCCATGCTCGCGGCAAACCCCTACGATCCCTCGCAAGCGGACGTGTGGGGCGAGCTGCGCACTCCCACCGGCGACATCGTGCGGGTTCCGGCGTTCGTGACCCGCGACTACACCCGGGCAATCGTCGACGGCCGCGAGGCCCTCACGCCGGCGAGCGATCTCCGTTGGGTCGTGCGCTTCACCCCAACGGAGCCGGGCCACTTCGAGTGGCGCTTCGTCGCCCACCAGGTAACGGCGAACGGTGAGAACGACGATCACACCAGCGACTGGAGCTCCGTCGAGGTCGGCGCCCCGGCTGTGGAGGAACACGGATTCCTGCGCGTGAGCGAGCGCGATCCGCGCTACCTGCGTCACGACGACGGCGCCCCTTACTTCGCGATCGGCGAAAACCTCTGCTGGTACGACGGCCGCGGCACGTTCGCGTACGACGACTGGCTCGAGAAGCTCGCCTCGGAAGGCGCCACCTACGCGCGCCTCTGGATGCCGAGCTGGGCGTTCGCCCTCGAATGGACCGAGCGTGCGCCGGACGGCAGCGTGAGCGCGTCGTCACTCGGCGATTACACGTCGCGTCTCGACCGGGCGTGGCAGCTCGATCACGTATTCGAGAAAGCACGAGGCCTCGGCATCGCGCTCCTGCTCTCGATCCAGAACCATGGCGCCTTCTCGCTCACCACCAACAGCGAATGGGACGGCAATCCCTACAACGCCGCCAACGGTGGACCACTCGACGCGCCGGCACAGTTCTTCACCGACCCAACGGCGCGCGCGCTCTTCGAGCGGCGCTTGCGCTACCTGGTGGCGCGCTACGGCTACGCCACCAACCTGCTCGCGTGGGAGCTCTGGAACGAGGTGGACCTCGCCGACTCGCCCGGCGCCGCGGACCTGGTCGACTGGCACCAATCGATGGCGCGCGCGATTCAGGATCTCGATCCCGCACGCCGGCCGATCACCACCAGCCTGAGCGGCACACCCGCGCTCCTCGATCTCTTCCTCGGCACAGCCTTGTTCCGCGATCTCTGGCTGCTGCCCGAGATCGCATTCACGCAGGTGCACCTCTACTCGGTCGTCGGGTTACCACTCGACTTCAGCCACGCGCTGCCGCTGCTCGCCGAGCACATGGGCCGTTACGGCAAAGCGACACTCGCAGGCGAAGCCGGCGTGGACTTCCGCGGACCTGCCGAAACGCTCGCCGCCGATCCCGAGAACGTCGGCGTCCACGACATGCTGTGGTCCGGTGCGCTGAGCGGCGCTTTCGGCACCGGCATGACCTGGTGGTGGGACAACGTCGTCGATCCCACAGACGCCTACTTCCACTTCGGCGCCCTCGCCACGTTCGTCGACGGCATCGCCTTCGACGAAGAGCAGTTCGCCCTCGGCGGCGCCACCGCTGTCGCTCCCAGCACGACCGTCACAGCGCTCGCGCTCCGCGGGCGTCAGAACGTGCTCGTCTGGGTCAAGAACGACGCCCACCAGTGGTATCGCCCCGATCCGTCGAGCATCACGGGCGCCACCCTTCACGTGCTCGTCGAAGGTAGCGGCGCATGGCACGCGCGCTGGCTCGACACCTACACCGGCGCCGAAATCAGCCGATCCACCGAGCGCACCCGCGGCGGCGCCATCGATCTCCCGGTGCCCACCTTCTCCCGCGACCTCGCCCTGCGCCTCGAGCGCTGACCCCTTCGCCGATGCTGTCCGCGGGGGACCGCCCCGGGTCGCAGGGCGAGCCCGTGAGCGCTTTGCAGATGAGCCGCTCCAACCCGCGCTCGGACGTGTCGGTGGTCATGAGGCGCGCTCGTCCGTGTCGCCTGCGTTCGCCGACTCCTGCGCCGACGGTGAGAAGCCCTTTGCTAAGCCCTTTGCTACGCAGCTCGATGCCGCAGCCGATAACAAAGCCCTAATAGTCCGACAATACATGCTTTTCTTCGGCGCCAAGCCACAGCCCTGAGCGCTCGAGACAAGAGCTCGTTGCTGAATCATTCCGTGCTCGGAGGTCGTTCGCCATCCAGGGCCACCCAGCGCGGGCGGGCGCGGGTGCCTCGGTTCTCGATCTGTCCCGACCGGCGACCCATTGGCAGGCGTCATGACCGGCAAGCAATGGGCGACCTGACGTTCGCACCTACGAGGGGGTCGCGCAGCCGGGCAGGCAGGCGGCGGGCCTATTCGGGATCGCAGGGGCCGTTGCAGGGGTGGATGATGCGGGCTTCCGCGGAAAAGAGCTCATCGAGCTGGCGGTCGGCGGCGGCCAGCAAGCGGACTCCGTCGTGGACGACGTTGCCGGCGAGCGGTGGCGAGGCCTCGGCTTCGAACGACACGTCGACGCCCATGTCGAAGACGGTGACGCCAGCGCGGGCGTCGAAGCCGACCATCTGATCGATGCCCCAGATGGGTGCGGCGGTCGGCATGGTGATTTCCGCGCCCAGGGCGCGCGCCAGGTAGAAGCTGCCCACGTTGGGCACACCGGCGTCACCGAGGCCCATCTGCAGCACCACGTGTCGATCGGGCGGGTTCTGGGGTAGCTCCGGATCGAAGAAGAGCGGCGCGTAGGTGGCGGGGTCGATGCGGTCCATGTGGCGCTGGATCGACGCGACGAATGCCTGTTGTACGAGTGGATCGGGAATCGAGACCGACGCCGCGAGCAGGAAGGGCACGAAGTTTCCCGATCGCCACATCATCTGCGACCAGCCTGCGCCGCCCACGTTGAGGCACACGCGTTTGCTCCACGGATTCATCGCCGACTGCACGGTGCCGAGGATCGCGCCGTTCGAGAGCCCCCAGAAGTCCACGCGGCTCGGGTCGTAGACCGACTGCGTGGAGCCGGGGCGCTGGAACGCGGCCGAAGCGGCGATCGGTCCGCGCAACGCGGCGGTGAAGGTGAGCCAGTTGGCGATCGCCTGGTGGACGCGGTCGGTGAAGATCGTGACGCGTGCCGGGTTTCCGACGAGCGAGAGCACCACGCCGGGCGCGTCGGTGACCGACATGCCCCACCAATCGATGGACGTGACCACGGCGCCGAGCGCGTTCGCCGACTGGATCGCCGACGTGCTGCGGACCTCGGCGCGGGTGCCGAAGAAGCCGTGACCGAGGCCGACCACGCGTCCTACGCCCGCGGCGGGATCGCGCAGCCGCTCGGCGATTTGCGCGAGGAACGGGAACGTGACCAGGCCGTCCTGGCGCACGCGGCCGTCGACGTCGCGGACGAGCCGCGCGCCGGGATCGGGCGAATCCACGAAACGCGGCCCGCGCACGGTGCCGGAGACCGTGCGCCACACACCCGAGCCGTCGCCCGCAGCGTGTTCCTCCACGCCGTCGAGGGTGATCTCCGGCGTGTGCGACGCCAGCCACGCGAGGGTCAGCTCGCGGACACTGCGCATGTCGCCGGTCACGTCGAGATCCGAGCCGGTGGTGAAGTCCCAGGCGAGCTGGATGTCGGCGCGGGCGAGCCCGATCCCTTCGAGCGCGGGAAAGATCTCGGTCTCGTAGTGCTCGACGAGGGGAGCGAGCGCGGGATCGCCTGCGGCCTCGCGGTCGCGGATGCGCCGGAAGCCTTCGGGCGCGCGCACGACCGATCCTGCGGGGCTCACGAGCCCGTGGAACGCGACGACGTAGCGACGCGACTCACGAAGCGGGAACACCGGATGGAGCGCGATCGCTCGGCGGCTCGCGTCCTTCGCGCGGGGATCGAGATCGGCGAAGTGCGGCACCAGCTCGCCAGCGTCGGTATCCACCAGCAGCGTCGCCGAGCTGCGCACGGAGAGCGCGTCGCCTGGCGAATCGAAGAAGCCGACCAGCCCGGTGTCCGAAGCGGGTGCGAGCAACGTCCCCAAGATCGTGGAGGAGCGCGAGTAGCCTTGGATCGGGCGCCATTCGGACACGTCGGCACTCGATCCGTCGGCGGCAGCGAGCTTGGCGGCGCCGCGGGTCTCGATGCGCGCGCCACTCGCGGCCGTCGCATCGACCACGCGGAAAAAGTCGCTCGGATATGGCAGGAAGCAGTCGCCGCCGCCGAGGAGCGGGTTACAGCCCTCGGGCAGGGAGAGCGGTACGAGCGCGGCGCCTCGACCGCCCTCTGCGCCGCCACACGCTGCAGCGATCGCGAGCAGCGCCGCGGGAACGGTACGAACGACGTAGCGCGCCAACGAGGTCATCGAGGGGCCCGAGACGACGCGGGCATCCTCGCACGAAACGGGCACCGACGCGGACGCCCGCTCAGCGCGACACGGTCGCGGATCCGCGCGTCAGGTGGGCTGTGAGGCCGCGGCGGCGAGCGGCTTGCCGGTGAGCTCGGCGACCGTCGTGCGGACCCCATCGCGGAAGAGCGTGGGCACCCACTTGAGCTCCTTCCGCGCCTTGGTGTTCCTGGGGCGTGCCTTCCATTGCAGGAAGTGGAGCTGACCGCGGGGAATGAGCGGCGGGCGGCTCGAAACGCCAGCCCAGCGCTCACCCACTTCCGAGACCGCCTTCGCGAGCCACAGCGGCATGACGCGCGGGATGTCCTTCCGCCCCAGCGCATGGCTCACGATCCAAGCGAGATGCGTGATTTCCACGTACGACTCGCTCAGGATGTAGCGGCTGCCCGCGGGACGACCCTCGGCGAGGACGTGGCCGAGACCGACGTCGCGCGAATGCACGACCGGCATGCCGCCAGGCAGCAAGGCCGGGATCTGGTGCTTCTCGAGGCGGACGATGAAGTCGTTGATGCCCGGCGAGCCGGCGGGACCGGGGCCGTAGAGCGCCGCCGGATGCAAGAACACGGCGTGCAGCCCACGCTCGATCGCTGCCACCACGAGTCGGTCGGCGTCCTGCTTCGAGCGCTCGTACGCGGTGCCCTTGGGCGTAGGGTCGATGGGGCTCGATTCGTCGAACTCCTGGGACGGGCCGGCCTGAAAGACGTCGATGGTGCTCGTGTACACGAAGCGCTCGACCTTGCGCGCCAGCGACGCTTCCACGAGGTTTCGAGTGCCTTCGACGTTGACGCGCTGGAAGCGCCCGGCGTCCTTCAGCCATTGCTCGGGCAACCCGGCGGCGTGGTAGACGACGTTCACGCCGGCGAGCGCGCGATCCACCGACGGGGGGTCCGTCACGTCGCCTGCCACCAGCTCGACCTCGGCCGGCAGCAGCCGGCGCGCCTTGTCGGGATCGCGCACCAGCGCGCGCACCGCGCGGTCCCGCTCGCGAAGCGCCTGGACGATGTTCCAGCCCACCAACCCGGTGGCGCCAGTGACGAGTGTCTTGGTCATGCGGACTCGGCTCCGTCGCGCTCGTGAGCGTGCGCTCAGGCGCCGCGATAGACGTCGGGTTCCACGAAGATCTGGCGCGCGCTCGGCACCCGATCGCGCACACCCGCCTCCGCGGCGTTGATCGCGTTGGCGAGATCGAGAAGTGAAAGCGACGGCTCGAACTCGAGCTTGGCAGCGACCAGTAGCTCGTCGGGCCCCAGGTGAAGCGTGCGGAGGTGAATCACGCGGCGCACGTACTTCGCCGCCTCGAAAGACTCGCGGATCGCCATGCGCTGCGACGGTGCCGCGGCCTCGCCCACCAGCAGGCTCTTCATCTCGATGGCGAGAATGATGGCGATCACACCGAGCAGCGCGCCGATGGCGATCGAGCCCATGGCATCGAAGCGCGGGTCACCGGTGACCATCGCGATGCTCACGCCCACCAGGGCGAACACCAACCCGAGCAACGCGCCGAGATCCTCCAGCAGCACCACCGGAAGCTCGGGCGATTTCGCGTCGCGAATGAACGACCACCACGTCTGCGTGCCCTTGAGCGGACGCGCCTCCTTGACGGCCGTGTAGAACGAGAACGCCTCCAATACCACGGCGACGACGAGCGTGCCGACGGCCCATTGGGGCGCCTCGAGCGGCTGCGGGTGCGAGAGCTTGTGGGCGCCTTCGACGATCGCGAAGAGCGAGCCCAGCGAGAACAGCACCAGCGCCACCACGAACGCCCAGAAATAGCGCTCGCGCCCGTAGCCGAACGGATGCTCCTCGGTGGGCGCACGCTGTCCGCGCGAGCTGCCGAGCAGAAGCAGGGCCTGGTTGCCGGTGTCGGCGAGCGAGTGGATGGACTCGGCCAGCATCGAAGCCGCGCCGGTGGCCGTCCACGCGACCAGCTTTGCGCACGCGATTCCGAGGTTGGCGAGAAAAGCCGCGACGATGGCGCGTCGACTGCCGTGTTCCATGAATCCGAGTCTCCGCTCGAGCGCGCGCAGCGAATCGAGGAGACGATCGCCGAGCCGAAAAAAGCGCCCAACCGTAGCCCAGCGTCGGAAATGGCTGCAAGGCAATGTGCTTGCTGCTCGTGGATCGGTTTGCCGCGCACGCGCCGGTAGAGTCGCGAGGGTCTGGGAACTCGTCCGCGGGCACGGCTCGCCTTGCTCGACTCCGTGGAACCCGAGGCCCGCCTGGGCCGCGGCCATGCGATTCGGGCTCACTGGCCACGACCGCGACTCGAGGTGCATGGCCGCGGAGCGCCCTTCGCCGTTCCCCCAGCCCCTCACGCCTCGAAATGGGGTCAGCACGAAACGGACCCGCGACCCGCTCGCTCGGTGCCCCACCTCGCGCCCCGACACGCGGCGCGAACGAGCCCGCGCGCGGGCGTCCGCCGCGACGCGGCGGTGGCTGGTCAGTAAGCGCGGCGGCGAACCTCGAGGTTGCTGCGGCGTGCGTCCACTTCGTGCACCCCCTCGGGAAGCGGTGCAGCGGGCGCGAGACGCGCATCGACGCTGCCGGCGCGCAAGAGCGCCTGCGCGCGCGGGCCATAGTCGGCGCCGTTCCGGGCGAGGTGGGAGCTCACGTCGTCGATCACCGTGAGCGAGTACCAGGGCGTGGAACGCGAGCGTCCGGTGCCATCGACGACACCGACGCGGTAGCGCAAATGGCTCGCGCCATCGGCGGCCACGGCACTCAGGTTCACCGCGAACACGTCGCCGTCCACGCGCGCGAGCTGCGCGCGCCGGGGTGCCGTGCACGTCGCGCGCACGTCGGCGGCGCCGCAATGATCGACCTGCACGCGGGCGTCGCGCGCCGAGGCCACGCGCACGTAGAGGGTCACCTCGCTGCCGCGCACCACCACCAGCGGTGGCACGTGCTCGATTCCCTGCACCGCGCCCACGGGCAGCTCGACCTGCGCGGTCTCGGGCGACTCGTCACGCGCACGGCGCAGCTCGTCCAGCTCGAGCAAGAGCGGGCGCGGCGTTTCGAGAGGATCGAGCTTGGCCTCGGGATCGAGCCCGAGCAGCCGCTCGAGATGCTGGCGGGCCTGCTCGCCATGCCCAGCGCGATGTTCGGCGACAGCAGCGTCGCGCTCCAGGGTCGCGAGCTCGGCGCGCAGCGCGCGCACGCGCTCCACACTCGCAGCGGGGTCGTGCTCGAGGACGTAGAGCTCGCCCGCGCGACGCGCCAGCGGCTCCTTCAAGGCCTCCGCAGCGCCCGCGGCATCACCGCCTTGAAGCAGCATCATCGCCCGGTGGTAGCCCGGATCGTCGAGCTCGGCGCGCGCAGGCGCGGGCGCCTGACCGAACGCCACGGCCAGCACCAGAGAACTGGCAGCGCGCACGGTCAGCTTCATCGCGACTCGATCTGGAACGGCTGCGTGCTCAGCACCTCGCCGTCGTACTCGACGACCACCTTCCACTCGCCGGGCAGCCACGCCGCGGGCGCGCCCGCGATGGGCATGCTCGCCGCCACCGTGGCGCGCGGGCGGTAGGCACCATCGGGATCGAGCGCCACCGGTCCGCTGTCGAGATAGAGGTTCCCGACTGGGTCGAACCAGCGATATCGCAGTGTGTGCGAATGTGCCAGGTCACGCAGATCGAGCCACACCACGGCACGTGCGTCGTGGGTGGTGAAGTCGTCGCCGATCTCGACGGGGCTGCCGAGCGCGTCGGCGGTGACCTCACGACAGAGCACCAGACGGTCGAGACGCGTGGCCAGGACTCCCGACGCGCAGCCGCTCGCGGCGCTCGCGAGCACCCACGCCATCGCAAAACCCCGTAGAGCAAAGCCTTCGCTCCGCATCGCTGGGCGAAGTTACGCGCGCCTCGCTTCACGCGCAACCGCTTGCAGGCGTCCACCCTCGGCACGAGCGCGCAGCTCGCGTGGCTGCGCGGTGCACCGACACGCCCGGTGACGCCGTCGTTGACGCACGACCTCACCACAGGTATCGCGGTGATCGAAAGGAGCGCACGCATGCCTCGAACGCTCAACCGCACGATCCGTCTCGCCGGACTCCTCGCCGCAGCCACGCTCGGCACGAGCTGCAGCAAGCCCACTCCGATTCAGCTCACGATGGTGGAGATCGAGCGGTCGTGGAACGCACTGCAGCGACTCTACGACAAGCCTGCACCGAACGGAGCGAGCGAGTACGCGGCGGAGATCGGGAAGCTCTTGTCCAACAGCGACATCACCGGCTCGAAGGCCTACACCACCCAAGAGGTCTTCCGTGAGCTCACCGCAGACACACTCGAGGAGCTGGGCGCGCTGCAAGCCGCGCTCGCGAGCGGCTCGAGCGCCCAGGCCACCGGATCGATCACCCGCATCAAGGAGCTCTGCCAGCGCTGCCACGACCAGAAGTGGCCCAAGTAGCGCGACGTCGTCTCCGGGGGGCTTGCGAGGCCCCCGCACCCCAACGAGCGTAGCGAGTCGACTTGG
>CAYVDO010000216.1:0-13518 GCA_964450125.1 uncultured bacterium
AGCAGGCTGCTGAAAAACTCGCCGGTGCGAGTTTTTCGAGCCTGTCGATGCTTCCTCGGGGGGCTTTTCAAGCCCCCCGCCCCGCAAAAAGCGCGGTTTTTGCGGGGCCCCACCCCCGAGTCGACTCGCTACGCTCGTCGGCGCGCCGCTGGCGCGTGCCTTTTTCAGCAGCCTGCTAGATGGTCACTCACGATTCCGTGCGAGTTGTTCGTAGGGGCGGCCGCGAGGCCGCCCGCAGGCACCTTGCGTCGACGCGCGGACTTGCGCCCGCCGCTACGGGTTGGCGGTCGGGTCCATCCAAATCGTGACCGGTCATTTGGTGGGGCTGTTCAAGCCCCGGCGTGTCGCGGCCAAGCCGCAGCGGGCATCCACCGATTCCCTCGCAACGCTCGCGCGGCGTAGCCTTCGTCTGGGTGGTTGACGCCTCGCCCGCGTTGCCGCCTCGCATCGACCTGGGGAGTGCTGGACAGCACTTGGGGGTCGGGCTAGGGTGGCGCCGCCCGTCGAGGCGATGGCTGTTTCTGGATCGTGCACATGCGTCGGCTCAAGCACCTCGGTCTGCTCTTCGGCGAGGTTACTCGCTACTCGCTGGTGAACCGGGTGTGGTGGCCCGTGCCACTGCTGGGGATGTTGTTGCTACTCGGGCTCGTGGTGGTCGTGGGTCAGGCTTCGGCTCCGTTCATCTACACCTTGTTCTAGCCGTGCCGCCTCATGGGCGGTTGAGGGAGTGCCTTGCGGATCGCGGGACCTCTTTCGCGAGAGCTTTACGCACGAATCGCATCGGGACACCTGGGGGGGGAGATGAACCACGCGACGCGACAGAAGGGGCAAACGAAGCGCAGTGGCCGTGGCACCACGACTCTCGCGCTGCTGACGGTGCTGGCGCTGGCCAGTGTGACGCAGGCCGCGGAGGTGGTCACGCTGGCGAGCGGCGACAAGGTGAGCGGTGCCTTCGGCGCGATGACCAAGAAGAAGCTCACGATCAAGACCGACTACGCAGGATTGGTCGAGATCGACTGGACCCTGGTGACCGGTTTCGAGTGCAGCCAGCCCACGGCGGTCTGGACACTCGACGACGTCCGCTACGAGGGCACGATCGCGACGGGCCCCAAGGGCACCCTCGTCATCACGCCGGCTTCGGGCTCGCCCACCCAGCTCGAGCTCACGAACATCCGCAAGATCCGGCTCTTGGGTGCAGCGTGGAGCGGATTCATCGACGTTGCGGTGCGTGACACCGAAGGCAATTCGAGCACCGTCGGCGCGCTGCTTCAGGCCGAAGCCGTACGCACCACCGAGGTGAACGAGATCAAGCTCAAGGGACTGTTCCGCTACGGCGAGAACCAGACGTCGGTGAGCGAGGCGAGCTGGTACACGCTGGGGCGCTACCGCCACGACGTCGCCGGCCCGCTCTTCGCTTACGTGAGCGCCGAGTTCATGCAGGACCGGTTCAAGGACCTCAACCTCAACACCATCCTCTCCGGCGGTTTCGGCGTGACGATCCTGGAGCGGGACTGGATCGACCTCTCTTCCGAAGCGGGCGCCGCCTACGTACGTAACGATTTCAAGTTCACGGGCGACGAGAACCACGTCGCCGGGCGCGCGGCTGCGGACACCCGCGTGAGCTTGCCCCTCGGTCTCGAGTTCACGGACAGCGTGATCTACGTCCCGAACTTCGAAGAGACCAACGACTGGCAGCTCCGCAACGACGCCGCACTCGGCTCCGAGATCGTCGCCGGCTGGAAAGCCAAGCTCGGCATGATCCTGGAGTACGACAACAAGCCCGAGCCGGAACGCCAGAAGGACGACGAGACCTACTACGTCGGCCTCGGCTACAAGTTCTGAAGCGACGGACCCGCAAGTGCAACACGCGGCCGTCGGAAGTCGAGCGGTACCACCGCGCGGCGGGCGATCCCCGGCGCGGGGTTGCGGGGGGGAACCATGCTGTACGTGCGCGCGGCATCACGGCGCGGAACGCGGCGGCGGGCTAGCGCCTGGCTTCTGGCGCTCGGCGCGCTCGGCGTCGCGGTTTCGTGTCAGGTCAACACGCTCTTCGCCATCGCATTCCAGACCGCACTCGGCACCGACAACGGCCAACCGCTGAGTGCGCTCTCGACGCTGGACCAGTCGGGAACCGCCAACGACTGGGGCCGTTACCTGGCGTTCTATCCGTCCGCGGGTGGCTACCAGGGCGTCTTCTCGTTCCAGCTTCCTGCCAGCGTCCCGCGCAGCACGGTAGGTGCCCTCTACGTCGGTGCCAACTACAAGGGTCAGCCGGGCAGTTCCCAGCGCTGGACGTTCGATCTGCTCGACGTCACGACCCAGCAGTGGGTCACCGTCGGTGACAACTCGGCCGTCACACAGAGTGGGATCTGGACCACGATCCAGTCCAACGCCACCGCCGACGTGGCGCGCTTCGTCGCGAACAGCGGGCTGATCCAACTTCGTTTCGCGACCGCTTCGTCTCTCGATTCGAGCAAGCTCGACTTCCTGGCGCTCGGCGTCTCGGGCACCGGCGCCGTCCCGCCCGCGCCCAGCGGCGGGCTCCGCAAGGTCTTCCAGGGCTCCTACTCGCGCGATGACTCACAAGAGGTCGACTTCGTCGCCTCGCACGACTTGCACGTCATCGGCGTCGGGCCCAACAAGCTCGACGAGCTTCGTCAGGCAAACCCCACGCTCACCGCGCTCTACTACATCAAGATCGCGGGCGTTCACGGCCCGGAGACGCGGCCGCCATCGGGCGATCCACAGTGGGCGCAGGCCGTCGCGCAGAACCTGCTCTGGAAGGCCGCTTCTGGGAACTACGTCCGCAACAGCACCAACGGCTGGTATTACATCAACGTTCAAGACCCGACCAAACGGGCCAAGTGGTGGGCGTTGCAGAAGAGCGTGCTCGGCCCTCAGATGGCGTATTACGACGGCCTCTACTTCGACAACACCACCACCATCACCTCCGACTTCGAAGATCTCGTCACCGAGCCGCCCGTCGGCTACGACGAAACCGCGTATTACGACGGGATCTACTCGCTGCTCTCCTCGGCTCGCAGCGAGTACCCAGGCAAGACGGTTTTCTTCAATACCTATGCGGGCTGGGAGACTCCCGGCTTCCGCGGTCTCGAGCTGATGCCGATGGCCGACGGCATGTTCTTCGAGGGATTCGCGTTCAAGGTGCGCGCGGGGCTTTTCGACAAGCCGCGCCTGCTCCAGCAGCTCGCGGACTTCGCGAGCATCGTTCGCGGCGGCAAGCACGCGGTCGCCCTCGACTACGCGGCGCCCACCGACATCGCACGCCGAACGCTCTCGGTGGCCTGCTACATGCTGGTCGCCAACGACAACTCCCTGCACTTCTTTTCCAGCCCCGAGGTCGACTCGGACGTGCAACAATGGCCCGAGGACGATCTGGACATCGGCGTACCGCAGAGCGAGTACGTGCTGACCGCCAGCGGGCTCCTGCAACGTGACTACAGCGGGGGACGTGTGATCGTGAATCCCGAAGATGCCGTGAGCCTGAGCTACGTGGTCGACGCGACGCGACGCGAGAAGCTGGTGTTGAGCGGGGGCGGTGCTTGGCCATCGCCGGGCTTGCTCGGCTGGCAAGCGGTCTCGGGTACGATCACGGTGCCACCCATGTCGGGATTGATCCTGCGGACCAGCGGCTGAGACGGCACCCCTCGCACGATCCCATGGCTACCGAGCGCACGAGCCGTCGCAACACCCGCAGCCCCAAGGCGGGTGCAGGGGCGAAGCGCGCTGTACGCGTGCTCGGCGGACGCGGGCGCGCGGGTGAGGATCGCCCGCTGCTTCGCCTCACGCTCGAGCCGCCGGGGCTCACGGTCACCGGTGGCGGCACCGCCCTCGAAATCAGCACCACCGACAAAGCGACGGGGCCCAGCCGTGCCGGACTGCGCGGAGACGTGCGCGGGGGCTTGGTTCGCGTCGAGCGCGACGGTGTGCGCGTCGCCGGTCTGGTGGTGTCGTTCCCGCGCTCGCGACTCACCCTGGACGGCACCGTCCAGCCGCAAGCTCACGGCATGAAGGCGGCGTTGCAGGTCCACGCCGACCCGCTCGACCTGGACGACTTCCTCGATCGCCTGCAGCCGGTACGCGCCGTGGTGACGCGCCGCTCGGGCGGTACTTCGAGCCGCGGCACGGCGCGTCACAAGCAAGCGTGGCCCGACGTCGCAGTGCACCTCGACTTGCGTCGCGTCCACTTCCGGCGCCGTACCGTGGACACCATCGCGGGCGATCTCGCAATCGAACGGGGCGCGGTTTCCCTCGCACCGATCTCGTTCCGGACGGCCGGCGGCGTCTTTCACGGCGCCATCGAAGGTCCCGGCTCTGCACACTCCGGCACCCGCGTGAGCGGCACGCTCAAAGCCCCGGACCCGGCGGCATTCTTCGAGCTCGCGGGCCTGCCGGCGATCGTCTCGGGCGCGCTCGACGCCGAGCTCGACGTCACCTTTCCCAGCCGCACCGGCTGGAAGAGCGGCGGGCGCGGCACGTTCCGCCTCGGCTTGGAAAAGGGTCGCCTGCACACGATTCAGCTTCTCGCCGAGGTGCTGTCGCCGCTGGTGCCCGGGATGGTGTCGGGTGTGCTCTCACCGTTTCGCAAGCTCATCGAGCTCGACGCCCTCGGTACACGCTTCGAGCGACTGCATTTCGCCGGCGATCTCAAGCCGGGACGCGTGCACCTGACCACCGGCCACATCGAGGCGTTCGGCATGACCGTGCACGTCACGGGGACGATGAGCCTCGCGAGCGGCGAGCTCGACCTTCGCGGCACCGTGCGCATCGAAGCGAGCCTGCTCGAATGGATCGGCGTCGAGCGCATCATGGGTCCACCGATCTTCACGATTCCCGTCACGGTGCGCGGCGCGTTGCCCACGCCGCGGGTGCTTCCGGATCTCGACGAGCTCAAGAAGTTCGCGTCCGGTCTGAGCTTGCGGCGCTTGCCGGGCCGCCTGCTCGGAGACGTGAACCGCCGGCTTCGATCGCTCGCAGGCTTGAGCCCTGCATCCGCGCCGAGCATCCGCTCGGCTTCTGCTGCGTCGGCCGCGAGCACGCCGAAAGCGCCGTCTCGGCGCACCAAGCGCGCGGCCTCCACCAAACGCGGCGCCTGAACCTTCGCGCCACGAGCGCCCGTGCGGGCGCCCGGCGGAGGAGTGGGCGCTCGGAGGATGGCGATGGCCCTGGCGCAATCCCACTGGCCCGCGGAAAGCTCGGAGCCGGTTCACGACACCACCGTCGGCGGCGTGCTGCGTCAGGCGCGCGACGCGAATCCCGATCGCGTCGCGGTGATCGCCTGGGGGCTCGAGCCCGGTGAGCGGAGGACGTGGACCTTCGCCGAGCTGGCACGCGATGCCGAGCGGGTCGCGCAAGCCCTGCTCACGCGCTTCGAACCTGGCGAGCGGATTGCGATCTGGGCGCCCAACCTCCCCGAATGGCTGCTGCTCGAGCTGGGTGCGGCGCTCGCGGGCCTCGTCATCGTCACCGTGAATCCCGCGTACCGTGCCCGCGAGCTCGACTACGTGCTGCGCCAATCGCGATCGGCCGGGCTCTTCCACGTGGGTGAGTTCCGCGGCAATCCGATGGCCGACACCGTCCTGGAGGTACGCGGCGCGCTGCCGGAGCTGCGCCACGTCGTCGAGATCGAGCGCTGGGACGAGTTCGTCGCAAGCAGCGGCCCCCCGCGCGAGCTTCCCACCGTCACGCCCGAGATGCCGGCCCAGATCCAGTACACGTCCGGCACCACCGGATTCCCCAAGGGCGCCTTGCTCCACCATCGCGGGCTCACCAACAACGCCCGCCTCACGATGCGCCTGCTCGACGCTCGCCCCGAGGACGTCTACGCCCACGCCATGCCCTTCTTCCACACCGCCGGCTGCGTGTTGTCGGCGTTGGGCCCACTCCAGATCGGCGCCACGCATGCGTTTCTGCCGGCATTCGAACCGGGGCGTGCGCTCGAGCTGGTGGAGCGGGAACGCGCCACGCATTTCCTGGGCGTGCCCACGATGCTCATCGCGATGATGGAGCACGGGAGCTTCACCAGCCGCGATCTGGGCTCCCTGCGCGTGGTGGTCTCGGGCGGCGCCAGCGTGGCGCCCGAGCTGGTGCGCGCGATCGAGTCACGGCTCGGCGTGAGCTTCTCGATCGTCTACGGGCAAACGGAGTCGTCTCCGGTCATCACCCAGACCCGGCTGCACGACACTCCCGAGGACAAAGCGGAGACCGTGGGGCCGCCGCTGCCTTGCACCGAGGTCAAGATCGTCGATCCCATGACTCGCGAGATCGTGGCGCCGGGCGTGGTGGGCGAGCTCTGCACGCGCGGTTATCTCGTGATGCACGAGTACTTCGACAAGCCCGACGCCACCCGCGCCGCCATCGACGCCGACGGCTGGCTTCACACCGGTGACCTCGCGACCATGGACGAGCGCGGCTACTGCCGCATCACCGGCCGGCTCAAGGACATGGTGATCCGCGGCGGCGAGAACCTCTTCCCCGCCGAGATCGAGGCCGTGATCCACGAGCATCCCGAGGTGGCCGAGGTCGCGGTGATCGGCGTTCCTGATCCCAAGATGGGCGAAGAGCTCGTGGCCTTCATCCGCTCCGCCACGTCGACGCCGCCCGCCGTCGAGTCCCTGCGCGCCCACGTGCGTGCACGTCTGGCTGCGCCCAAGACGCCGCGTCACTGGATCTTCGTCGACGCCTTCCCACTCACCGGCTCGGGCAAGATCCAGAAGTTCGTCTTGCGCGAGCGCTGGGATCGCGGCGAGTTCCAATCCGCCTGAGTGGCCGAACGCGAGCTGGTCCCGGCACGCTTCCCGTCACGGGGAGGTGCGCATGTCCACGACCGGCTACGCCGTCTGTCATCTCTGCGAGGCGATCTGCGGCCTCGAAGTCACCCACGAGGACGGCCGCATCACGGGCATCCGCGGCGACGCCGAGGACCCGTTCAGCGCCGGGCATCTCTGCCCCAAGGGCGTGGCGCTTCAAGACGTCCAGCACGACCCCGACCGCATCCGCGCGCCCCTGCGCCGCGTCGGCGACACCTGGAAGCCGATCGCGTGGGACGATGCGCTCGACGAAGCGGCCCACCGGATCGTCGACATCCAGCGTCAGCACGGCCGCGACGCGGTCGCGCTCTACATCGGCAACCCGACGGCGCACAGCTCGAGCGCCCTCCTCTTCGGACTGCCATTTCGCGATCTGCTGGGCTCGCACAACAACTACTCGTCGAACTCGGTGGACGCGCTCGCGCGTCTCATGACCTCGTACTTCCTCTACGGCAACCAGGCGCTCATTCCGGTCGCCGACCTGGGGCGCACCGATTTCTTGCTGATCGTGGGCGCCAATCCCGTGGTGTCGAACGGCAGCGCGATGTCTGCGCCCGACGTGAAGGGGCGGCTGCAGGCGATCCGCGCCCGCGGCGGACGCATCGTGGTGGTCGATCCCCGCCGCAGCGAGACCGCCGCCATCGCCGACCGCCACCATTTCATCCGCCCCGGCACCGACGCGGCGCTGCTCGCAGCGCTGGTGACCACGCTCTTCGAGGAAGGCCTCGCCAAACCGGGGCGACTGGCGAGCTTCACCGACGGTCTCGACGTGGTACGCGCGCGCCTCGCGCCGTTCACACCGGAGCGCGTATCCGGGTGGGTCGGAATCGCCGCCGCCGAGATTCGTGTGCTGGCGCGCGAGTTTGCCGCGGCGCCGCGGGCGGCCTGCTACTCGCGGATGGGTGCCTGCGTCCAGGAGTTCGGGGGCCTCGCCACGTGGCTCACCGACGTGCTCAACGTGGTGACCGGCAATCTCGATCGCGAAGGCGGCTGGATGTTCACGACGCCGGTGGTCGACCTCGCCGGTGTGGCGACGCTTCTCGGCCAGCGCGGCAGCTACGACCGCTGGCGCAGCAGGGTTAGCGGGCTCCGCGAGTTCACCAGCGAGCTGCCGGTGGCGGCGTTCGCCGAGGAGATGGACACCCCTGGCCACGGGCAGATCCGCGGGCTCGTCACCCACGCCGGGAACCCGGTGCTCTCGCTACCGAATGGCGCCCGCGTCGAGAAAGCACTCGCCGGGCTCGACTTCATGGTCGCGATCGACATCTACAAGAACGAGACCACGCGCCACGCGCACCTCATCCTGCCGCCGAGCTGGGGGCTCGAGCACGACCATTTTCCCATGCTCGCCCAGGCGCTGGCCGTGCGGAACGTCGCCCATTTCTCGGCGGCGATGCTGCAGGCACCCGCAGGCACGCGTCACGATCACGAGATCTTCCTGGCGCTCAGCGAGCGTATCGGCCGCCGCCGCGGTGGCATGACGCGGCTCGCGACCTCGCTCGGTGCGCCACTCGCGCGGCGGCTCGGACCTCGCGGTCTCCTCGACTTGCTGATCCGTCTCGGACCCCACGGAGACCGCTTCGTGCCCGGCTCACCAGGGCTCAACCTCGCCAAGCTTCTCGACGCGCCGCACGGGCTCGACCTCGGTCCATTGGAAGCGCGGCTGCCGGCACGCCTGGCCACGCGTTCGAAGCGCATTCAGCTCGTACCCGCTCCGATGCTCGACGACCTACCCCGGCTCGAGCGCAAGCTCGAAACGGCCACGCCCGAGGTGAGCACTTCCGCATTCGCGCCGGACGCGTTGCTGCTCATCAGCCGCCGTCAGCTCCGCAGCAACAACTCGTGGATGCACAACAGCACCCGGCTGGTGCGCGGCCAGGACCGATGCACGCTGCTCATCCATCCCGACGACGCCGCACGACGCAAGCTCGGCGCGGGAGATCGCGCCGCGATCACCTCGCGGATCACGACCATCGAGGCACCCGTCGAGATCAGCGACGAGATGATGCCGGGAGTCGTGTGCCTGCCTCACGGCTGGGGACACGACCGCGCTGGGGATGGACTGTCGGTCGCGATCGCTCATCCCGGTGTGAGCATCAACGATCTCACCGACGAGCGCCTCTTCGACGCGCTCTCGGGCAGCACTCAGCTCAGCGGAGTGCCGGTCAGCGTCGCGCGCGCGTGATCAGGGCGTGAGCGTGACCAGGATCGAGCCGAAGTCGTCGCCTTCCTGGGTTCCCTGGAAGGGCGACGAGAACTCGTAGAAGAACGTGGCCTCGACCACGTAGTCGCCGGGCACGGCATCGTCGTGGGCATCGAGGGTGGCGATCGCGCCGCAGCGGCGATCGGCGGTCTTCGACGGCTTACCGAACGTCACGTCCACCTGCTCTAGCGCGAGCGCGGTGTCCGGATCCTGCTCGTTCAAGACGACGAGATCGCAAGACTCGAGCTCACCGCCCTCGGACTCGCCGGCCTTCACCTCGAGAACCACTTCCACCGACTCACCGCGTGCCAACGAGATCGAAGCCTGTCCGCCACCCTGCTTGCTACAACCGCTGATGGCCAACGATGCGCAAGCCGCGATGACGGCACCGGCAATCGGGCGGCGCAGGCGTGAGGAGACGAGCGTGCTCATGGAGTGCTGCGACGCGTACGCCGACGTTGCCATCGAAGCAGCATGAGCGGCAACACAACACCCACGGCGGTGGCGCCAGCGCTCGCCCCCGCGGGTTGCTTCGGCGCCTCCGACGCGGCAACGGTCATGCAAGCCGGGTTGACCGGAGTGGCGGGATTGCAGTCGTCGTCGATGCCGTTGAAGAACACCTCGGTGACGCCCGGATTCACGGCGGCGTTGGTGTCGTCACAGTCGAGCTGTGCGTAGGTGCAAGCCGGCGACGCGGGATTGCCGTAGCCGTCACCATCGGCGTCGGTGCACGGGCACGTCGAGTAGATGCGGATGCACGAGTTGTTCGAGAGCGACGCCGAGTTGAACGAGTAGAGCAGCGCCTGCGTGCCGGTCGCGTCCTGAATGCCGACCGTGGCGCTGGCGCCGAAATCGTACGCCGGATTCCCGAAGTCGACGTCTTGGTAACAGAAGAGAATGTCGTGGGTGACGTCCTCGAGCTGCATCTGGAACTTACCCGTCCCACCGCCGCCAGCATGCGGTACGCCATCCCACTGCACGACCAGCCGCTGCGGCTGCCCGGCCAGCGCCCAGCCGACCGAATGAACGCCGCCGCCGATCGACGGATCCAGATCGTCCCAAAGTGGCGCGATCAGCGCACCTGGCGCCGAGAGGTTCGGTAACGCAACGTTGCTGGGATTCGTGCCGCCTGGCGGCGGGGCGAGCGAGCAGCCGGGGTTGAAGCCCGCATTGGTCAGAAACGCATAGCCGTTCGAGCTGATGACGATGTTGTCGTAGGTCGTGCCGTAGAGCGTGAACGTGAGCGGCCACATGCACATGATCGCGGCGTCGTTGCCGAGGCCCAGATTGCCGCCCATCGCAGAGATGTCGAACCACTCGTTGGTGGTGGGCGCGGCGCAGTATTGGGCGGCGCTCTGCGGTGCGCGCACGATGAGCACGGCCACCGCAGTGGCGAGAACGATCGAGCGATTCATGGGTCGACGCACGAGGGATCCTCCGCGAGGGTCTGACGATGCGAACGCCCCATGATGAGGGAACGGCCGTGCGCTCGCAACCACTCGTGGATCACTCGCGAACGCCCGAACGACGGAATCCCGTCGGGATGCAGCGCGCTCCCGACGGGATCCGAGTCGAACGGCCCGGCGCCGCTCGCCGCGGCGCCGATGACGCCTACGTCACGAACGGCAGCGGCGTGCTGCGCGGCCGATCCGACGGAACACGAGGGCCAGCGCCGCGCCCGGAATCAGGTAGAGCCCGAGATCGACGCTTCCCGGAGCGGGGCTCGAGCCCCCACCCACCGACGCCTCCGCGAGCTTGGGCGTGCACGCGCCCGGCGTCGCGGGATTGCAGTCGTCGTCGACGCCGTTCTTGGGAATCTCGGTCTTGCCGGGATTCACGTCGGCGTTGCCGTCGTTGCAGTCGAGCTGCGGGTGATCGCAATCGGCGGAGGCTGGATTGCCGTAGCCGTCGCCGTCCGCGTCCTGGCAATCGCTGGTGGCCGGGTTGCAGTCGTCGTCGAGGCCGTTGCCAGGAACCTCGACTGCGCCCGGGTTCACGGCGGCGTTGCCGTCGTTGCAGTCGAGCGCCGGATCGGCGCACATGAGCGAGGGAGGATTCCCGTAGCCGTCGCCGTCGGCATCGCTACACACACAGGCCGGGAACGCGGCGCAATCGTCGTCGAAGCAGTCGTAGAGACCGTCTTCGTCGTCGTCGAGGCTGTTGTCACAGACCTCGGTGGGCGTCGGCGCGCAGGCCGGAAACGCCGCACAATCGGCCGCGTCGGCGCAGTCGACGAGGCTGTCACCGTCATCGTCGGTGCCGTTGTAGCAGAGCTCGATCCCCTCGCAGTCACCGTCCGAGGCGCAATCCGGATCGAAGCAATCGATGAGCCCGTCGAAGTCGTCGTCCAAGCCGTCGTTGCAGGCGGACTCGGGCTCCTCGATGTGGCAGGAGTCGCTGCAGCCGTCACCGTTCACGAGGTTGCCGTCGTCGCAGTCCTCCTCTTCGTCGAGGATTCCATCGCCGCACACGCCGAGCGTGCAATCGGGCCGGCAGTCGTCACCCGGTCCCGGAATCTCGGGATCGCATTGCTCGCCAGGATCGAGGACACCGTTGCCACAGAACTCGAGCTGGCAGGCGGCATTGCAGCCGTCGCCGTTGTCGGAATTGCCGTCGTCGCACTGCTCGCCCGGGTCGAGGTTACCGTCACCGCACTCGGAAGACGGCAGGCAGTAGTTGCTGCTCGCGCAATCAGGATCGCTGCAATCCACCAGTCCATCACCATCGTCGTCGGCGCCGTCGTTGCAGCTCTCGGGCGGCGTGGTGGAAAGGCTTCCGCCGCGGATGAAGACGTTCGAATCCCAGACGTGATCCGACGTATCCGCGATCGCCAGCTTGATGTGATTGGTCTGGTTGGCTTGCACGCTGGCCTGGCAGACCAGCGTCTGCGTCAGGCCATCCATCTCGGTGTTGATCGCGCCGCCGCCGTCCTCGAGATCGTTGTTGAGGTAGAGGTTGGCGTTGACGCCGCCGCTGCCGTACGGATTGCCGTTGTTGATGGTGTCGATCGAAACCGGCACCACCGGCGCGCCGACCACGGCGCAGTTTTGGCCGTTGACGTAGAAGGCGAAGACGTCGTCGAAGCCGGTGTAAACCCACTCGTTGTACTCGTCCGAGGCGAACACGTATTCGAAGTAGACCGTGGTCGCATTCGGCACGAAGTCGAATTCCAGGATCGTGGCATCGAGGGTCAGGTATCCGCCAACCAGCGAGTTGAGGTCGGCGTCGCCGGGCAAACCGTTGTCGAGCGAGATGCTGTCGGTGACGTTGGGGCCGGTGACGTTGGCGACGTTGCCCGAACCCAGGATGACGCCCGATGGGAAAGAGATGATTCCCGCTCCGCCGGCGAAGGTGCCGGCCGCGACCAGCGCGCCGGTGAACGTCACGTTGGAGATCGTGACGCCGGGTCCGAGCAGCGAGTACGCCAGATCGAACGGCGTGAGCGCGCCTGTGAGGTCGGACGTGGTGAACGACCCCGCGGCGGCCGCGCGCACGAGCGGCTTGCTCGCACCCACACGTGTGGGCGTGCTCGCCGCCGCAGCGAACGATGCCGCGCTCGCAATCAGGCCGACGGCCACGAGCGACGCCACGAGCGCACCGCCACGACCACCGTGGCTGAAGGCACGTCTCCCCAGGCACGATGGCGAAACGCGACTGGTTCGCTTCGTTTGGTCTTTCATTCGCCCCTCCTCGGCGCAATCGCGAGACGTCCAGCCTCGCACGAGCGTGCGCACGTGAAGTCCAAGCTTGGGGCGAGAACGAAGCGTGATCCATCCGACGGAGGTCGGATCACGAGAGCGCACGGCGCGGTCAGCTTCCGCGCCGACACGTCGCACATTCGTTCGATACGAAGCGGCAATTTCGAGTGACTCAGGTCACACGACGCGGCACCAGACGCGCCGAAATCGACGCACTCGGGTCAACGGTGCACGTGCCCGCTCGACTGCGCGCCCCACGAAGCCGTGCTGCCGTGAGTCTGCGCGGGGCGCGCGTGTGACCCTTGCGGCGCGGCGAAACTGCTGCTGGCCGATGGCGAGTGGCCCATCCCTGCCACGGGCGCGGTGCTGCCCTGCGGGCCAGAGCCCGCGTAGAGCTGGATCAAGCAGCGCAGGGACTGCCAGGTCGAGGTGAGCACAGGCGTCACCTCGGCGTGGACACGGTCGAGCAACCTCACGCGCGGGGCACCGCTGCGCATGTCGGCGAGGATGCCGAACGCCGTCTCGTGCAGCCAGCGATGGATGACTGCCGAGTGGGCAACGGCAGCCGCGCCATCTTGCACGGCCGCGCTGCCGTCGTGAACCGCCTCCGCGGACCGAGCCAACTCTTTACCCGCCGCTTCCAGCGCCGCGCTCTGCGTTCCGATGGTCGTGATGAGATCGCCCACCACGTGCAATGCCGACGCACCGACGGGCGAGCCGCCCTAGGAGCCGGTCGGAAAATGTGCCGCGCACGGCGACAGGCTCCTAGCTCGATGCCTCCTCGGGG